>CAXNIC010000119.1:0-12967 GCA_964201945.1 Alphaproteobacteria bacterium
GTGCCATGCATCTCCACCATGTCGACATCGCCCGGCTCGATGCCGGCGACCACAAGCGCGCGCCGGATCAAT
The DNA here is from genome assembly GCA_964201945.1 of Alphaproteobacteria bacterium. Classification (GTDB taxonomy): domain Bacteria; phylum Pseudomonadota; class Alphaproteobacteria; order SHVZ01; family SHVZ01; genus SHVZ01. The sequence continues at coordinate 73 of CAXNIC010000119.1, forward strand.
GCCTCCTGGGCCGCGCCATTGGGCGCGGCGAAGCCGTTCGACGCCCCGTCCTGGCCGAGAGCACCGCCGAGCACCACTGCCTCGATGCGATCTCCATCGGCGATCGCGTCGTCCAGCCGCTTCAGGAGCACGACGCCGCAACCTTCGCTGCGGCCATAGCCGCTGGCTGATGCGTCGAGGGTGCGGCAGCGTGCATCGGCAGACAGGATGCCGGCCTGGGAGAAGGCAATGCTGAGCTCCGGCGAGAGGATCGCGTTGACGCCGCCACACACCGCCAGATTGATGTCGCCGGCCTGGAGCGACCGGCAAGCGGTATGGATCGCAACCAGCGAGGACGAGCACGCCGTATCGACGGCGATCGCCGGGCCCAGGCTGCCGTAGAAATAGGAGAGCCGTCCGGCCGCACCTGCTGCCGAGCCGCCGAGGCTATAGATCATAGACAGGCTCATCGCCCGCGAGTCCTTGACCTGCATCAGCTCGTAGTCATGGGTGAACAGGCCGATGAAAACACCGGTTAGACTGCCGGCGAGGCTTCCAGTGTCGATGCCGGCACGCTCGAATGCCTGCCAGCTGGTTTCGAGGAGAAGCCGCTGCTGCGGGTCGAGCCTCGCCGCCTCACGTCGCGACAGGCGGAAGAAGGCCGCATCGAACAGATCGATGCCGTCGATGAAACCGCCCTCGGCGCTGTCCATCAGGCCGGGCGTGCCCGGCTCGGGCGCCGTCAGCCTCTCGGCATCCCAGCGGCCCGGCGGCACCCGGCAGATCGCGTCGACGCCGGCTATCAGGTTGCGCCACAACATCTCGGGATCGTCGGCGCCGGGAAATCGGCCGGCATGACCGATGATGGCGATTGGCGCCCAACCTCTTGCAGCGCCGGTCGGAGCCCCGACGGGCGCGACCTTCGGATCGGCACGGCCTCGTGGCCGCGGTTCTGCCCCCTCCGCCGGCGCCGCAGCGCCGAGAGCCGCCACAGCGGCATCGACACTCGGGAAACGGAAGAAGAAGCCTGGATCGATGGGACAGCCGAGACGGGCCGACAACAGCCGGCGAAGCTCCTGCATGTCGAGAGAGTCGAGGCCGAGCTCGCGCACCGGGCGATCAGACGCGAAAATGGCTGCCTTCTCTGGCCCCAGCAGCGCCAGCACCGACGCGCGTACGATGGCAGCGGAGTCGATGGAAGCGGTGTCGAGGGCGGCTGCAGCGCGCGGGACCGTGGCTTGCCCGTCGCCCTGCCGCGGATAGAGCACGAGCACGCCGATGCCGAGGTTGTCGGCATCGGTCGGCCGGAATCCGGGCACCAAGCCTGCGATCTGCGCGCCGCGCTGGTGGTGAAAACGGACGATCGGGTCGAGCGGCAGCCCGTCGGAATCGACGAGTGCCAGGTATTGCTCGGGCGTGAGGTCTGCCCGTGCGGCATAGGCACCGAAACGAGTTACGCCTGCAATCCCGGTCACGCCCGGTTGGCAAGACGCCCAATCGAGCACGAAGTCGAGCAAGGCGTCACCCAGCCCCAGCGGCGCGGACGGTCCGGCGATCACGCCGAGCAGCTGCAGGACAGAGCCCTCGATCGCCTTGTCCGCGAGGCAAGACTCCAGCGTGCGACCATGCACCGCGTCCGCGGTTGGCAGGCGGCCGACATAGACGGCCGCCACCACTCCGCCATCCGTCTCAGCGACCAGAACGCCGTTCGGGCTGTTCGCCAGCCTCGCTTCGATGCATGCGCGGCCGAAGCGCAGCGCCGGTGCCCAACCGGCTTCATCGAGCATTACAAGGGTGTCGATGTCATCTGGATCCGCCAACCTGATGCGATAGGGCCGTCGCTCGTACCAAGCCGACGTGATGCGCGTGAACGGTAGGCTCCGCGGATAACGGACAAGCGTGCCGGCACGTGCGAACAACCCGGCTTCGGCCATCGCCAGGAGAAAGGCGTGAGCCTCCACCAGCTGCTGGCCGGAAAACGCACGACATGCATCGAAGTGGAGATTCTCGCACTCATCGAGATACGCGCGCACCGTTGCGGCGGGCAACGCGTGCACCTCGGCGACAGCCAGCCCGCCGTCTCCAACCGTCGCGGACCAGCGTCCGAGATGCTCGACCAGGGCCTGCATGGTGTCGGCCGGGTCGATTGCCGTGCCGTCAGGTGCCACATGCACGCCCTCAAGCCTATGCCGGCGCCGGCGAGCCGCCGCGCTTGCATCGGAGGGCGGATGCCAGGCTCGTTCATGGTCGAGGAAGGACCGAACATGCAGCGTCCGTCGACCGGCGAGTTCGACATCGGCGAGCCGTGCCGACAGCCCGGCCGGATCGTCGTCGATGCTGGCCTCGACCAGGCGATGCGGAATGCCACGACCCGACAGCTTTCTGCCGGCCTCGGCCAACGCGGCAGAATTGGAGTCCGCCGCCACCATGACGAGCGGCAGCTTACCGTGTTTGGAGATCCCCTGCACCGCGTCGTGGAGCGCAGCGAGCAGAGAGCCATCGCCGGCGCCCATGTCGATCACCACGTCGGGCTTATCGGCGGGCCGGCTGCCGTCGAAGCGATCGCGCAGCAGGGCCCCCAGGTCGGCGACGAACCGTTGGTGTTGGAAACCGCTGCCGCGAACATTGAGTTGATGGTCGACACGCCCCCCGGCCCCGCCGATGGACGCCATCGCGCCCCACGCGTCGCCGAACAGCAGCGTATCCATCTGCGCCAACATGGGCCGGTATGACAGCGTGGTGGCGAGATCGAGGCCGTGCTCGAGCATGCAGGCTGAGAGGCCATCGGATTCGAGCACGCCGTCGACGCAGCCGCCCCATCCGGTGGATCGCCACAGCCGATCGACCAGCATCACGGCATCGGCATCAAGCCAGTCCAGGGGAAGACGCGACCAGTCGGCGACCTTCGCGGCAGTGCCATGCCGGCAGAGTGCGACCAGCACCGGCGCGACGACGAGCCCGTCCAACATCCCGGCCACCAGATCGCCTGCGCCACCCCAGCGCGTCGAGACCGCGGGAAGCCAGCGAGCGAGTCGTGCCTTCGCGGCCGCATCACCCAGCACGCGGTCGGCGGAGACGGCAAGCAGCTCCGTCACATCTGCGGGGATCCGCATCCGGTCGCCGGCAGTTGCGGAGAGGCTCAGGCCTTCTGGTGACTCGTCCAGCCAGCCGAGGCTGACAAGCAGGCGCGAGGCTGCCGCGAAATGCCCAGCATTGGCGCCATAGTGACGACCGAGCGCGTCGCGCGCGATCGGGCCTGTGCTCGACAGATGGTCGAGTACGCCACGGCCCTGCAGCGCGGCGACGACCGGGATGGCGACATAGCCATGAGCATAGCGGTTGACCCGATCGAGCATCGCCAGTTCCGTGTCTTGCTCACGAAGTCAGGGGGATCAGACTGGAATCCAACTCTCGGTCCGATAGATGATCAGGACTATGCGAGCCCTGGAGTATCGGTCCGACAATAGCGCCGAGGTCGCCGACCCGTCGCCCTAAAATCGGCGCCTCCTCGGAAAGGCATGGAGCCACTTGGTATGATACAAGTGCGCGAATGCGAATTGACGCCGTTCGCGAGGAGAAAAAATGACCGGTCAAGTCGCCTCGATGCACATATGGGCCCTGGCGACACTCGGCGCAGTCATCGCTGCCGGACTCGGTCTATCAATGGCGACGCCGGTGCGCGCCCAAACCTTCCAGGAAGCTCTGGCAGCTGCCTACCACACCAACCCGGTCATCCTGTCAGGCCGCGCGCGCCTGCGACAGACGGACGAAGGCGTGCCACAGGCGCTGTCCAACTGGCGGCCGCGGGTGACCACCTCACCCAGCGCGGACCGCCATCATACGAAAGGCGACACCCAAGGCACGATCACGACGACCAACCTCGACACCCTCACCGCCGACCTCACGGTCACCCAGCCCCTCTATCGCGGCGGGCGTACGGTCGCGGCGACCCACTCGGCCGAGCACGCCGTCCTGGCCGAGCGTGCCCGCCTGGTCGCCACCGAGCAGGAGGTGCTGCTCGCCGCCGCCACTTCCTATGTGGATGTGATACGCGACGAGTCCGCGGTAGGGCTCAACATCGCCAACGAGCGGCGCCTTCAGCGCCAACTCGAACGTGCCCAGAATGGCTACCGCGTCGGCGAGCTCTCTCTCACCGACGTATCCCAGGCGGAATCGCGACAAGCCCAGGCGATCGCGGCGCGGATCGCATCCGAAGGCCGGCTCGAAATCAGCCGCGCGACCTATCGACGCCTGATGGGCAACGTTCCCGCCGCGCTGACGACTCCGGAGTGGCCGCGAAACCTGCCGACCTCGCGCGAAGACGCCGCGGCCCAGGCGTCCAAGAACAATCCCAGCGTGATTGCCGCGCAGTTTGCCGAGAAAAGTGCTCAGGACGATGTGCGCGTCGTGGGCGGCCAATTGCTGCCGGAAGCCAGTCTCACCGGCAGCATCTCGCGCAGCGACAGCTCTTTGACGTCGGACGACGGCTTGCGCACCGACACGCGCTCGCTCGACGCCAACGTGACCATCCCGCTCTACCAGGCAGGAGCGGTCACCTCGCGCCATCGCGCGGCAAGACAAACGGTCGACCAGCGCCGCGGGGAGATCGATGAGGTGCGGCGTTCGGCCATCGAGTCCGCGACTCGCGCCTTCGAGCAATACAAGGCTGCTCGGGCGAGGTTCGATTCCTACTCCGATGAGATCGACGCCGCCGAGATCGCGCTCGAAGGTGTAGAGCAAGAAGCCGTTCTCGGCTCACGCAGCATGCTGGACGTACTCGATGCCGAGCAGGAACTGCGGGTTGCCCAGGTCAACCAGGTCCAGGCCACGCGTGACGAGTTCGTGGCGGCCTTTCAGCTGCTCGCGGCGACGGGACGATTCACCGCGACGGAGCTTGGCCTGGCCGTGGAACTCTATGATCCCGAGGCCAATTACAAGGCCGTCCGCAACAGGTGGTGAGGCCTCGGCATGGGCGACAACGAGCAAACTGCGGCTCAGGCCTATTGGACGACGCCCGTGCGCAAGCAGAGGTGACGTGCAGAGATCGGGCGGATGAGGCAGGTGCTTACCTCCTGCTGACCTAGCGACTCTCGACACCTACGGCAGACAAACGAAAGCCGCCGATTTCGCGAGGAAACCGGCGGCTTTTGCTTGGTTGCGGGGGCCAGATTTGAACTGACGACCTTCAGGTTATGAGCCTGACGATCATCCAACCGTCATGTTCGTCTTCCACCGTCTCCGACGAACTGGCGGCAGGAAACCCAGGAGAGTCGGGCCTCCGGCAAGCTGCCTCCGCCAGCGAACCCATCTTGCATCCCATCGCTTAACGGGCTCGTGCGCGCTCGGCGGCACGCCCTCGCCAGCGGGAACTGCCAAGCCTCCCGCCCTGATCCGAATCGACCGCCTGATCCAGGCGCGGCGCCTCATCACCTTATAGATATGAGATTGCTGCCGGATCGCCAACGCGCGCCAGGCGGCATGGCGATCGGCAGCTCGGAGGGCCCGCGCGTCGGCGCTGGGCATCGACGGTCGAGGGCATCGATCGTGCCTCGGACGAGGTGTCCGCGACACGATCGTTCGCCGTCGTCCATCCCGGCTCGCCATGGACGCGAGCGGACGAGGTCCGGTCGGCCAGTCGTCCGCCGGCGTTCACGGAAGGCCATGGCGATCCGGCGCGATCCGGCGCAGAGGGATGGGTAGAGCGATGGGGCGCTTCCCCATGAGATGGAGGCCGGGCAAGCGCGCAAACAACCGGCGTCGAGCACGCGCGGCGACGCTGCGCCGAGGCCGTTCGCAGCACCAGGCAAAGAAAAAGCGGATCATCGAGGAGGCCTCGAGATCCGCTTTGCAGGAGACCGCGGCCTCAGCAGGCCGCGGAGGCATACGATCTAGCGCCCCTTGATGAAGTCGCGGAGCGCGTCAGCCGTCACACGCCGGCAGCGGCCGATTTTGATGGACGGAATCAGTTTGTCCTTTAGCAGCGAGAACACCTTGGTCCGGCCGATGCCGAGCGCGTCGACAACGTCAGAAACCTTGAGCAGCAGCTTTCTCGCGCGGCCTTGCTCGGACGTGACGCGGCGCGGATGTGGATGATGCGTAGGACCAAGCTTCGGCGGCGTCCGAGCCCGCCGTCGCCGACGGCCCATCTTTCGCTGATCCGCGGCGGCGGGTGACGCCGACGAGTGTCGCCGGAACGGGCGACCCGGCGAGCCGGTGTTCGAGTTACGCATGAAAGCTCCTCTTTTCCGCCGGCGGGACTGCCGGCTCCCCCTTAGACGTCGGCTGAGGGGGGGACAGTTCACGGAGCGCCGCCGCGAGCCGGCGCAGATCGTCTACGATCAAGAGATTGATGCTCGCCCGCATCGGAACCCTATTCCTGGGCGACGCGTCGACGCCTGCCGGAAGACCAAGCAGCGTTGCTGCTGAAGTCACCCGCGTCGCACGCCGGTCAGCGCTCGAAGCCGCGCCGCGATCGCCCTGGCGGTCTTGGCCCCGGACTCGGCGTCGCGGCGGGCGGCCAGTCCGGCGGCTTCGGTGGCGCCGACGGATGTGGCTTCGGCGGCTCGGGTCGCGGGCGTTCGATGCCGCCCGAGCCGGGGCCAGCGGACGCGGGCGGACCTGGCCGCGGTCGTCCGGCGTCGGTCGCCGTCGGCCGGACGATCGGCCGAGACGGCCGTACCGAAGGCGGCCGATCTTGGCTTGACGGCCTCGTCTGCGGCGCACCGGTCGTCGCCGTGCCGGCTTTCGGCACCTCTCCGGCGCTCGCGGCCGACGCACGCTCTGGCGCCTCCATCGCGTTGAGCTCGTCGAGCAGACGCGCCCGGCAGACGCGCCGCAGTTCCACCCATGCCGCCGGCATGTCCGCGGCCGGCGCCTCCTCGGTCTGCAACGCTGCCTTCGCGGCGGAACTAGCCTCGAGCCGCGCCTCCGCCGCCCGGCGGCGCCAGGCCGACGCTTCGTCCTGCATCCAGACGCCTGCGAGCGGCCCGTGTCTGAGCTCGCGGTCGAACTCCGCATACGCAGTGACCCAGACCCTGACAGCCCCGGCGCATGCCGCGCGAGCGTCCTCGACATCGGCGCGACGGCGGTCAACGGCGTCGAAAGAGATCTGGTCCACTTTCGCCCTGCGCGCCGCCCGCACCGCGAAGGGATGCGCCGGTGGCGCCTCCTGCGGAGGCATCGACCGCAGCTTCGCCTCGGCATCGAGATGGAGCGAGTGCCATCTCGACTTGAGCCATGTCATCGCCGGCGCGCCGACCGTGCCGAAGAGCATCTGGTCCATCCGAAGCACATCCTCGATTTGGGCAAAGCTGGCAAGAGCCGCATCGCGAGGCGTCACGGGCACAGGCCTCGGCAACTCCATCGCGTCGGCTTGGCTGCGATGCGCCGCCTCGAGGCGGGCGATGGCATCGACCACGGCGACCCGCGCATGCGCCACACCCTTCCGCCTTTCTGCGAGCCGCTTCTCCCACTCCACGACCGATGCGAACTCCGACTGCGTCAGCCCGTTCCTGTCCTGAGCCTCTCTGGCGGGCTTTCGCGCGATTATCTCCGCCTCCGCTCGTCTCCAGCCGGTATCGCACGCACGCACATGCTCGAGGGTCGTGATGATCCGCGTCAGATCGCCGAGCAGATCTGCAGCACGTACAGTGCGATCGAGGTCGCGGCGCCGTTGTAGCAGCCGCAGCTCAAAGGCCGGCTCGGGCGCGGCCCCGGCCGTCTCGGCCATGACCGCCTCGAGCGCATCGGCGTGGTCGAGGCGAGTGGTCCGAGACGCCGGCGTCGCCGCCCGAGCCGGCCTCGCTCCCATCCGTTCGAGCCGGCGTCTCGCCTCACCGGCCCAGCGGCCGCGCAATCGCGCCCGGTCATGCGAGAAACTGTCGTGGACCGCGCGCTCCGTCAACTCAATGAGACTTTCTCCCGAGTCGTCTAGGATATTCCCCGCCATGTCCTGAAGCCGCGCCAGCAGCGCGCATTGCGGCCACGCCGCTCGTGCATCGCTGAGACTCGCGAGTGCTGCCTCCGCCCGCACCATGGCCGCGAGCTCGGCGTCCACCGCTTCGCGGATGCGCCACGCACCCTCTCGCCATCCGTTGCTAACCCCCCGCGCCGTCGGCACGCCGGACCGCTCAAGGCGCATACGCCATGGCCCCATGTGGCGGCTCGGATTCTTCGGAATGCCCATTTCTTCGGTGGTGCGCGGGTCGAAGTAGCCGCGGCCTTCCGGAGGCGGCACGCCCCTCGCGGCCGCGGCGGCGATCGACTCGTTGACCGCCCGGGCGAAGTGGCGGCGAAGGGTTCCCGGCCAAGCGATATGCGCAACCTCCCGCCGCTTCATCGCCGGCCGGCCAGCGGTTCCGCCTCGGCACGGCCGTTCATGATAGACGACGTGCAGATGGACGTTCCTGGGATCGCCGCCCTCGCCCACGTCGGGGTGGTGGACGACCGCATGGAACGGGAGATCAAGGCGGCTCAGGACCTCGCAGAACCGCTCGGCGATCCGCCGGCGATCGGAGGGCTGCGGCCAGTAGGGCAGCTCGGCGATGACGCGCTGCTGGACCCGCCCTCCGGACCGCTCGCCCTCCTCAGCCCGCTCCCAGAAGGCGATGCGCTCGGCGCTGGTCCGGCCGATCGTGCCGAAGGAGATCTCGCCGACCTCGTCGGCCTCGATCTCCGCCCGCCGGCTGGCGTCGCTCGCCTCGGCCCGCTCGATATAGGCCTGGAACCGCGCCGCCGTTCCCGGCGCGCTGTCCGGCCGGCCGATCCGGCTCTCGAGCCAGGCCGACGCCGCCTCCCGCGAGCGCCAGCTCGGCGGCACCGCGCCCTCCTTCACCAACTCCTTCGGCACGTGCCAGCATCGCCGGGCCCGGTCGTAGACGCCGCTCATCGCCTTGACCTGACCGGTCATCTCCACCGGCAAGACCCCCTTGCGGCCCAGGCGCTCGAGGCGGCGCTCGCGGATCGCCCGCTCGCCCTGCCCCATGGCCCCGGACGGGAACACGAAGCTCCGGCCGGGCGGCGCATCGGCGTCGCTCGGCACCGTCGGCGCCGGGGCCCGGCGCGTCCGCCTGACCACCGTATGCGATAGTTGGAAGGCGGTTCCGCCGCCCGGCGCCCGCGGCCGGCTCGAGCGATAAGCCGGCATCGCATATTGCGCCCTGGACATCCGTGCGAGGCGCCCGGTCAGCAGCTGCTCGGCGCCCTCGTCCGGCTCCTCGAGTCGGCCGCAGCGCTTGAACCAGTCGCCGTCGAACGGAAGGGTGGAGCTCACGAAAGCCTTAGACGCCGAAAGGGGAGGCATGGTTCATGGCTGCGCGTGACCGGCACATAACATCGATTTTCGTTAAATGCCCTGGATCGGCGCCGTCACGAACCTTGCCAAGTCGCTGTGGCGTCTGTCCGAGCGGCCCTTCAACTCGCATCGGAGAGCTGCTCACTGAGCGGCTCAGGCTCGCCTCGAGCTATCCCATGGCTCGTCTCGAGCAATCGCACCCACGCCGTGCCCGTCACGCCATCGGCGCCAAACTGGCCGCGGAACGGATGACAATGCGGTATTGCGCATCTGAAAATGGGAGAACCCAGATCAATTGCTGCAGATGAGCTGCACCGTCCCACCGTCGCGCTCTATTCGAGGACCCTTTCCTGGGAAACAGAGGCAGCCAAACCATGACCCACCCCGTAGACGGGACGATGAGTGCCGCCCTAGCGGCTACGGTCTTTGTGAGCCTCCAACCCGCGTCCCACCGGGACGCCGAGGATTGTCGAAACCGCATCACAAGACTTCGCCTTAGCCGATGTGTCTTTGGGAGGAGTCACACCGTGCTACGGCGGTCGCATCGATATCCCTGCCAACCACCCACTCCCGCGAGCGCGCCCATCGTTCCGGCGAACCGACCGCCATCGAGCCGATGGGAAGACGGCGGCGCCAGGATCGACGGAGACCGTGATCGCGCGCCTCCTCGGGGTAGCCTGACGCGGTTGTCGGAGGCAGGGCCGGCGCCCAACGTGTGACCCTGAGATCGTTGGTAATCGTGCTGGAGACTCGAAGCGGGAGCTCAGTTCGGAGGCCGCAAAGGCATGGTTCCGAGGTGAGAAGCCTTTGAGTCGGAGGCGATTCCCCGAAGGCTAACCGAGCGGCGGCAATTTCCCGCTAGAGCCATCAGCAGTTACCCTTAGAAAAGCCCCGCCAGCCGAGCCCCGACGCAGCTGTGCGAGCCGGACTAGAACCTCGACGAACGCCTCGTGGGGTCAGGCCCGGGGCATCGCTTCGACTATCAGGAGGTCGATCCGGCAGCTTGAAGCCCGAAGGGCCGCGGTTGCCGATTTCATTTCGCCCGACGCCAACAACGAGCGGGACGCTGGGACCGAGGAGGCGGCGTATCGAATGCAACTCTGCAGCCGATCAGGATCGATCGCCCGCCAGGCAATAGGCTGAGAGGGATCCCGGGTTCAGTCGAACTTGCTCCCCACGGGGGATGGTCCTGCGCCGCCGTGATGGCTTGAAGGGATGGGCACGGCACTCGGTATGGGTCGATAGAGTCACCTTCTCCATCGCCCGTTTCCGCGACCTCATCTTTGGCACATGGAGGACCGTGCTGCGGTTCAGCCGAGCATCCCCGAACGGCGCCTCAAAGCCTCCATCACCAGATCCACGATCCTCACCATCACCGTCGGCGGCAGCTCCGCGGTCACATTGTCGATCGCCGTCGGAACCGCCTTGGCCACCTCGTGGAGGATCGCGTCGATATCCGCCTCGGCGAAGCCGCATGCTCTCGCGGTCTGCCGGAAGTGCCGAGGCACGATGCTCTCGATCTCGTAGTGCCGGCCATCGCCGACTGCCATGGCGAGCTTCAGCTTCTTGCGGTCCATCTGCATCGAGGCGGCATATGGCTCGGCCGACATGACGTCGTAGAGCGGCGCCAGCCGGAACCGCCCACCTTCCGACAGCATCACGCTCGGCGCCGATAAGGCCTACGATGTGCGACAGTTCGTGAGAGATCTCCGGGCTCGGCACATGACCCCGCACGTCGCCATTGACGGCCATGTCCGCAGCACGGCCCAGACGAGCAAACCTCGCGCCTCGGCCGTCGATGCGCGCACCACACGCCATTCCGGCTATGGCATCAGCCAGCGCTGTCACAAGCGCATAGAGGAGGTATTCGGCTGGATCAAGAGCTCGGCCGGCCTCGCCAAGGTCAAGCTCCGAGGACGTGCCAGGGAGGATGCCGCCTTCGCTCTGGCGCTGACCGCCTACAACCTGATCCGCCTGCCCAAACTCCGGCGGCACCGGCATGAGCCTCCTCCGCAAGGCGCGGATCGCTCAAACTTCAGCCAAGTCGCCCGCTACAAAGACCATCAGGTCCCCCCGCGGACAACCAACCCAAATTCTTCCTCCGGAGAGAGGGGTTCTTCAACAGCCTGCTAGCTCGAGGGTGAATGTCCGCCAAACTGCTGGAAGTGAGCGGTTTTTCGTTGCTGTCACGATAGGCGGTCTTGAAAACTGTCAGAAAATGATATACTTTCTCTGACAAGAGGTATCCCCATGCGTCCGCTCACCGAAGAAATCTTCAGGATCGCTTCCGCACTGCCTGAGGGCGAGCCGCTCCAGGCCAAGGCGCTCTTGCATCTCGGCAACCGTGCGGCGATCGATCAGTCGCTCTCCCGCCTAGTTCAGCGCGGCCGGCTAACTCGCGCGGGCCGCGGCGTATATCTCACTCCAGTCGAGACCCGTTTCGGCACGCGGACCCCAGAGCCGGGGAAGGTCGTCGAGGCGATTGCCCGGAGTTCCGGCGAGACTATCGCGAGCTCGGGCGCGACGGCGGCCAATGCGCTCGGCCTCACAACCCAGGTTCCCGTCCGCATGGTCTACCTGACCTCGGGCAAGAGCAGGACGGTCGCGCTCGGCCCCCGTGACGGGGCGGCGATGGCATCGGCGCCGATCGAAGTGGAACTAAGGCATGCCCCTCGATGGCAGCTGGTTCTCGCCGGCCGGCCCGCCGGCGAGGTCATCCGGGCGATCGCCTGGGCGGCCGGCGAAAACGGACCGCGCAAGCCCGGCCGCCCGTCGACGGCTACGAACACGTCGCGTGCGAGCGCGGCGGAGGCGACCTTGCGTCAGGTGCTCGGCCGCCTGCCGGCAGGCGCGCTTGAAGAACTCGCCAAGGCCCGTCCGTCCTTGCCGTCGTGGATCGCCGAGCCGGTGAGCCGGGTGATGGTCCATGGCTGAGGATTTCCTCAAGCTCTCGGCCGGCGATCGAAGAGATGCTCTCGGCGTCGCCGCCCGTGCTTCCGGGCGCGCAGCCCACATCCTGGAAAAGGATGTGATGGTGGTATGGGCGCTCGATGCCGTGACATCGTCGGCCTTCGGCGGCGATATCGTCTTCAAGGGCGGAACATCGCTTTCGAAGATCTATGGCGCCATCCGACGGTTCTCCGAGGATCTCGACCTCACCTATGACGTCCGGGCCTTCGCCAAGGACCTCGTCGACGAAGAGGGGCATCCTAAAGCTCAGAGCAAGAGTCAGATGCGGCGCTGGAGCGAGGAGATCAAGGCGCGCCTTGAGGGATGGACGAAGGAAGTAGCGCTACCGGTCATTAGAGAACGGGCGGCCTCAGCCGGTCTGGACGCGACGATCGAGGCGAACAAGGACAAGATCGTCATCGCCTACGAGCCCATCTTCCTCGGCACGGGCTATCTGCCTCCGAGGATCATTCTCGAGTTCGGCGCGCGCTCAACCGGAGAGCCCAACGATCTCCGCCAGGTCTCGAGTGCGCATTCCGACGATTGCGACCACCGATTCCGACGGATCGCGACCACCTGTTCCGATCGATCGCGACCAGTGTGGCGCGGGCGCTTGCAGCGCCGTTGGATGTTGATGGTGATGTCAGTCTTCCGTGGGTTGGTCAAGCACGGCAA
>CAXNIC010000120.1:0-12909 GCA_964201945.1 Alphaproteobacteria bacterium
CCGTTGGCAAAAGCCAGGAAGACGACGATGCCGACGGCGTCGAGGAACAGGTTGGCGAGCAGCGCGCCGGCGTGCATCAGCGTCCCCGACGCCGCCGCCATCCGCTCGCGGAGCCGCCGCATCGCCCGGCCGAACAGCCACTGCGCCGCCCCGCCCAGCGCCGTGACCGCGATCAGGACGAGGAGAGCCTCGCCGAGCGACGGCAGTCCTTCGAGATCGGTCAGAAGGCCTTCGAGATCGGTCAGAAGGTCGAGCGCCTGGCGGGCATACCCCGGCAGGTCGTTGAGCGACTCGCGGATCGCGCCCAGCCGCTGGACCAGATCCCCGGCATGGCCGCGCATGGCCGCGATCAGCTGGGCGGCGCCGGCTGCCGGCGGCTCCTCGGCCCTGGCGGCCGTCACCACATCAAGAAATGGAAATATCCCCCGCATCGACCCCTCCGCCGGCAAGCGGAGGCGACGATAGCGTGCGGATCAGCAGCCGTCTCGGCTGCTGATGGCGAGGGCGAGGGGGTTCTGGTTCGAGAACTTGGTGAGCTCGCTGTTGCCCTTGAGCTGGAGCACGTTCTCGAAGATCGGCGCCATGTTCTGGCAATAGCCGGCACCCATGCCGCGCTGGCCGGCGTCGTTGGCGATCCGCGTCATGTAGCGGTCGAGCTGGGTCATGTGGTTGGCGCCGAAGCTCTTGCGGAAGTGATCCTTGAGCGTATTGGCGTTCTGGGTCAGCGGCGAGTTGAACTGCATGACGAAGGCGTTGTACTTCGACGAGAAGTCGTAGCCCGGCGCCGCCCGGCACTGCAGCGCCGCCACCATCAGCTCGGTCTGCAGCAGGCGCACATGCATCGCCTCGACCACCGGGCTCGGGCAGTTGGACGTCGCCGCCACCTGCTTGGTCTGGGCCATCGCAGGGCCGCTGATCCATACGGCGAGAACAGCGGCAGCCGCCGCGCGCTTGGTTCGAAGGCCAATCATGGGTGTGTCCCCCCGGTCGCTAATTCCCCCCGTCGGCGCGCAGTGTTACCGACACGTCACAGGGCGGTCAATTCGATCCTCGACTAGTTATCCCCTAAACACTACTTCACCTCGGCGGGGGCGCGTTTTTCGCGCATCAGGCCGAGTGCGTCCCAGACTTCCACCAGAGCTTCGACCAGGGCCGACATCGCCGCGTCGTCATGGAACGGCGTCGGCGTGATCCTGAGGCGCTCGCTACCCCTGGGGACCGTCGGAAAGTTGATCGGCTGGATATAGATGCGGTGCTGCGCCAGCAACCGGTCGCTCGCCGCCTTGCAGCGGCCGGCGTCGCGGACCATCAGCGGCACGATGTGGCTGGTCGAGTTGAGCACCGGGAACCCCGCCTCCCGCAGCAGGCGCTTGCAGGCGGCGACCCGCTCCTGGTGGCGCTCGCGCTCGGCCCCGCTGGTCATCAGATGGCGAATCGACCGGGTGGCGCCGGCCGCGATCGCCGGCGGCAGCGCGGTGGTGAAGATAAACCCGCTGGCATGACTGCGGACGGCATCGACCAGCGGGCCGGATCCGGCGATGTAGCCGCCCATGACCCCGAAGGCCTTGCCCAGCGTGCCCGAGATGACGTCGACCCGGGACATGACGCCGTCGCGCTCGGCGACCCCGGCGCCGTGGGCGCCGTAGAGGCCGACGGCATGGACCTCGTCCAGGAAGGTGAGCGCACCGTAGCGCTCGGCCAGGTCGCAGATCTCGGCGACCGGGGCGATGTCGCCATCCATGGAGTAGACGGATTCGAAGGCGATGACCTTCGGCCGGTCGGCCGGCTCCGCCTTCAGCAACGCTTCCAGATGCTCGACGTCGTTGTGGCGGAAGATCTTCTTGTCGGCGCCCGAATGGCGGATGCCGGCGATCATCGAGGCGTGGTTGTCGGCGTCGGAGAGGATGACGCAGCCCTTGAGGAGCTGGCCGATCGCCGAGAGCGCGGCGTCGTTGGCGACGAAGCCCGAGGTGAAGGCGAGCGCCGCCTCCTTCCCGTGCAGCTCCGCCAGCGTGCGTTCCAGGATCGCGATCGGGTGGCTGTTGCCGGAGATGTTGCGGGTGCCGCCGGCACCGGCGCCGTAGCGGTCGAGGGCGTCCTTCATCGCGCCCAGCACGTCGGGGTGCTGGCCCATGCCGAGATAGTCGTTGGAGCACCAAACCGTGACTTCCGGCGCGTCCGGCAGCGAGTGGTTGAAGGCGCGCGGGAAGCTGCCGGCCCGGCGCTCGAGCTCGGTGAAGACGCGATAGCGCCGCTCGGACCTGAGCCGGTCCACGGCCTCGGCGAAGACGGCGTCGTAAGTCACGTTTCCCCGGCCCCTTTTCTGCTGCCCGGATGCCTCCGGCCCGGCTTGACCGTCCGCCCGGCCCCGCGTCACCGTGCCCTTAATCCCACCCGCCGGAAAAGGACGACACCATGGCCGGTCAACTGGTAGCGCTCCCGGCGAGCCGCTGCAATGCGGCGGATTGGCCCGCGGGAGCCGTCCGATGAGCGTCTTCCCCAAGGCCGACGTCCTGCTCAGGGGCGGCCGCATCTGGCGCGGGCTCGGGCTTCCCGAGGTATCTGCCCTGGCGCTGTGGAAGGGCCGGGTGGTGGCGGCCGGGACCGAATCGGAGCTTTCCGACCTCGCCGGGCCGGACACCCGGATGGTCGACCTGCGCGGCCGCCTGGCGGTGCCGGGCTTCTGCGACGCACACGAGCATTTGATCCCGATCGGGCTCGGCCTGGTCGAGCTCGACTTCAAGCCGCCCCGGGCGACCGCCATCGCCCAGATCGTCGACGCCGTGGCGGCCGAGGCGAAGCGGCTGGGGCCGGGCGCCTGGATCATCGGCCGCGGCTACGACCACTTCCACCTGGACGTGAAGCGCCATCCGCTCCGCGAGGAGTTGGACCGGGCGGCACCGGATAATCCCGTCTACATCCGCCGCACCTGCGGCCACATGGGCGTCGCCAATTCCCGCGCGCTCACCGCTGCCGGCATCCCCGAGGGCGTCAACGACCCGCCCGGCGGCGCCTTCGAGCGCCGGGAGGGGCGGTTGACCGGCCTGGTCCAGGAGCGGGCGCAGGAGGTGGTCTACCGGGTGATGCCGAAACCCGATCGCATCCGCCTGATCGAGGCGATCGAGCGAGGCGGCCGCCATTGCCTCGCGCTCGGCCTCACCAGCGTCGTCGATGCCGGTGTCGGCCTTCGCGCCAAGTTCGAGGAGTGGTTTGCCTACCGCGAGGCGAGGCAGACCGGCCGCCTGCCGGTCAGGTCGTATCTCAGCTTCACCGGCGGGCCGGACGGGGCGCTCGCCGACGCCAGGGCGGCCGGCCTCGTCACCGGCATCGGCGACGAGATGATGCGGATCGGCCCGGTCAAGTTCTGGGCCGACGGTTCGGCCGGCGGGCGCACCGCGGCGATGAGCGAGCCCTATCGCTGCTGCGGCAGTGACAAGGGCATGCTCTGCTTCGAGGACCGCGAGATGGAGGCGATGGTCGCCGAGGTCCATGCGGCCGGCTGGCAGATCGCCATCCACGCCATCGGCGACGCCGCGATCGAGCAGGCGATCGTCGCCATCGAGAAGGCGCTGCAGACCCATCCCAAGGCCGATGCCCGCCCTCGCATCGAACATTGCGGCTTCGTCACCGACCGGCAGATCGGCGAGATGAAGCGCCTTGGCATCATCCCCTCGCCGCAGCCGGTGTTCATCCACGAGTTCGGCGACCTCTATGTCGACGTGCTGGGCGAGGCGCGGTCGGAGGCGTCGTATCCGATGCGTCGCTGGCATGACCGCGGACTCCGCCCTGCCGCCGGATCCGACGCGCCGGTCTCCTCCGACAATCCGCTGATCGGCCTCCACGTCATGGTGACCCGCAAGACCGATCGCGGCCGCGTTCTCGGTTCGTCGGAAACCTTGCCGCTGGCGGAGGCGTTGCACACCTTCACCGCCAACGGCGCCTACTCGGCCTTCGCCGAGGCCGAGCGCGGCACGCTGGAGGTGGGCATGCTCGCCGATATCGCCGTCATCGACCGCGATCTCTTCGCCGTCGATCCGGCCGAATTGCTGGAAGCGAAGGTCGACCTGACCATCCTCGGCGGCGAAGTCCGCTACGACCGGCGGGGCGAACTCTAGGGAGGCGGGCGATGCCCAAGGTGAAGATCCGCACCGGCATGCCGAGCGTGCAGCTGACGCGGGCGGAGTTCGCCAAGCGTGTCCGCCAGCGCTTCGCCGATCCGGCATTCGACGGGCTCGAGGACGAGATCGAGAAGATCATCGAGGTCGCCTGGGACGGATACGACGACTACCGGAAGGCGCCGCGCACGCGCCGCGCCGGCCGCGGCTTCGTCGATCCGACCTACGATCTCTCGGTCGACTGGCTGAAGAGCCGGGCCGAGATCCATGCGGCCGAGCGCCGGCAGCGCGACCCCAAGGCACGCTCGCGCATCCTCATCGTCAACGGCTCGTCCCGCAGCGAGCAAAGCTGCCCGGGCGAGATGTCGAAGACCTTCCGGCTGGCGAAGATCGCCGAGACCATCATCGCCGGCACGCGCGGCTTCGAGGCGGAGCTGCTCGACCTCAGCCGCCTCACCTCGGAATACGGCCGCCAGATTCACCCCTGCAAGGCCTGCGTCTCGACCGCGATGCCGCTCTGCCACTGGCCCTGCTCGTGCTACCCGAACCACGCGATGGGCCAGGTCAACGACTGGATGGCTGAGATCTATCCGAAATGGTCGGCCGCTCACGGCGTGATGATCCTCTGCCCGGTCAACTGGTTCCAGGCGCCGAGCGGGCTCAAGGCGATGATGGACCGGCTGGTCTGCGCCGATGGCGGCAACCCGGACCCGACCTCGACGGGCGGCAAGGACCCGGAGATGGCGAAGGCGCTGGAGCTGAAGGGCTGGGACTACCCGAAGCACCTGGCCGGCCGGGCCTTCTCGGTCGTCGTCCATGGCGACGTCGAGGGCGTCGAGACGCTCCGCCGCATCCTGACCGAGTGGCTGCAGGCGATGGGCCTGGTCGCGGCGGGGCCGAAGAGCCAGGTCGGCGCCTATATCGGCTACATGAAGCCCTACGCCACCAGCCATGACGACCTCGATGCCGATCGCGATCTTCGGGACGAGGTGCGGAACGCAGCCCAGGCGCTGGTCACGGCGGTGAAGGCGCTGAGGCGGGGCGACCTGGCGCAGCCCGACGCGGGGCTGAAGGAGCCTCGGCCGAAATAGCCGGCGGGCCGGTATCGCGCTACCGCCGCGCCGTTCATAAGCGGACGCTTCGCGTTGACAACCTTGTCCGCGCTTTTTAGCGTTCCTCCATGATCAAGCCCTATGTCGATTCGACCGATGTCATCCGCGATGGCGCGGCGCTAGCGGCGCGTCTCGATCGCGACGGCTATCTCTTCCTCCGTGGGCTCCTGCCCCGGGACGAGATCATGGCGATCCGCCGCCAGCTCCTCGGCCTCGCCGCCAAGGGCGGCTGGGTCCGCGCGGATCAGCCGCTGGAAAGCGGCGTCGCCGATCTCGCCAAGGCCTGCAAGGACCCGGAGCCGGGCTATCTCGAATTCTTCCGGCCGATGTGGAAGCAGGAATCGCTGCATCGCATGAAGCAGCATCCGAACATCATCGCGCTGTTCGAGCGCATCTTCGGCGAGCCCGTGCTCGCACACCCGATGTTCGTGCTCCGCAACATCTTCCCGCAGACCCAGTCCTTCGACTTCACCACCGGCTCGCACCAGGACAAGATCCATATCGGCGGCGGCCAGAGCTATGCCTGCTGGATGCCGATCGGCGACTGCCCGCGCTCGAAGGGCGGGCTGATCATGGCCGAGGGCTCGCATAAGCGCGGCGTGCTCGACTTCGAGCTGGCGCCCGGCGCCGGCGGCCTCGAGGTCTCCGAGAAGTTCGAGGGCCAGTGGGTCGGCGCCGACTTCTCCGCCGGCGACGTGGTCATCTTCTCCGACACCACCGTCCACAAGGCGCTGCCCAACACCAGCGGCGAGCTCCGCCAGTCCTTCGATGCCCGCTATCAGCGGCTCTCCGATCCCGTCGCCGAGGTCGCCGTGCAGCCCTATGCCGGCATCATGACCTGGGAGGAGGCCTATGCCGACTGGAAGACCGACGACCTGAAATACTACTGGCAGCGCGAGGGCGCCAAGGTCGTGCCCTTCGACACCAGCTACTACGAGAAGCGCGACGTCATCGCCTTCGAGCGCGCCGAAGCCGGCGACGTGCTGGCGCGCGACACGCTGCTCCGCGTGGTCCAGCGCGACGCCAGCCCCGAGAAACGCGCCCGCGCCCAGGCGCTTCTCGACTCCCTCGACCGGCGCTACGCCCAGCGGACGACGACCGCGGCTTAAGCGCGGCTGACGCTGCCGTAGCGGACCGCCATCACGACAGCGATCATCGCGAGGTAGCTGGCAGCGATCACGGGCGCGATCCAGCCGACATGGCCGCGATCCAGGATTGCCGCCAGCGCCAGCGGCACCATCGCCGAGCCCAGGTCATATCCTGAATAGACGAAGCCGAAGATGCGCCCGCGCGTCTCGGGCGTGGCAATCGCGCGGATGATCATGTCGCGTGACGGGCCGGTGAGGCCTGAGGCGAATCCTGCAAGGCCGAAGGCGGTCGGCAGCAGAACCGCGGGGATCGGCTGGGTCGTCACGGCGTAGATCAGCGCGCCGGCGACGAGCAGGCCGGCAATGATCACTTGGTCGTGGCGACCGGCGCGGTCGGCGAGCCAGCCGCCGAGCAGCACGCCGACGGCGCCGCCTGCCTGCTGCGCGCCGATGGCCGCGGCGGTGATCGCGAGCGGCGTTCCGAACTGGTCGAGCAGCGCTGCCGGCAGGAAGGCGGTTACGCCGATCGCCGGCAGCGCGCCCAATGCGAAGAAGACGAAGGCGGCGATCACCGAGGTGTGGAGGAGCACGCCGAGGCCGCTGCGCTGTCCCGGCGCCGCGGCCTTGCCCGCCGAGGTCGGCGTGGCGAAGTCGCCGCGGCGGACGGCGATGTAGAGCGCCGTGAGCGCGGCGAGCAGCACCGGCGCCAGGATCGCCACGTTCCAC
Source organism: Alphaproteobacteria bacterium (assembly GCA_964201945.1). Lineage (GTDB taxonomy): Bacteria > Pseudomonadota > Alphaproteobacteria > SHVZ01 > SHVZ01 > SHVZ01. Next base: position 7,042 of record CAXNIC010000120.1, read on the forward strand.
GGCATCACGGCCGAGAGCGCCAGCATGGTCAGCGGCGCGGCGGCATAGCCGGCGGTCCCGGCGAGCGCATGGAGGGAGAAGGCGCGGCCGACCCGGTTCGGCTCGATGCGGGCCGACATGATCGAATAGTCGCAGGGATGGAAGATGCTGTTGCCGAGCCCGGCCAGCGCCATCAGCGGCAGGAGCCAGCTATAGCTCGGCGCCAGTGCCACACCGGCGAAGCTGATGGCCAGCAGCGCCAGGCCGCCGGAAAGCACGCGGGCCGCGCCGTAGCGGTCGACCACGACGCCGACCACCGCCTGAGAGACGCCGGAGAAGCCGTAGAAGATCGCGACCAGCAATCCCAGCTCGGTGAAGCCGACGCCGTAATGCGCCTTCATCGCCGGGAACAGCGGCGGCAGGATGAACTGGAAGAAGTGGCTGCAGAAATGCGCGACGCTGACGGGTGCCAGCACGCGGGCGAAGCCGAGGCTCTGGGATCCGGAAACGGCAGGCGATGCGGCGACGGTGGTCATTCGATCGGGCCTTGTCGGGAGGAGAGAGGAAGATGCGCTATTCGGCCGGCTGTGTCGCCGGCTTCGCCACGATCTCGCCCGGCCGGTTCGGCATGAAGGCGGCACCGAGGAAGACGATCGAGCCCAGGATGGCGAGCGCCTGGAAGACCGGGGTGAAGCCCTGGCCCTGGCCGTGCAGGACCGCGACCAGCGGCACCGCCAGCGCTGCCGCGCCGAAGGAGACCAGGTAGCGGACGGCATAGGCGCGAGACCGCCAATGGTCGTCGGTGTATTTGGCGACGATGGCGTCGTTGATCGTCACCTGGCCGAACACCGCGAACATCACGCCGATGGCCAGCGCCACCATGGTCCAGTCCTGGGCGAAGGCGGCCAGGATCAGGCAGGGCGCCTGCAGGGCGGCCAGCGGCAGGAAGACGTTGCGGAGCGTGTAGCGGTCGACCAGCCGCCCGACGATCAGCTGCGAGGTGGCGCCGATGACGAAGACCGCGAAGGCGAAGCTGCCGACGACGAAGGGCGTCGAGGCGAGCCCGGTCAGCCGCTCGTCGAACACCTTGGGCAGGGTCACGGTGGTGGCGTTGAAGACGATGCCGCCGGCGACCGTCACCGCCGCCAGAACGGCAAATGCGCGGATGACGATGCCGCGCGGCAGCTCGGCCGCCTTCTTCCCCGGCCGCTTGGGCACGGGGATGTCAGGCACCATCGCCAGGAAGGCGATGCCGAGGACGATCGAGATCAGGCCGGGGACGAAGAAGGCCGCGCGCCAGCTCACATATTGCGTGAGGCCGCCGGCGACGAGCGCGGCGAAGGCGACGCCGAGATTGCCCCAGACGCCGTTGACGCCGATCTCGCGGCCCATCCGCTCGGGCTCGGCATGCGCGGTCAGCATCGCAGTGCCGACCGGGTGGTAGATCGAGGCGAAGAGCCCGACCAATGTCAGAGACACCGCAAGCATCGTCGGCGTGTTGGCGAGGCCGACCAGCATGATGGCGACGCCGATGCCGATGAAGAAGACGGCGATCATGTTGCGCCGGCTCCACTTGTCGCCGAGCCAGCCTGACGGCATCGAGCCGGCGCCGAAGGCGATGAAGCCGCCCAGCGACAGCGCCAGCATCTCGCCATAGGGCATGTCGAAGACCGCGCCCATGCCCAGCACGGCGGTCGGGAAGATCAGCAGCAGCATGTGGTCGATGACATGGGCGGCGTTGATGAAGCCGATGACCCGTCGCGCGTGCCGGCGATCCATGGGTTCCCCCTCCGAAACGGACTGTCCCACTCTAGCTTTGTCCGATACGCTGTGTCCTGACAGGCATCGTCGAGAACTGGACATGGCCCGCGCCCGCAGCACCGACCCCCGCGACTACCAGGATGTGCCCAGCCCGGTCGCGGCGATGCCGAAGGAATTCGCCGACGGCTATCACATCCTGCCGCACCGCCACCGCCGGGCGCAGGTGGTGCACGCCATCGGCGGCACCATGCGGCTGACGACGCTCGGCGGTACCTGGGTAGTGCCGCCTCGCCGTGCCGTCTGGGTCCCGGGCGGGGTCGATCACGAGATCCGCATGGTGGGCGCGGTCTCGATGCGCACCCTCTACATCGAGCCGGAAGCGGCGCCGTTCATGCCGCGCGAACGCTGCGTCGTGGTCGAGGTCTCGGCGTTGCTGCGGGAGCTGATCCTCGCCATGGGCGAGGAGCCGGTCGACTACCCGGCGGGCGGCCGGGCCGATGCCCTGGTCGCGCTGATCCTGGAGGAACTGCGTCGCGCGACCGAGCTGCCGCTCCGCATCCCGCTTCCCGCCGACCCGCGCCTTCTCGGCCTCTGCCGGGCCATCCTGGACGACCTCGCCTCCGACGACACGCTGGAGGACTGGGCCGAGCGGATCGGCGCCAGCGGCCGCACGCTGGCCCGGCTCTTCCAGAAGGAGACCGGCATGAGCTTCGGCGCCTGGCGCCAGCAGGCACGGCTGGCCGAGGCCTTGGCGCGGCTGGCCCAGGGCCGCTCGATCGCCGAGGTCTCCGCCGCCCTCGGCTACGACAGCGCCAGCGCCTTCACCGCCATGTTCCGCCGCGTGCTGGGGGCGGCGCCCAGCCGGTATGTGAACGCCTCGGCCGAGGGATTGCCGAGGGCGGCACCTGTGGTAGCGTCACCTCAACCTGGCGAAGCCCCGCAAACGGGGCCGAGGGGGAGGCATCGATCGGGGCGCGGCTCGCTGCTGCGCTCCGTCTCGTCGTAGGGACCGCGCATGGGAACGACCGTCGTCAAGAACGCCGCCTGGGTTGTCGCCTGGGACCGCGCCGGGAAGCGGCATGTCTATCTGAAAGACGCCGACGTCGCCTTCTCGGGATCCAGCCTCACCCATGTCGGGAAGGGCTATGCCGGCGTCGCCGACCGCATCATCGACGGCCGCGACCTCATGGTCATGCCCGGCCTGATCGACATCCATTCCCATCCGACCTCCGAGCCCGGCAACAAAGGGCTGCTGGAAGAGCTCGGCAGCCCGCGCCTCGGCATGAGCTCACTCTATGAATTCATGCCGATCTTCCGCCTGCCGCCGGACGCGGCGACTGCCTCCACCCAGGTCGCGCTCTCGGAGATGCTGAAGAGCGGCGTCACCACCTATGTCGACATCTCGGCGTCGCGGCCGAACTGGGCTGACGAGGTCGCGGCGACCGGCATCCGGGCCGTGCTGGCGCCGGCCTTCCGCTCGGCCTCGTGGTCGACCGGCGACGGCAAGACCGTGGCCTATCACTGGGACGAGCCGGCCGGGAAGAAGGGCCTCGAGGCTGCCGTCGACCTGGTGCGGCGGGCCAACCAGCATCCGAGCGGCCGGGTCTCGGCGATGCTGGCGCCGTCCCAGCTCGACACCTGCACGCCCGACCTGATGAAGGACGCCAAGGCCGCTGCCGGCGATCTCGGCGTGCCCTTCCAGATCCATGCGGCGCAGAGCGTGGTCGAGTTCCAGGAGATCACCCGCCGGCATGGGCTCACGCCGATCGAGTTCCTGGACTCGCTCGGCCTGCTCGGCCCCGACCTGATCATCGGCCACGGCATCTTCCTGAACGACCATCCGTGGATCCACTGGCCGGGCTCGAACGACCTGGCGCGGCTCGGCGACAAGGGCGTCACCGTCGCCCATTGCCCGAACGTCTTCGTCCGCCGCGGCATCGTGCTGAACTACATCGACCGCTATCTGAAGGCCGGCGTTAACATCGGCATGGGCACCGACACCTTCCCCCACAACATGATCGACGAGATGCGCTGGGCCGCGACGCTCGCCCGCGTCATGGCACGGGACTTCCGCGGCGGCTCGACCGAGCAGATCTTCACCGCGGCCACCGTCGGCGGCGCCAAGGCGCTCAAGCGCGACGACATCGGCCGCCTGGACGTGGGTGCCAAGGCGGACCTGGTGCTGGTCGACCTCGCCCATCCCTACATGCGCCCGGTGCGCGAGCCGCTCAGGAGCCTGGTCTATTCGGCCTCCGACCGGGCCATCCGCGACGTCTTCGTCGATGGAGAGCAGGTGGTGAAGGACGGCAAGGTCACGACCATCGACGTCGAGGCGGCCCATGCCGTGCTGGCGGATGCCCAGGCGCGCGGCCTTGCCGGTGCCCGCGAGCGCGACTATGCCAAGCGGACGGTGGATGAGATGTCGCCGATGGTGCTGCCGGTGGCCGGGTGAACGGAGTGGGGACGGGATTGGAACAGACGACATCGGGTGAAGAGCCGCTTCTCAGGGTCGAGGAGCTTCACACCTATTTCGGCAAGGGCGAGCGCGAGTTCCGCGCCGTCGACGGCGTCTCCTTCACGGTCAGGCGCGGCGAGACGCTCGGCATCGTCGGCGAATCCGGTTGCGGCAAGAGCGTCACCTCGCTCTCGATCATGCAGCTGATCCCGAACCCGCCCGGGAGGATCGCCGGCGGCGCCATCTGGTTCGACGGCGAGGACCTGACCCAGAAGACCCAGGAGGAGATGCGGTCGATCCGCGGCAACAAGATCTCGATGATCTTCCAGGAGCCGATGACCTCGCTGAACCCGGTCTACACGGTCGGCGACCAGATCATCGAGGGCATCCGGCTTCACCGCGACATCTCGGCATCCGAGGCGCGCGAGCGCGCCATCGAGATGCTGCGCCTGGTCCGCATCCCGAGCCCCGACAAGCGCATCGACGACTACCCGCATCAGCTCTCCGGCGGCATGCGCCAGCGCGTGATGATCGCCATGGCGCTCTCCTGCGAGCCGCAGCTCTTGATCGCCGACGAGCCGACCACCGCCCTCGACGTCACCATCCAGGCGCAGATCCTGGACCTGATGCGGAAGATCCGGGACGAGACCGGGACCGCGATCATGCTGATCACGCATTCGCTCGGCGTGGTCGCTGAGATGGCCGACAACGTCGTCGTCATGTATGCGGGCCGCATCGTCGAGCGCGCCGACGTGAAGACGATCTTCGCCGACCCGCAGCACCCCTACACCCTCGGCCTTCTGGGCTCGATCCCCAAGCTCGGGGTCGAGGAGGACCGCCTCGCCACCATTCCCGGCACCGTGCCCAACCCGCAGGCGATGCCGAGCGGCTGCCTGTTCAACCCGCGCTGCCCGATCGCCGAGGACCGCTGCCGGGTCGAGGCGCCGCCCTTGGCCGAGCTCTTCCCCGGTCACCTCGTCGCCTGCTGGAAGGCGCCGCTGCCTTCGGGAGTCGCATGACATGGCGCTTCTCGAAGTCAGGGATCTGGTCAAGCATTTTCCCGTCACCCGCGGGCTGATCCTCGGCAAGAACATGGGCTCGGTCCGCGCCGTCGACGGCCTCTCCTTCGACGTCCATGCCGGCGAGACGCTGTCGCTGGTCGGCGAGTCCGGCTGCGGCAAGTCGACGACGGGCCGCGTCATCCTCCGGCTGATCGAGCCGACGTCGGGCAACGTCCGCTTCGACGGCGAGGACGTCTTCGCCCTCGACAAGTCCCAGCTCCGCCGGCTCCGGCGCGAGATGCAGATCATCTTCCAGGATCCCTATGCCTCGCTGAACCCGCGCATGACGGTCGGCGAGATCATCGGCGAGCCGCTGAAGATCCATAATCTCGCCGAAGGCGCGAAGAAGAGTGCCAGGGTGCGCGAGCTGCTGGAGCAGGTCGGGCTCTCGGCCTGGCACGAGCGGCGGTATCCGCACGAGTTCTCCGGCGGCCAGCGCCAGCGCATCGGCATCGCGCGCGCACTCGCGGTCGAGCCCAAGCTGATCGTCTGCGACGAGCCGGTCTCCGCCCTCGACGTCTCGGTCCAGGCCCAGGTGGTGAACCTGCTGGAGGACCTGCAGAAGCGCCTCGGCCTCTCCTACCTGTTCATCGCCCATGACCTCTCGGTGGT
>CAXNIC010000121.1:0-12908 GCA_964201945.1 Alphaproteobacteria bacterium
TTTGCTCGCGGGTTTGAGCACAGGCGCGACCGCGGAAGCCGCAGCCGCATCGGCAGCAAGAGCCGTGTCACTCTGGCTTGCCGAACGCCCCGAGCCGCCAACGATCGACGCGTAAACCCCTACTTCACCCCGCCCCAATGCGGCGGCCGGCACTGTGCCCAGGGCCGGGCGATCTCCAGCATCGCCGCGAGGCGCAAGAGGTCGTTGTCTGCCCACCAGCGGCCGACGAGCTGGAGGCCGATCGGCAGGCCGGCGGCGTTCCAGCCGTTCGGGACCGAGATGGCGGGATGGCCGGTCAGGTTGAAGGCATAGAGGTAGGAGCTGAAGCCGGTACGCGTAAAACCCTGCGGCTTGCCGTTCACCATCACCTGGTCGCGGGATGCGTGGTGGGTCACCTTCAGCGCCGGCACCACCAGCGACGGCGAGGCCAGCACGTCGTAGCGTCCGAAAAGGCGCTGGACCGCCTGGTAGAGCCGGGTGCGCGCGGTCTCGGCCTCGCGCAGGCGCTCCATGGTGACCTTGCGGCCATCCTCCATGAAGTCGCGGTACGAGGGATCGAGCTGGTTGCCCCAGCGCTCGAGGTCGTTCCGGCTCTTGGCCCACATGCCGGTCCGCATCAGGATGCGGCCGTCCTCCTCGATCCAGTCGATCTTGTCGGTGACCTCCTCGATCTCGGCGCCGAGATCGGCGAGCGTCTTCAGCGCTGCCTCGGTTGCCGCCTGCACCTCGTTGTCCACATCCGGGTTCGCCATGCGGCGGATATAGCCGATCTTCATCCCGGCGATGCGGTTGCCCATCAGCCCGGCGGAGACCGGCGCCAGAGTGCCGCCGAGGCTCCAGGGATCGTCCGGCTCCGGCCCGGCGAGCACGCCGAACATCAGCGCCGCATCAGCGACGCTGCGCGTCATCGGCCCGGAATAGGAGATGCTGGAGATCACGTCGGGCGCATAGCCATGCGCGACGGCGCCGCGGGTGGGCTTCAGGCCGACGAGTCCCGAGGCCGAGGCCGGCAGACGGATCGAGCCGGCGCCGTCGGTGCCGAGCGCCAGAGGCCCCAAGCCCGCCGCGACATGCGCCGCTGCGCCGCCGGAGGAGCCGCCCGGCGAATAGTCGAGGTTCCACGGATTGCGGGTGATGCCGAAGGACGGGCCGTCGGTGAGGCCCTTGTGGCCGTACTCCGGCGTCGTGGTCTTGCCGACCAGGATGCCGCCGGCGTCCTTCAAACGCCGCACCGTGGTCGCATCCCTGGTCGGGACATGACCCTTGTGGACGGCGGAGCCGTAGAAGGTCTCGACCCCGGCCGTATCGACCAGGTCCTTGATGCTGACCGGAAGGCCGTGCAGCGGTCCCAGCACCGCGCCCGACATGGCGGCGCCCTCGGCGATGCGGGCGGCGGCCAAAGCCGTCTCCGCCGTCACCACAGTGAAGGCGTTGAGCACCGGCTGCGATCGCTCGATCGCCTCCAAGATCGCCTTCACATATTCGACCGGCGAGAGCTGCTTGGTCCGGATCATGCGCGCGGCATCGGTCGCCGACAGCGCCAGCAGGTCTAGGGACATCGAGGCCTCGGGAATTGCATTCAGGCGAGGCGCTCAGCCTAGCACGCCTGCTATGCTCCGCCACGAGGGAGGACCATCCATGACGGACCTGAAGCCGATCGACTCGCCGGCAACACTGCCGGGCTGGCACATGCCGTGGCCGAGCTTCGACATCGACTGGAAGAAGTCGGCGCTCGTCGTCATCGACATGCAGAACTACGGCTGCAACCCGGATGCGGGCGTGGCGCAGATGCTGTCGTTGCGCTACCCCGACATCGCCGGCTACTACGTGCCGCGCCTCACAGATACGGTCATCCCCAACGCCAAGCGCCTGCTGGCGGCTTTCCGCCGCGCCGGCCGCCAGGTGGTCTACACCCGCCACGGACCGCTGCTGCCCGACGGCCGCGACATGATCCTCCGCCGGCGGCGGCGCGACACCGACTCCGTCACCACTACAAACACGCCGACGCTCTGGAGCAAGGGCAGCTTCGAGCACGACGTGATCGAGCCGCTGAAGCCGCTCGAAGGCGATCTCGTCGTCGACAAGAATACTTCCAGCGCCTTCAACTCGACCGGCATCGAATGGCTGCTGCGCAACATGGGCGTCGAGACCCTGGTGGTCGCCGGCATGGCGACCGACATGTGCGTGGAGACCACCTCCCGCGACGCCGCCGACCGCGGCTTCAACGTCATCATCGCCGAGGACGCGTCCGCCACCTTCTTCGACGCCCATCACCGCGCCGCCCTCTCCGGCTTCGCCCGGGTGTTCGGCCAAGTGTGGAACTCGGGCGACGTGATCACGGCGGTTGGGCGCTAGGAAAGGGTTTCGTAGCCGGCCCCCTGACCTTGATTTTCCCGGCGTCGGCGCTTCTGCTGTTGGCATAAGCATTCCATCCGGGGGGACGCCGTGCATCCGTTGCTGGGCTATGTCGATCGCTGGAGCGTCAAGCCCGGCGGCACCGTCACGCTGAGGGTCGGCAGCGCCAAGGATGCGCCGTTCGAGACCCGCATCGCCCGCATCCTCTGCGGCGACCCGAACCCGAAGGGCCCCGGCTATCGCGAGATCAAGATGCCGCATCCGAGCGACGGCTCGCATCCCGGCAAGGAACAGGGGACGCATCTCGGGTCCTGGGGGCAGATCGCCTCGCTCGACCTGACGCCGGCGGCGAACGGCCTGGTGCTCGCCGTCACCGTTTGGCCGACCACGCCGAAGAAGGGCCGCCAGGGCATCTGCGCCTGGACCGGCACCGACGGCACGCGGATCTCGCTCGAGATCGATCGCGACGGCGCCGTCGCCACCGTGGTCGCCGGCAGCCGCACCACCAGCGTGTCGGCCGGCAAGCAATTGCTGGAGCGGGCCTGGTACGACCTCTGGCTGGTCGTCGACGGAACCGGAAAGAAGCTCACCATCGGCCAGCGCCCGCGCGAGGGCCATCCGGGCTTCGATGATTCAGGCGAGGCCTCGATCGCGCTGCCGGCGGCGCCCAAGCTCGGCGCCGGATCGGCGCTGATCGCCGCCCTCCCCGGCGACGGCGCCAACGCCAAGCCTACCGCACACTACAACGGCAAGATCGAGCGGCCGACGATCTGGTCGGGCACCGATGCCACGGCGGCGCTCGCCGCCCAGAAGGGCGCTGTGCCGAAGGACAAGCCGCCGCGCCTCCTCGCCTGCTGGGACTTCTCCATCGGCATCCCGACCTTCGACCTCGCCGATGTCGGCCCGCACAACTTCAAGGGCACGGTCGAGAACATGCCGGACCGCGCCATGACCGGCGCCAGCTGGTCGGGCAAGGAGCATCGCTGGACGCATCTGCCCGAGGAATGGGGCGCCATCCATTTCCATGACGACGACATCGGCGATGTCGGCTGGGAGAAGGCGCTCGACATCGAGATCCCCAAGGACTGGCCGTCGGGGATGTACTGCGTGCATCTGAAGAGCGCCGCCGGCATCGACAACGTGCCGTTCGTCGTGCGCCCGGCCGACGGCGCCAAGCGCTCGAAGATCGCCATCCTGCTGCCGACCATCACCTATCACGTCTACAGCCAGTTCGTGCGGCCGGGATTCGGCAAGCAGAATCGCGCCCGCGCCGAGGAATGGGGCGCGCTGACGCAGCAGCCGGACGAGAATCCCGAGCTCGGCCTCTCGCCCTACAATTATCATTCCGACGGCAGCGGCGTGACCCACGCCTCGATGGCCCGGCCGATGGTCGACAAGCGCTTCAACCATTTCATAATGCTGGACAAGTCCGAGATCGGGTCCGGCACCTACTGGCTGAACGTCGACAGCTACATCGCCGACTGGCTCTCCCGGAAAGGCTTCGAGCACGACATCATCACCGACCACGACCTGCATGCCGAGGGTGTGGACCTGCTGAAGCCCTACTCGCTCGTGATCACCTGCCAGCATCCGGAGTATCACACCGATCAGACCCTGGACGGGCTCAAGGACTACCTGGCCCAGGGCGGCCGCCTCTTCTATCTCGGCGGCAACGGCTTCTACTGGAAGGCGGTGTTCCACAAGCAGGCACCGTGGGCGATGGAGGTCCGCCGCGCCGAGAGCGGCGTCCGGATCTGGGCAACCGAGGTCGGCGAGGGCTACCACGCCTTTGACGGCAGCTATGGCGGGCTATGGCGCCGCATCGGCCGCAGCTCGCACAGCCTGGTCGGCGTCAGCTTCACCGCGCAGGGCACCTATAACGGCCATCCCTACAAGACGACCGACGGCATCATGGATCCGCGCGTTGCCTTCTTGAGGAAGGGCATCGAGAACCAGCTGACCGGCGGCGTGAAGATCGGCGAGCGCGGTCACATGGGCGGCGGCGCGGCCGGCCACGAGCTCGACCGCATCGACTATGCGCTGGGTACGCCCAGGAACGCGCTGGTGATCGCCGAAGGTCATGTGATCGGCCATCCGGAATACGGGCCGGTGAACGAGGACCGCATCACCCAGTTCTGGCCGGGCACGCCCGAGGACCTGATGCGCGCCGACCTCACCTTCTTCGAGACGCCGGCGGGTGGCGCAGTGCTGTCGGTCGGCTCGATGTGTTTCGTCGGCGCGCTGCCGGTCGACAACTACGACAACCTGATGACCAAGATGATGACCAACGCGGTCGAACGCTTCATCGACCCGACGCCGTTCAAGTTGGCGCCGCTGAAGCTCGACGGTGCGGTGAAGGGAGCGACGCTGCCCGACGGCAAGCCGGTGGGACGGAGCGTCCCGCCCCCGCCGCCGACTACTTCGAACCGGTGAGCGTCGGCGCCATGCCGTCGCTCCACCACTTGCCGTGCAGCACGATGCCGCGCGGGACCAGGCGCTTGTCGGCCTTCATCTCGCCGCCGATGGCGTCGACATAGGTGACCAGGCCCTTCTTGATCTCGAGAAGGGCCGCGTCGCCGGCGGCGCCGACCTTGAGCGTGCCGATGTCGGTCCGCCGCATCGCCGCCGCTGGCGCCGAGGTCGCGGCACGGATCACGTCAACCATCGGCAGGCCTAAGCACAGGAACTTCGACATGGTGACCAGCACGTCATAGGCCGGACCGTCGGCCGAGTAGAGATGCACGTCGGAGGAGATCACGTCGGGCGTGAATCCCAGCTCCAGCATCGTCCGGCAGACATCGAAGCCGAAGGAGCCGGCGCCATGGCCGACATCCATGATCACGCCGCGCTCGCGCCCCGCCACCATGCAGTCGCGGAGCTGGCCCTTGGTGGTCAGCGGCTTGTTCATCTTCGGCGTATAGCAGTGGGTGAGGATGTCGCCCTTCCGCATCGGGTCCAGGATGTCTTCCAGGCGCGGCGGCATGTCGGCGCCGACATGGGTCATCACCGGCGCCCCGCCGGCCTGCTCGGATGCAGCGATCGCCAGATGCAGGGGCATCGCCCCCAGTGCGCCGGTGGTCGAGCGACCGATCCGGATCTTGATGCCGACGGCCTTGTCCGGCCACGCCTTCAGCGCCTTCACCACATGCGGCACGTTGAGAAGCCTTATGTCCTCGGCCTCGCCGACATTGACGGCACGGAGATCAGTATAGATGCCGGGATACGACAGGTTGACGAAGGCCAGGATGCGAACGTCGGTGCGCGACTGCTGCAGGTCGACCAGGCCGCGGAAATTGCCGGCGCCGGCGCTGCCGGCGTCGACGGCAGTGGTCATGCCCGACGCGCGCGCGAGCTTGTCCGGCTCGACGCCATAGATCGTCCCGCCCCAATAGATGTGGGTGTGCAGGTCGATCAGGCCGGGCACGACATGGAAGCCCTCGGCCGAGCGCACGTCCTCGGCCTCAGCCTCCGAGATCCTTTCGGCAACCGCCGCGACCTTGCCGTCCTTGAAGGCGACGTCGGCGACCCCGTCCCGACCCGCCGCGGGGTCGATCACATGGCCACCCTTCAGCAGCAGGTCGTAGGTCATGGGCGGCTCCGGGAGGTTTCATGCGGGAGCGCGATGATAACTGGTCGGATCCGAAGCTTGCTATAAGCGATGCACCCTTTCCTTCGGTGAGACCATGCCTGACATCGCCATCGCCCGCTTCGCCCATGAGGGCAACAGCTTCTCGCCGATCCCGACGCCAATCGAGTGCTTCAAGCACGATGAATGGCAGGTCGGCGACGGCGTGCCGAAATTCTATCGCGGTACCAAGACCGAGATCGGCGGCGCGCTCCTGTGGCTGGACAAGCACCCGGAGTGGAAGCCCACATTCCTCCGCTGCGCCGGCGCCCCCTCCTCCGGCGTGCTGGCGCCGGGTGTCTTCGACACCATCCTCGCCGACATCACCACCGGACTTTCCAAGCGCAAGTGGGACGCGGTGTTCCTGTCGCTGCACGGCTCGCTGAACGCCGCCGAATACGCGCACGCCGATTTCGAGCTCTTGAAGCGCGTCCGCGCCATCATCGGCAAGGACACGCCGCTCGCCGTCAGCTTCGACCTGCACGCCAATGTCAGCCAGGCCGAGGCCGACATCCCCGACATCCTGGTGGGATACAAGTGCCACCCGCATGTCGACATGATCGAGACCGCGACCAAAGCCCTCGACATCATGCTTCGCTATATCGCGGGCGAGGTGAAGCCGGTCGCCGTCATCGTCCGCGCGGACGCGATCATCCCCAGCCTGTTCGCCCGCACCACGGACGGCCCGATGGCCGAGGTGAAGCAGATCGCCGCCGACATCGAAGCCAAGTACGGCCTCCTCGACCTCACCCCCTACCAGGGCTACGCCTATGCCGACAGCGAGGCCGCCGGCGCCTCGGCCTGGGCGACGGCGAACGGCGACCGTGCGCTGGCGCTCAAGGGTGCCACCGAACTCGTCGAGGCGATGAACAAGCGCCGCCCGCTCCTGTTCAAGACGCTGCCCAGCGCCGCCGACGGCATCGCCCGCGGGCTCGCCTCGGCCGAGGCGCCGATCGCCATCATCGACTCGGCCGACCATCCCGGCGCCGGCGGCATCGGCGACACCCCCGGCCTGCTCGCCGCCCTGGTCGCCTCCAAGCCGACGAAGCCGACAGCCTTCTGCTTCTTCCATGACCCCGACCTGATCGCCCGCGCCAAGGCGGCCGGCATCGGCGGCAAGCTCAAGGTGAAACTCGGCGGCCGGCTCACGCCGCTGTTCGGCCCGCCGGTCGAGGCCGAGGTCACCGTCGGCCATCTCGCTGAGGGCAAGTTCACCAACCAGGGCCCGGTCCATGGCGGGATCGGCGTCGATCTCCAGGGCGTCGCCCGCCTCGATTTCGTCGGACTGCCGATCTCGGTGATGATCACCGGCGTCTGCCACGACGCCACCGACGCCAATTTCTACCGGGCAGCCGGCATCGATCTTTCGAAGCTCCAGGTCCTCGCGGTCAAGGCGAAGAACCAGTTCCGCGCCTCCTTCGGGGCGGTGTTCAAGGAGATGATCGACATCGACGCGCCCGGACCCGCCGCCTTCGACTTCTCCAGCTTCCCGTTCAAGAAGGCGCCGAAGAGCCTGTATCCGCTGACGCAATAGCCGCGGCTCAGTTGAGCCACTTGGCCAGGCCGCGATTGGTGAGGTCGCCGGAAGGCGGCGCGATCTGCGGCTTGGCATCGGCGGGCACCTGAGCCAGAACCTCGCGGATGCGGCCGATCACGAGGTCGAGCTCGGCGTCGTCGATGCGGCGGACGTCCAGCAGCAGGTAACCGCGATCCACGTGCAGCGTGCGCAGCACGATCTTGGGCTTGCCTGCCGCCAGCGCCTGGCCGAGCTGGAAGGCGGAGATACGCGCCACGCGCGGATCGACATGCAGCATCAGGCGCTCGAAGGGATTGCCGGGCGGATCGGGCTCGCGCTCGAGCTTGAGACCGCGGATGTTCTGCAGCATCTGCTCGGCCCGGTCGAGCCGTGCGGCCTCGGCGCGGGCGACGGCCTGGTGGTCGGTCTCCCGCCATTGCTCCATCGCGGCGATGGCGCCGGCGACGCCCTCCTTGCCAGCCTTCATCGGCCGGCCGATGCCACGCTCCTGGTAGTAGCAGGCGCGGATGAAGTCGCGCTTGCCGGCGATGACGCCGGCGGTGGTGCCGGCCGGCGCCTTCTGGGCGCTGAAGATCACCGCGGTGGCGCCGGCCTTGATCATGCCCGGCCAGTCGTACTCGGCCGCGGCATCGACGATCACCGGCACGCCGCGCTTGGCGGCAACCTCGCAGAAGGTCTTCAGATCGATGAGGCCGCTCTGCACGGTGTGATGGGACTGAACGTAGACCGCCGCTGCGGTCTGGTCGTCGATGGCGCCGTCGAGCTGATAGGCGGCGCAGCCCGTCGCGGTGCCGATCTCGACCGGAACGCCGCCGACGATGCGGATCATCTGGCCGACGGTGGTGCCGTAGTTGACCTCGTGACCCTTCATCAGGATCACCCGGTTCTTAAGCCCCGTCGTGTCGGGCAGGCGCTCGGCCTTGTAGAGATCGTCACCGGCGATCGCGGCGGCAACCGTGACCGCGATGCCGGCCGCGGTGCAGCCGGTGACGAAGCCCGCCTCGGCCCCGGTGGTCTTGGCGACGCACTCGGAGGCGGCGCGCTGCAGCTCCGACATCTCGATCCAGTGCGGCAGCACGGAGGCGACGGCCTGGACCACGCGCTCGGAGGCGCGGCTGGCGCCATGTACGGTCTCGGTGCCCGACGCGTTGATCACCCGGCGGATGCCGAAGCGGTCGAAGAGCTCTGACATGGCGATTTCCTCAGATCATCGTCGCGTTGGCGCCGGGGCGGTGCTGGTCGAACAGCAGGAGATCGCGGCCGAGTTCGTCCAGCGTCCGGCAGCCCATGAAGCCCTGCACGCGGTCGACCTCGTCCTTCATCGTCGCCAGCATGTGCGACACGCCGGCCTTGCCGCCGCCCGCCACCGCGTAAGCCGCGGGGCGGCCCAGCAGCACCGCCTTGGCGCCGATCGCCAGCGCCTTGACGATGTCGGTGCCGCGGCGGAAGCCCGAGTCGAGCAGCACCGGCATGCGGCCGCCGACCCCATCGACGATCTCCGGCAGCACCTCGAAGGGCGCCGCCGAGCCTTCCAGGTTCCGGCCACCATGGTTGGAGAGGATGATGCCGTCGACGCCGATCTCGATGGCGCGAAGCGCGTCCTCGACATTCAGGATGCCCTTCACCAGCAGCTTGCCTTTCCACTGGTCGCGCAGCCGCTTCAGGTCGTCGAGATCGAAGCCCGGATGGCGCTGGGTGAGGAAGTAGTTGGCCAGCGCCTCGTAGGTGGTCTCGCCGGTGACCTCGCGCTCGAGGTTCGCCAGCTTCGGCATCGGCCGGCTCAAGACCACATCCCAGAGCCAGCGCGGGCGCGCCATCACGGCGGCGATGTTCTTCGGCGTCTTCTTCAGGTTGAGGCCGATGCCGTTCCGCCGGTCACGCTCGCGCTTGGGGAACATATGCGTGTCGGTGGTGATCATCAGCGCTTCGTAGCCGGCAGCGGCGGCGCGCTCGACCAGCGAGTGGTTCACTTTCTTGTCTTTGAAGACATAGAGCTGGAACCAGAGCCGGCCGCCCGGCGCGCTCTCGGCCACGGTCTCCATCGACACCGCGGACGCCGTGCTCAAGACGAAGGGAACACCGGCGGCGACCGCGGCCTGCGCCATCACCACTTCGGCGTTCGGCCAGAACAGGCTGAGATTGCCCATCGGCGCGATGGCGAAGGGCGACGACATCGGCTTTCCGAACAGCTCGATCTTCTGGCTGCGCTCGGTCATGTCGACCAGGGTGCGCGGCTTGAAACGCACGCGGTCGAACACCGTGCGGTTGTTGGCCAGCGACACCTCGCCCTCGGCACCGCCCTCGATCCAGTCGAAGATCGGCCGCGGCAGGTATCCCCGAGCCTGGCGCTTGAAGTCGTCGATGTTGTGGATCTGAGTGAAGTCGGGCATGGGCGGTCCTGGGACGGAAGCCGCTCTTGCGCCAAAGGCGCCGCTTTGCTTCGGTTCGGTCAAAGGGCGGGTATCGGGCCGGATGCTAGCGGTTGTCGCCCAGGTCCGCCAATTGCCACACGGATGGGATGAAACATGCCTCTGGATCCGAGCCTGATCGAGACCCTCCGAGGGATCAGCACGGCGACGCTGACCATGCAGCTCCTGAAGCGCGGCCTCCGGCGGGTCGCCATGGAGGGGGTGCGGCCGCTGGTGCCGATGACCCGGCGCCTGGTCGGCGAGGCCTTCACGCTGGCCTATGTCCCGTTGCGGGAAGACCTGTCCGACTACGCCATCCTCGCCCGGCCGGACTATGCGCCCAGGCTCGCCATCGAGGAGGCGCCGGCCGGCTCCGTCCTGGTGATCGATGCCCGGGGCGAGGCCGCGACCGGCATCGTCGGCGACATCCTGGCGGCCCGGCTCAAGACCCGCGGCGTCGCCGGCATCGTCACCGACGGCGGCTTGCGCGACGTCGAGGCGACGGCGCCCCTGGGACTGCCGATCTATGCCGCCGGCCCCGCCTCGCCGCCCAGCATCTCCGGCCTCTCCGGTGCCGGCATGCAGGGGCCGATCGGCTGCGGGCGGGTCGCGGTGATCCCCGGCGACGTCATCGTCGGCGACCAGGACGGCATCGTCGTCGTGCCGAAGGCGCTGGCGGCCGAAGTCGCCCGCGACGGCGCCGAGCAGGAGCGGCTGGAGCGTTTCATCCAGATCAAGATCCTGGCCGGCGCTCCAACGCCCGGTGTCTACCCTGCCAACGACAAGACCAAGGCCGAATACAAGGACTGGCTCGCCGCCGGCGAGCCCCGGGAGTGGCGCCGCTGATATGACTGAACCCGCCTATATCGATCCGCATACCGGCAAGACCTACGCGCTGACCCAGCCGCGCTGGCGCTCCGACGACGGCAATCCGCTGATGACGACCGAGCTGCCCGGGATCGGCCGCGGCGACATCGACACCTCCGTCCGCTCGCTCTGGCGCTATGCCCGCGCCCTTCCCCTCGCCGTCCCCGATCCCATCACCATGGGCGAAGGCTGTACGCCGCTGATCGAGCGGCGCTGGAACGGCGCTCGCGCGCTGATGAAGCTCGAATGGTTCGCCCCCACCGGCAGCTTCAAGGACCGGGGTGCCTCGGTGATGCTGTCCGTGCTGCGCCAGCAGGGCGTCCGCCACGTACTGGAGGATTCCTCGGGCAATGGCGGCGCCGCGGTCGCGGCCTATGCGGTCGCCGGCGGCCTGAAGGTGAAGATCCTGGTGCCGGCCTATACCCAGCCGGCGAAGATCGTGCAGATGCGCGCCGTCGGTGCCGAGGTCGAGCTGGTGCCCGGCACCCGCCAGGACTGCGCCGACGAGGCCGAGCGCCAGGCCGCGCAGATCTTCTACGCCAGCCACAACTGGCAGGCGCTGTTCCTGCAGGGCACCAAGACGCTGGCCTACGAACTCTGGGAGGACCTGGGCTTCGAGGCGCCGGACAACGTCATCGCGCCGATGGGCGCCGGCTCGAACATCCTCGGATGCTGGATCGGCTTCGGCGAGCTTCTGCGCCGGGGCGAGATCAGGAAGATGCCGCGGATCTTCGGCAGCCAGCCGGTCAACTGCGCGCCGATTGCCGCCAGCTTCAAGGCCGGCGTCGACACCCCGGTCGAGAGCAAGGTCGAACCGACCGTCGCCGAGGGCACGGCCATCGCCAAGCCGATCCGCCTCAAGGAAGTCTTAGGAGCGTTGCGTGGCTCCGGCGGCGGCGCCGTCGCGGTGCCTGAAGACGAGATCATCGCTGCTCTGAAGGGCCTGGCGGCGATGGGCCTCTATGCCGAGCCGACCAGCGCGCAGACAGCGGCCGCCCTCTCGCGCCTGGTCGCGGCCGGCACGATCAAGCCGGAGGAGCGCACCGTCCTGGTTCTGACCGGCTCCGGGCTCAAGGCGACGCAGAAGATCGGCGAGATTCTCGGCGGGTAGAACGGCCGGCGGGCAAAGGCCCGCCGGCCGTCTCACAGTTACATACGTCCCATCGGACCGCCCAGGACCTCATCGGCGGTCTTCTTCTGGGTCGCCGAAAGCGTGGCGTAGAGCGCGGACGACACGCCCTTGAGACGGCGCAGGGACTCGAGGCGCTGCTCCAGGTCCTGCTCCTGCCGGGTCAGGCGATCGATCCAGGTCGTGGCAGGTACCGCCACATGGCCCATCGGCATGCCGGCGGTCCGTCGCTTGGCTTCGGCGCGCACGGCATCGGCATAGGCATTCCACGCCGGAAGCTGGGTATCGGTGATGGCGAGTTCCGTCTTGATGAAGGCGAGCCGCCCTTCCGTCCGCTCACCCATCATCTGCATCATCGCCATGTGGTCCATCATGCCGCCCATGTGCGACATGCCGCCCCCGCTCATCATGCCCATGCCGCCAGGGCCGCCTTGCGCCGAGGGATGATGCGATCCCTGGGCCATGGGAGGTGCGCCTTGCGCAAGAACGCCCCCGGTGTGAACGACGCTCGCCGCCACCATCGCCAGGACGGCCGCGACCGACCGAAGTCTGAATGTCTGCATGGCCATGTCTCCTGCTTCATCGGGCCGAGCGAGCACCGGAACCGCCGGAGCCCATCTCAGCCCATGCTCACAGGATCGGAGATCCTTGCCGGCAGCGCCTTGACCCAGATCAAAACGGATGACGACGCCGGATCTAGACCCGCTTCGCCTCCGCGAAGAACCGCGCCCCCTTCCGCGCCAGGCCGCCGCCCATGCCGATGGCGGTGCCATCGGCGCGCCAGCAGGCGGCACCGGTCATGCTGCCGTCAGGATCGAAGCGGATGGCGCACATGCCGCCGGCGACGCTGGCGACCGTCTGCACCGGGTGGCCCATGGCCGCCACCGCGTTCCGCACCGCCTCCGGGACCTTCTGCTCGATCTCGGCCGCCTGGCCCTGGCTCCAGACGCGGGGCGCCTCGACCGCTTCCTGCAGGCTCATGCCGTG
>CAXNIC010000122.1:0-12882 GCA_964201945.1 Alphaproteobacteria bacterium
GGACCAGGTGCACATGTGCAGCAGCATGAGAGCCTCGTGGTGGGAGAGTTGCCCGGAGCTTACGGGGGTGGAGGAGGGGGGAGCAAGAAAGTCGGCGCGGCCCGCTCACCGGCGGGCCGTGCAGATGTCCCGGACATGGCCGCGGAGCCGCCGACGGTCGCGGCGATCTGCCGTTCCAGACCGAACGGCTCCAGGGCCTCGTCGATGCGCCCCTTGTCGAGGCCCTGCCGCGAGACGGAGATGTGCCGGCCGGCGGCATAGCGGGCTGGCGTGATCTTGCCCCGGCAGAGCGGGTGCCCCTTCCGCACGACGCCGGTCTCGAGGTCGACCGTTCCGCCGCGAAGCGGTCCGCTGTCCCTGTCGGTCTTCTGCAGGAAGCGCAGCCGCACGCCGGGAGCTTCCCTGCCGACGCGGGCGATCAGCCCGGGGCCGAAATTCTCGACGAAACCGTCCCGGGTCGGGAGCGTGAACGTCCGGACCAGGTGCGCGAGATCGAGCGTCTCGGCGGGACGCAGGACGGCTTTGCCCCCGTCGGCGCGCTCGCCATCGCGGTCGGCGCCCGGGGCCGCCGGGCGACCGCGAGCCGAGCCGGGGGTTGAGTCTGAAGAGAGGCGTGCTAGCGTTCGCCCCATGACCCAATCCCAGAACCGCCGCATCCTGCTCGCCTCGCGTCCCGTGGGCTGGCCGGAGCCCGCCAACTTCCGTCACGTGACCGAGGCGATCCCGGAGCCGGGATCGAAGGAGGTGCTGGTCCGCGCTCTCTGGCTCTCGGTCGATCCCTACATGCGGGGTCGCATGAGCGCGGCCAAGTCCTACGCCAAGCCGGTCGAGGTCGGCGAGGTGATGACCGGCGGCATGGTCGGTCAGGTGGCCAAGTCGAATCATCCGGGCTTCAAGCCGGGCGATATCGTCGAGGGCTCGATGGGATGGCAGGACTACGCCGCCGTCGACGGCGCGATCCTGCGCAAGATCGACCCCAAGCTGGCGCCGATCCAGACCGCGCTCGGTGTGCTGGGCATGCCGGGGATGACCGCCTATTTCGCGCTGCTCGAGGTCTGCCAGCCCAAGGCCGGCGACACCGTCGTGGTCTCGGGCGCGGCCGGCGCGGTCGGCCAGATCGTCGGCCAGATCGCCAGGATCAACGGCTGCCGGGTCGTCGGCATCGCCGGCGGCGACGACAAGCTGGCCTATATCCAGCGCGAGCTGGGATTCGATGCCACCATCAACTACAAGAGCTCGAACGACCTGTCGGCGGCGGTGCGGGCGGCCTGTCCCAATGGCGTCGATGTCTATTTCGACAATGTCGGCGGGCCGGTCACCGACGCCGTGTTCAACAACCTGGCCTTCAAGTCCCGTATCGTCATTTGCGGACAGATCAGCCAGTACAATCTCGACAAGCCCGACCTCGGGCCGCGGAACCTCCGATACATGCTGGTCAACCGCGCCCGCATGGAAGGATTCCTGGTCTTCGACTGGCGCGACCGCTACCCGGAGGCGATCAAGCGTATCGCCGCCTGGTTGAAGAGCGGACAGATCAAGTATTCCGAGCACGTGACCGAGGGCCTGGAGAAGACGCCGGACGCCTTCATCGCCATGCTGAAGGGCGCCAATCTCGGCAAGGCCTTGGTGAAGGTCGCCGATCCCGAATAAGGGTCAGCCGATGATCGCTCCCAAGAGCGATCGCGCGTTCCTCCTGGGCCTGAAGCGCATCGCAGCATCCGACCCGGACGTCGGGCGCGCGTTCGCGACGCATGGGCGGCCGCCGTTCCGCCGGGTCGAGCCCGGCTATGCCGCGCTGCTTCGCATCCTGATCGGCCAGCAGGTCTCGACCCAGTCCGCGGCGGCGATCTGGCGGAAGACGACCGAAGCGCTGGGGCCGGCGCCGACGGCGGAGTCGGTGCTGGCGCTGGACGATGACGGGCTCCGACGCTTCGGCTTCTCCGGCCAGAAGATCGCCTATGGCCGGGCGCTCGCCCGCGAGATCGCCGAGGGTCGGCTCGACCTCGACCTCGTGCATCGCAGCCCCGACGATGAGGCGATGGCGATGCTGACGCGGATGAAGGGGATCGGCCCCTGGACGGCGCAGGTCTATCTCCTGTTCGCGCTCGGCCGCCCCGACGTCTTCCCGGCCGCCGACCTGGCCTTGCTGATCGCCTATCAGCGGATCAAGAAGGCCGAGACCCGCCCCGATCCCAAACGGATGGCCGATCTCGCCGAGGCCTGGCGTCCCTGGCGCGGCGCGGTGGCGCACCTTCTGTGGCATGTCTATAAGCAGCCGCTGTGAGCCAAATCCCGACGACGACCTGGGCGCGCGCCGGCGCCATCTTCCGGCTTGCCGTGCCGGTCATGCTGACCCGGCTCGGCATCCTGATGTTCGCCACCATCGACACCTTGATGCTGGGACGCCTCTCGGCCGAGGAACTCGCCTACTTCGCCATCAGCGTGCCGCCGCAGGTGACGGTGATCACCGTCAGCTACGGCCTCTTCTCCGGCACCTTGGTACTGATCGCGCAGGCGCGCGGCGCCGGCCGGCTGGAAGAGATCGGGCATGTCTTCAAGATCGCGTCGGCGATGGCCGTGGGCCTGAGCATCGTCGTCGCCTACGCCTTGCTGCCGGGTGAGCGGATTCTTCTCCTGCTCGGCCAGTCGCCGGAGATCGCCGTCGGCGGCGGCCGCGCGGTCGAGACCTTCGTCGTCGGGCTGCCGGCGGTCCTGCTCGCCGCGGTCGCCTCGACCCTGCTGGAAGCGATGGGCCGTCCGCGCGTCGTGCTGATGACGGTGGTCGGCGGTCTCGTCCTCAAATTCGGCCTCAACTGGTGGCTGCTCGAGTCCGGCGGTGCGGCCGCCGCCAATCTCACGACCTCGGTCGC
This sequence comes from Alphaproteobacteria bacterium, assembly GCA_964201945.1. Classification (GTDB taxonomy): domain Bacteria; phylum Pseudomonadota; class Alphaproteobacteria; order SHVZ01; family SHVZ01; genus SHVZ01. The sequence continues at coordinate 2,871 of CAXNIC010000122.1, forward strand.
GCGCTGGGGCATGTACCTGGCGCTGCTGGCCTACATCATGCTGACGCCGGAGATCGCACGGCTCGGGATCTACACGCGCGTCGCCGCCAAGAGGCGGATCACCGTCGATCTCCTCAGGCTGGGCCTGCCGTCGGGCCTGTCGCAGGGCCTGGAGTCCTCTGCCTTCGGCGCCATGACGGTCTTCGCCGGATGGCTCGGGGCGCATGCGCTCGGCAGCTACCAGATCGCCCTCAACCTGGTGGCGATGGCGTTCATGATGGCACTGGGACTCGCGACCGCCACCTCGGTCCATGTCGGCATGGCCTATGGCGCCGGCAACCGGGCCGCGGCGGAATCGGCCGGCTGGATCGGCACCGCCATGGTCACGTCCTACACAATCCTCATCGGCATCGTCTTCATCGTATTCCACCACGACATCGCCGGTCTCTATGCCAACGATCCGATGCTGGTCGAGGCGGCGGGCGTCGCGATCGTGGTCGCCGCCTTCATCCTGCTCCCCGACGGCATCCAGGGCGTGCTGATGGGTGCGCTTCGCGGCTTCGGCGACGTCAACTGGCCGTCGGCGATGCATCTCGTCAGCTTCTGGGTGGTGACGGTGCCGATCGCGTATTTCTGGGCGTTCTCCCGCGGCTGGGGAACCGATGGGCTTCTCTGGGGCTTGGTCGCCGGGCTTGCCTGCGCCTCGGTTCTCCTCGGCGTGCGCTTCGCTCGGGTCTCCCGCCGGCCGGTCGGCTGACGTAAAGTCCCGGCCCGATGACCCGATCCCAGGTTCCACCCAGCGACGCCGATTTCGACGGCCGGCTGCTCAAGTCCGCCCTCGACAGCCTGGCGCAGGGCCTCGCCGTCTTCGACGCGGAACGGACGCTGCAGGCATGGAATGCCCGCTTCTTCGAGTTGCTCGATCTGCCGAGCACCCTTCACCGGCGCGGCGCGGCACTCGCCGATCTCTTCCGTCCGCTGGTCGAGCGTGGCGACTTCGGCCCGGGCGATCCGGCAGAGACTCTGGTCCGCGAGGTCGAGCGGCTGTTCCAGCCGCCGGAGCCGGCGCATTTCCACCTGGTGCCGGGCGGCCGCGTGGTCGAGCGCCTGGTGTCGCCGATGGCCGATGGCGGCTTCGTCGTCACGCTGATCGACGCGACCGAGCGCCGCCGGGCGGAGCTTCGGCTGATCGAGAGCGAGGAGCGTTACGCGCTCGCCTCGGCCGGCGCCAATGACGGACTCTGGGACTGGAACCTGACGACCCAGCGGCTCTATGTCTCGCCGCGCTGGAAGCAGATGCTGGCGAAGTCGGAAGGGGAGATCGGCGAGGCGCCGTCCGAATGGCTCGAGCGCGTGCATGCGGACGACATCGAGCGGCTGTCGGCCCTGCTCGAGGGCCACCTGATGGGATCGACGCCGCATTTCGAATGCGAGCACCGGATCCGCCGCGGCCCCGACGACTATCTCTGGGTTCTGGCGCGGGGCCTCGCCGTTCGCGATGGCCTCGGCCGCGCCACCCGCATCGCCGGATCGCTCACCGACGTCACCGACCGGAAGTACCAGGAGGCGCAGGCGCTTCACGACGCGCTGCACGATCCGCTGACCCAGCTTTCAAACCGTGCGCTGTTCCTTGACCGCGTCTCACAGTCCCTGGCGCGGGCGAAGCGGGTGGGCAAGGGGCGCTTCGCCGTCCTTTGCCTCGACCTCGACCGCTTCAAGCTGGTCAACGACTCGCTCGGCCATCACCGGGGCGACGAGCTCCTGGCCGGCGTCGGCCGGCGCCTGGTGGAGATCGCGGGCTCGGGCGAGACGGTCGCGCGGCTCGGCGGCGACGAGTTCGCCATCCTGGTCGACGAGGTGGCCGGTCCGGTCGAGGCGCGTGCGTTGGCCGAGCGACTGCTGGCCGACCTCGGCAAGCCCATCGCCGTCGACGGCCGCTCGCTGGTCGTCACCGGCTCGGTCGGGCTCGCGCTCTTCGACGAGATCTACGAGCGGGCCGAGGACATGATGCGGGACGCCGAGCTCGCCATGTACCGGGCGAAGTCGCTGGGCAAGGCCCGGGCCGAGCTGTTCCATCCGAGCCTGCACAGCCACGCGGTCCACCTGCTCACGCTGGAGAACGACCTCCGCCACGCCATCGGCCGGAACGAGATGCAGCTGTTCTTCCAGCCGATCATCTTCCTGAAGACCGGCCGCATCGCCGGATTCGAGGCACTGGTGCGCTGGCGCCATCCCAGGCGCGGCCTCTTGGGACCGGGCGAGTTCATCACGCTGGCCGAGGAGACCGGGCTGATCGGCCAGATCGGCGCCTGGGTTCTGGAGGAAGCCTGCCGGCGCATGCGCGGCTGGCAGAAGCGCTTCCCCTCCGATCCGCAGCTGACCGTCAGCGTCAACCTCTCGATCCGCCAGTTCAACCAGATCGATCTGGTGACCGAGATCGTCGAGACCCTGGCGCGCTCAGGCTGGCGCGGCGGCCGGCTGAAGCTGGAGCTGACCGAGTCCGCCCTGATGCAGAACGCGACGAGGGCCGCCCATATCCTGAACCAGCTCAAGGCCGCCGACATCGACGTCTCGCTCGATGATTTCGGCACCGGCTACTCGTCCTTGAGCTATCTCCACGCGCTGCCCTTCGACACGCTCAAGATCGACAAGTCTTTCATCGCCGGCATGGGGCTCGAGCGCTCCAAGCTGGAGATCGTGCGCGCCATCCTGCTGCTCGCCCATAACCTGAAGATGGACGTGGTCGCCGAGGGCGTGGAGACGGTCGAGCAGCTGGCGCAGCTGCGCGCACTCGATTGCGAATACGCGCAAGGCTACCTGTTCGCCCCGCCGCTGGATGCCGAGGCGGCGGAGACGCTGCTCTCCGAAAACCGGAAGTGGTGAGACTAGACTAGACTAGACCGGGACGGTGACGCGGGCGCGGAGCCCGCCGGCCGGTGCCGATTCAAGCACCACGTCGCCGCCATGGCCGCGGGCTACGTCGCGGGCGATGGTGAGGCCGAGGCCGGTGCCGCCGGTGGTGGGGTTGCGCGAACGGTCGAGGCGGAAGAACGGCCGGAACACCTCTTCGCGGCTGACCGCCGGAATGCCCGGGCCGTCATCGTCGACCAGGATCTCGATCGAGTCGGCGAGGCGGCGAGCGCTGACCGCGACGTGGCGGCCATGACGGCAGGCATTGCCGACCAGGTTGGCGAGGCAGCGCTTGAAGGCGTTGGGGCGGATCGGAACGGTGAGCACCGTGTCGGCCTCGGTCTTCAGCGTGATGGTGACGCCCTGGGTCGAGCGTCTGGCGCCGTCGACCACTTCGGCGACCAGGGATCCGAGGGCCGTCGGCGTCGGCGTCTCCGACCCTTCGCCGCGGGCGAATGCCAGATAGCCTTCGATCATCCGTTCCATCTCGGCGATGTCGTCGGCGATGCCCTTGGCGTCGGGATTGTCGCCGAGCATGGCGAGCTCGAGCTTCATGCGCGTCAGCGGCGTGCGGAGGTCGTGGGAGACGCCGGCCAGCATCTCGGTCCGTTGCGTGATCTGCCGGCTGAGCCGCTCGCGCATCAGCAGGAAGGCGCGGGAGGCGAGGCGCACCTCGGTTGCGCCCTCGGGGCGGAACTCCGGCACGTCGACGCCGCGTCCGAAGCTGTCGGCGGCCTGGGCCAGCTTCAGGATCGGACGGATCTGGCGCCTGAGGAAATGGATGGCGATGCCGGCGGTGACCAGCGCGGTCCCGATCATCCACATGAGAAACAGCATTGCGGTCGAGGAGTAGAGGCGCTTGCGGGGCGCGATCACGGTCATGACGCTGTCGTCGAGCTGGATCTGGATCTCGACGTCGCGCGCCCGGGTCTCGGTATCGACGATGAACGGCCGGCGGACGCGCTCGGCCAGCGCACCGGTCAAGAGAGTCTGTACCGCGCTGCTCGCCTCCGCCGCCTGGCTGTCGAAGGCGACGCCGGTCTCGAACGCGATCTGCAGGTCGAAGTGGCGAAGCGCCGCGATCTGCAGTTCCTCGTCGTCCGGTTCCTCACCCGGCCGCTCGCGCATCTCGACCAGGAGGGCCACTTCGCCGGCGAGTGCTGTCGCCAACCGGCGGGACACTGTCTCCCAGTGGCGGTCGTAGAACACCCAGGCCGCGACCACCTGCACGATGACCAGCGGCGTCACCATGATCAGGAGCGAGCGGCCGAACAGGCTCAACGGCAGGAGGCGCTTGAGTTTCATCGTCTCTGTCAGTCCGTCCTGAACAGATAGCCCTTGCCCCGCACGGTTTGTAGATGGCGGGGGAATTTCGGGTCGGCCTCGATCTTGCGCCTGAGCCGGGTGATCTGCACGTCGACCGTGCGGGGGCCGAGATCGGCGGCGCCGTCGACCAGCTCCAGCCGGTCGATCGCCTCGTTCGGCCGTTTGGCGAAGGCGCGGAGCAGGCTGACCTCGGCCTGGGCGAGGCGGACCAGCGCCTCGTCACGCCGGAGCTCGCCGCGGGTGGCATCGAAGCGGAACGGCCCGAAGCGGAGCTCGGTCGTGCCGGGCTCAGCCGCCTTGGGCCGGCGGCGCAGGATCGAATTGAGGCGGAGCACCAGCTCGCGCGGCTCGAAGGGCTTGGTCAGGTAGTCGTCGGCGCCGCTCTCGAGGCCGGAGATGCGATCGTCGGTCTCGCTCATCGCGGTCAGCAGCAGGATCGGCACGTCGTTGGCACGGCGCAGCTCGCGGGTGAGCTCGACGCCCGAGGTGCCGGGCATCATCACGTCGAGCACCAGGAGGTCGAAGGCGAGTGTCGCCAGCAGGCCTCTCGCCTCCTCGGCGCTGGCGGCGACGGTGACGCGAAAGCCGTTGTCGCCGAGATAGCGGCGGATGAGCTGGGCCAGGCGCTTGTCGTCGTCGACGACCAGGATGTCGGGTGTCGGGTCGGCCATCGAGCCCGAGTATAGCAGGGCCTTCAGCCCGGAGCGTCGGCGGCCGGGCGGATGTGCTCTGCCACCGCCGTCAGCAGCGCCAGGGTCTCGATCGGCTTGGCGACATGGCCGTCCATGCCGGCCCGCCGGCAGCGCTCGACCTCCTCGGGCGAGGAGCTGGCGGTCAGCGCCACGATGGCGACGCTGCTCTTGGGGAGCGGGAGGGCGCGGATGCGGCTGGTCGCCTCGAAGCCGTCCATCACCGGCATGCTGAGGTCCATCAGGACGACGTCATAGTCGCCGGCGGTGACGCGCTCGAGCGCGATCGAGCCGTTCCGGGCGGTATCCACCTGATGGCCGACGGCGCCCAGCATCGCCTCGACCAGGGTGAGGTTGGCGGCGTTGTCGTCGACCACGAGGACGCGCCCGGAGGCGGACAAGTCAACGGGGGCCTCGGCTTCCGGCTCCTCGGCGGCGGTGGGGTCGAGCGGGAGCGTGACGGTGAACCAGAAGGTGCTGCCGCGGCCCGGCTCGGAATCGACGCCGATCCGCCCGCCCATCCGCTCGACCAGGTTCTTGCAGATGGCGAGGCCGAGCCCGGTGCCGCCGAAGCGCCGCGCGATCGAGTTGTCGACCTGGGTGAAGCGCTGGAACAGGCGGCCGAGATCCTGCTTGGGAATGCCGATGCCGGTGTCGGCGACGGAGATGCGGATCTCCTCGCCGCCGTTCACCTGGCCCAGGCGCTCGACCGAGACGTCGATGCGGCCGCGCTCGGTGAACTTGACCGCGTTCCCGAGCAGGTTGGCGACGACCTGACGCAGACGATCGCGATCGCCGATCAGGTGCCGCGGCACGTCGGCGCCGACATGCGTCGCGGTGACGACGCCCTTGTCGCGGGCGCCGGCGGTGATGATGGCGACCGCATCGGCGACGATCTCGACCGGATCGAGCGCGCCTTCGCGCAGGATCAGCCGCCCGGCCTCGATGATGGAGAGGTCGAGGATGTCGTCCAGGATCGACAGAAGGGCGCGAGCGGAATCGCCGACGACGCGGGCATATTCCTTGAGCTTGGGATCGGGCTCGGCTTGGAACAGAAGGTCGGAATAGCCGATGATGCCGGTCATCGGCGTGCGCACCTCGTGGCTCATGGTGGCGAGGAAATCGGACTTCGCCCGGCTCGCGGCGTCGGCGCGCTTGGTCTGGGCGGCGAGTTCCTGCTGAGCGCGTTCGTTGGCTGCGGCGAGCGCCATCACCCAGCCGGTGAAGACGAGAATGGCGATGACCACCACCAGCGTCAGGCCGCCGGAGATGACCAGGCTGGCGAGCCAGGGCCGCAGTATGGCGCTCTTCTCGAAGCTGACGGCGGCGATCAGAGGGAGGTCGGGCACCCGCCGGTAGGAGAGGATGCGCGTCGCGCGATCGAACGGGCTCTCGGCCTGGATCGTTCCGTTCCGCTCCTCCGACATCCAGATGTTGAAGAGCGGTCCGCGGGCGGCGCTCTCGCCGATGAACTCTTCGCGTTGCTCGGAGCGGATCAGCGAGACGCCGTCGTCGCGGAAGACCGTCACCGCGGCGCCGACGCTGGCGTCGATGCCGGAATACGTGGCGAGGAAGTAGGCGCCGTTGACCACGCCCTCGACGACGCCGAGGAAGGCGCCGTCCGGCCCGGTGACGCGTCGGGAGACCGGGAGGAGCCAGGGACCGTTTTCGGCAAGGCGGTAGGGATGGCCGATGAAGAGGCCGACGGTCGCGGCCTGCCGGGAGGCGGCGAAGGACTCCGACCTCGCCGCGCCGGCGGTCTCCGGCATCGCGGTCGTGTCGGTGCTGACCGTCCGCCGCCCTTCGGCGTCGATCCAGGCAAGTCCGAGAAGCATCGGGCTGCCGCTCTGGATCGCCCGCAGCCGCTGATGCGCCAATTCGGCCGTGGGGATCCGCCCGGCGAGACGCTCGGCGAACGCGTCGGCCGATGCCAGCAGCACCCGGTCGATCGCATCGAAGGTGCGGGCGACATGCTCGGTGACGATCTGCGTCACGATCGTCGCCCGCCGCTCGGCCGTGGTGATCGATTCACCGTAGCGCCGGTAGAGATCGCCGGCGGCGACGAGGGCGACGCCGAGCGCGAGGAACCCCCGATCGAGGCGATGATGAGGCTCAAACGGCGTGACGGCGTCATGCCGTACAATTCCTCTGATCGTGCTTCCCGGTTCCTACGCTAGCAGAGCGAAGCCCCGGCGTCGCCGCGGCGCCGATGGCGTTCATCCCGCCGCTTTCGACGTGCCGTCGAGATGGGCCAGGATCTTGCGGCGCTCGGTCTCGTCGATCAGGCCGAGCAGAACCTTGCGGTATCCCGCCACGGCTTCGGCGCCGGCCTCGCGATAGGCGCGGGCGATGCGCTCGCGCTGCGTGCGGGTGAGTTGGCGCTCCAGCTCCTTGCCCTTCTCGGTCAGCTCCAGCAGCCGCTGGCGGCGGTCGCGCTTGCCCGGCCGCTGCTGGATGTAGGCCTCGCGCACCAGCTGGCTTAAGACCCTGGACAGGCTCTGCTTGGTGATCTTGAGGATCGCCAGCAGCTCCGAGACGGTGATGCCGGCATGGCGTCCGACGAAATAGATGGCACGGTGATGTGCGCGGCCGAGGCCGAGCTTCCCTAAGATCGCGTCCGGCTCTCCGGTGAAGTCGCGATAGGCATAGAACAGCAGCTCGATGCCTTGCCGCAGATCCTCGTCGCGAAGAAAGATCGGATTGGCGGCAAGCTTGCCGCCGGGGGAAATTACGTCAGCCATGTTGACATATTACCGTGCGTGATGTTATCGGTCTGGGCATCCGGACGAAACTTTCTGACCCAACGGTGACGATATGTCCACGGCGACACCCGCTCTGATCCCCTTCGACGACCGTGACGGCGTGATCTGGTTCGATGGCAAGCTGACCCCCTGGCGGGACGCGAAGGTGCACGTCCTGACGCACGCGCTCCATTATGCCTCGGCCGTCTTCGAGGGCGAACGGGCCTATTCAGGCGTCGTCTTCAAGTCGCGCGAGCACTCCGAGCGGCTGAAGAGGTCCGCTGAGATCCTCGATTTCGAGATTCCCTATACGCCGGAGGAGATCGACCGGGCCAAGGCCGAGACGCTGAAGGCCAACAACCTCACCGACGGCTACGTCCGTCCGGTCGCCTGGCGCGGCTCGGAGATGATGGGCGTCGCGGCCCAGCACAACAAGATCCACCTCGCGATCGCCACCTGGGCTTGGCCGGCCTATTTCTCGCCCGAGCTCCGCGCCAAGGGCATCCGGCTCTGCATGGCCGAGTATCGCCGCCCGGCGCCCGACACCGCGCCGACCGAGAGCAAGGCCGCGGGCCTCTACATGATCTGCACCATCTCCAAGCACAAGGCCGAGCGCCAGGGGTTCCAGGACGCGCTGATGCTGGATTATCGCGGCCAGATCGCCGAGGCGACCGGCGCCAACGTCTTCTTCGTCATCGACGGCGAGATCCACACGCCGAAGCCCGACTGCTTCCTCGACGGCATCACCCGGCGGACGGTGATCGACATCGCGCGCGCGCGTCAGCTGAAAGTGATCGAACGCGCGATCATGCCCGAGGAGATGGCGAAGGCATCCGAGTGCTTCCTGACCGGCACGGCGGCAGAGATCACGCCGGTCGGCGAGATCGACAAGTACAGGTTCACGCCGAGCAAAATCACCGAGGCGCTGTGGGACGACTTCCAGACCCTCGTCAGGAAGTCCAACTGAGCGTCATCAGGACGCCTGCTTGACACGTTCCCCGGCTTCGCCGGTCTGAGGCGTCATGCGGTCATGGGCGCGGAAGAAGGCGCGGGCGCGTTCGAGGATCTCGGCGTCGGACGGGTGCTCGGCGGATTCGATCGCGGCGATGCGCTCGCGAAGACGAGGCACATGCTCCTCGATATGCCGAGACAGTTCCTTCTTCGCGAGGCCGGGGCCTATGACCAGCCATGCCTGGGCCGGCTCCAGCGACTTGACGATGGCTTCGTAGTAGCGCCGGTCCTCGACGGTCTTCTTGCCGGTGCGGGGGCCTTGATCATGGCCATGGTCCTGGCGCTGGGTCAGGGTGTTCGGACCGTTCGCGAAAACCGTCCCGCTCTCCACGTCGTCTGCATTGAACTGATGAATGCGGGCTCGCTCGTGGTCGAGCCAGACGACGGCGTGGTAGTGCGTCATGGTGATGCTCCGCTCTCAGTGGCTTCTTGAGACATGGGCTGTCCCTAGTTCAATGCAAGCCTGCGAGACGGGTTCCCGGGCGCGGATCGTCGCGGGGAAACGGCCTTGAAAAAAAACGGGCGGCTCCTTTCGGAACCGCCCGTCGGGCCACGTCCACCCCCCGAATTTCGTCTTTAGGTCTCGAGCATCCGGCGCAGCAGCTCGACGCTCTCGGCGAAGCCGCGATCGATCTGGCGCAGTTCCTCGACCTTCTTGACCGCGTGCATCACCGTCGTGTGGTCGCGCCCGCCGAACTTGCGGCCGATCTCCGGCAGCGAGCGCTGGGTCAGCTGCTTGGCGAGGTACATCGCGACCTGGCGCGGCCGCGCCACCGCACGCGCGCGGCGGGCCGAATGCATGTCGGCGACGCGGATGTTGAAGTGCTCGGCGACGCGCTTTTGGATCTCTTCGATGGTGACCCGGCGGTCGTTGGCGCGCAACAGGTCCTGCAGCAGCTCCTGCGTGGACTCGAGCGAGATCTCGCGGCCGACCAGGGTCGCGTGCGCGATGATGCGGGTCAGCGCGCCTTCGAGCTCGCGGACGTTCGAGGTGATCTTGTGCGCCAGGAATTCCAGCACCTTGGACGGCACGCGGACGCCCTGGTTCTCGGCCTTCGACTGCAAGATGCCGAGGCGGAGCTCGTAGGTGGTGGGATGCAGGTCGGCGACCAGGCCCCAGCCGAGGCGCGAGCGCAGCCGCTCCTCCAGGCCCTCGAGGTCCGACGGCGACTTGTCGGCCGAGATCACCACCTGGCGGTTCTGGTCCACCAGCGCGTTGAAGGTGTGGAAGAACTCTTCCTGGGTCGAGTCCTTGCCGCTGATGAACTGCACGTCGTCGATCATCAGCACGTCGACGGAGCGGAACTGCTCCTTGAACGCCATGGTGTCCTTGTACCGAAGCGCCCGGATGAACTG
>CAXNIC010000123.1:0-12876 GCA_964201945.1 Alphaproteobacteria bacterium
TCGCCGAAGCCGTCGCGGAGCACGTCAGCCTCGGTGATCTTCACCGACGACAGCGGCTCGTTTTCGTAGATGGCGAGTTCCTGGATCAGCGTGACGATGGTTGCGGCGTCGGCGGGAGTCGCCGCTCGCACGAGGTCGGAAGACATGGAGGACTCCGGCAGGGAGGGGAACCGATGCCAGCGAATACAGCATCGGCGAGCCGAGGCAAGAGCCTCGCAGTCAGGCCGGAGGACGACGGACGATCAGGCGAAGTCGGCGATCACCGGGCAGCGGCTGATCAAGGCCTGGAGCGTGTTGCGGGCCGCGATCACCTGCGCCTCGAGGTCCGCCGGCCGCCCCGGCACCTGCTCGGCCAGCCGGTCGAGCTGACGAAGGTCGCGGGCGAAGGTCACGGCGCCGAACAGGGGGAGGCCATTCTGGGCCTCGAGCCTGGCAGCGTGGGCGGCTTCATAGGCGAGCGCGCGGGTCAGCAGCTTGGTGGACATGGTGCCGACGATCTCGCGGACGAAGGCGCCGCCTTCCCGGGTCTGGGAGAGGGCGCGGTCGAGCACGGCCATCAGCGACTGGAATTCGATGATCTGGTTGCGGATGGCGTTGAGCTGGCGTTCGGAGGGGGCGCCGCCGGCGCGGTCGATCCGCCCCATGTCCTCGCTGATGGTGCCGGCAAGCCGCTGCAGCGCCTCGAAGAGGGTCGCCGTCGTCAGCTCGATCCGGTCCAGGCTCGCCGACATTCGCTGTCGTCTCCAAATTTCTACGGAATAACTAATTAAACATACATAAAATCTCAACTAAATTCTAAGGCCGTCCTGAAAAATTATTCATCCCATTGTTTATAAAGGAAAATACTGCCTAAACGGCTCCGTTCCCTTGGGGATAACTCATGCCAAGGTAAGGGTGACGGCGAGGTGTCGTTTATCTTTCTCGATCGGTGGGGCGGCTCCCGCGATCGGGCGTAGGGTAGGCCGGTGTGGCGGGGGGAACGGCGATGTGGATCTACGCACGGACGGACGGAATCAGGGCGGGCATCGGCTTCGGCACGGCGCTCGCGATGGCGATCTCCTACACGCACAACCAGTCGATTCTCTGGGCCATTCTCCATGGCTTGCTGTCCTGGCTTTTCGTGATTTACGCCGCGCTGTTCTACTGAGCGTGCCGAGGGGTTAAGGATCGTCGATGGATGCATCGACCACCGCCGGACGCGGCGCGGAGCTGAGACGGCGCTGGGCCTATGTCCTGTTGCTCACCGCCCCCGCCATGTTCGCCGGCAACCAGGTGACGGCCCGCGCGCTCGAGGGCGGCATCCCGCCCAATGCGCTCGCCTTCTGGCGCTGGGCGATCGCGGCGCTGATCATGGCGGCCTTGACCTGGCGCGAGCTCTGGGCCGGTCGCCGGGCGATCCTCGACGAACTGCCGGTGCTGGCGACCCTGGGATTCCTCGGTGTCGTCGTCTGCGGGCCGCCGGTCTACATCGCCGGCGCCACGACGGCCGCGACCAACATCGCGCTGATCTATGCCGTCTCGCCGATCCTGATCGTCATGGTGTCGGCGGTCCTGTTCCGCGAGCGGCTGACGCTCGGCCGTGCGCTCGGCATTGCGCTCGCCGTCGCCGGCGTCCTGATCGTCGTCTTCAAAGGCGATCCCGGCATGTTCGCGAGGCTCGCCTTCGTGCCGGGCGATCTCTGGGTCGCCTTTGCCGTCCTCGGCTGGTCGATCTACGTGCTGATCCTGCAGCACAAGCGGAGTCAGCTCGGGGCGCCGGCGCGCTTCACCGCGATTTGCATTCTCGGCACGCTGGCGCTGCTGCCGTTCTACATCTGGGAAGCATCGACAGGCCCGACGCTTAAGCTCGACCCGCGGACCGTCTCGGTCGTTCTGTTCCTGGCCCTGGTGCCGGCGGTCGGCGCCTATCAGGCCTATGGCTATGCCCAGCGCGTGCTGGGGCCAGGCCCGACCAGCCTCGGCATGTATCTTGGCCCCATCTACGTGGCGTTGATCGCCTTCGTCGTCATCGGCGAGCCGGTCCGCTCGTATCACTGGCTCGGCGGCGCGCTGATCCTCCTCGGTCTCTGGCGCGCCGTCGGATCCCCCTCGCGACGATAGGAATTCAGAAGATGAATCGCTTCACGCTCGCCGACACGCCCGCCCATCGCCTGTGGGCGGCTTTGCGTGCGGGAGAGGTCGCGCCGCTCGCGCTCTGGCGGGAGGCCGCCGAGCGGCACGCGCGGACCGGCGAGAAGCTGAACGCCTACAAGCTCTGGCTCGGCGAGGCCGGCGAGACGCAGGCGCGCGCCGCCGAGGCCGCCTTCTCAGTCGGCGCCGATCTCGGGCCGATGCAGGGCCTGCCGATCTCGATCAAGGACGTCTACGGCATTCGCGGCACGCCCACCTATGCCGGCACCGCACGGCGCCTGCCGGCAAAATACGAGGAGGAGGGGCCGATCGTCTCGGTGCTCCGCCGCCAGCTCGCCGTCTTCCCGGGCAAGACCCACACCGTTCCCTTCGCTTTCGGCGGCATCGGCGGCAACGCCCATTGGGGCGCTCCCTGGAACCCGTGGGACGCCGTCCACCACCGCGGCACCGGCGGGTCCAGCTCCGGGGCCGGCGGCAGCCTGTGGGAAGGATCGGCGGTGGTCAGCGTCGGCAGCGATGCCGGCGGCTCGATCCGTATGCCGGCCTCGCTCGCCGGTGTGGTCGGGCTCAAGACCTCGATCGGCCGCTGGTCTGGCGGTGGCGCGCCGCCGTTGAGCCCATCGCTCGACTGTCCGGGCGTTCTGGCGCTCTCGGTCGCCGATACCGCGTTCGGCTTTGCCGCCATCGACCCCGCCGGCCATGCCTGGCCGGACCTCTGGCGGAAGCTCGACGCGCGGCCGCTGGCGGGGCTCCGCATCGGCGTCGCCGACCGCTACTTCTTCGACGATTGCGGCCCCGGCATCGCGGAATCGATCGAGGCGACGCTGAAGGAGCTGGAGGCGAAGGGCGCGATCCTGGTTCCGGTGCCGATGCCGGAGGTCGAGGAAGCGGTCAAATACATGGCCAATGGCAGCGTCGGCGTGCCGGAAGGCTTCGCCATCGTCTCGACCGAGTTCAAGGACTGGGTGCTGGAACTCGACGCCAATGTCTGGGCGCGGCTGAAGACCTTCGGCGACATTCCGGCGGCGGAGTATCTCGCGCGCCAGCGCGCGCGACCGGCGATGTCGGCTCGTGCGCATGCGCGGCTCGACGGCATCGACGTGCTGGCGCTTCCGACCACGGCGGTGACCGCGCCCCGCATGGACCAGGTCCAGGACCGCGACGCCTTCCGCCTGACCACGCTCCGCATCGGGCGCAACGTCTCTCCCTTCAACGTCTGGGACATGTGCGCGCTGTCGATGCCGGTTGCGTTCGATCCCGACCGGCTGCCGATCGGGCTTCAGCTCGTCACGGCCAAGAGAACCGAGGAAGGGCTGCTCGCCGCCGCGCTCGCGATCGAGAAGGCGCTCGGCGACATCCGACAGCGCCTCGGACGTCCGCCGGTCTGTCCCTGACGGGGGAAGGTCTCAGGTCGCTCGCTCGGCCGCGACCGTCTTCTCCGGTTCCTGACCGTAGGCGTAGAGCACGGTGCGGTTCCGGCCGGCGCGCTTGGCTTCGTAGAGCGCGCCATCGGCCCGGGCGATGGCGCTGCCGACGGTGTCGTGCGGGCTGACCATGGTGCCGCCGACGCTGACGGTCAGCCGGATCCGATGCGGTCCGGCGATGACGTCCAGGATCTCGGCCGCATGCCTGATCCGCTCCGCCGTCCTGAGCGCGCCGTCGATCGAGGTCTCGGGAAGCAGCACGCCGAACTCCTCGCCGCCGACCCGTCCGATCAGATCGGTCTGGCGGACGGCGCCGGTCGCTGCCTCGCAGAGGCAGCGCAGCGCTTCGTCGCCGGCAAGATGGCCGAAGCTGTCGTTGATCGCCTTGAAGCGGTCGACGTCGAAGATGAGGAGCGCCAGGTTGCGGTTGTAGCGCCGCGCCCGTTCGAGCTCGTTGGTGAAGCGGTGAAGGAAGTTGCGCCGCGAGGAGACGCCGGTCAGCGAGTCGACATTGGCGATGCGGCGGAGCTCCTCTTCGCTCTCTCGCAGCCGGGCCTCGACCGTGATGCGCTCGGCGATCTGCCGCCTCAACTGGATGTTCATCTGGAAGAAGCGGACCGAGATGCCGCCGATGACGAGCACGGTGGCGATCGAGACGGCGATGATGAAGTAGAGCCGGGCGACGTCCACCGGCTCCGGTGCCCGGCGGAGAAAGCCCTCAAGGTTGAGGGCCTTCGGCATCATGTCGAGCACGCCATAGACCTCGGCGATATGCCGCCAGCGCCCGGGATTCATGTATCCGAGCTCGACGATGTCGTGGCGGACCAGGCGCTTGGTCTGCTCGGCCTCGAACCGGAGATGCTCGCGGCTGTGGCGATGGCTGTAGCGCGTGAAGATGAGTTCGATGATCTCTTCGGGGTTGTTGAGGGCATAGGCCCAGCCCTTGAGCGAGGCATCGACGAAGGCCTGGACGCGGGTCGGGTTCTGGCGGAGCTCGGCTTCGGTGGTGAACAGCGTGTCGCCGTAGAAGTCGATGCCGCCCGACCGCGGCGAGAACGCCCGGTAGGGGAACCCCGCCTGCTTGAGGAGGAAGACCTCGTCGGTCGAGTAGGCCGACATCGCGTCGACCTCGCCCTTGATCAACGCCGAGACGTCGAAATTATGCGCCTGCAGCTTCAGGCGTTCCTTCGCGATGCCTTCGTACTTGAAGTAGGCCATCAGCTCGTCGGCATGCGGCTCGATCATGATCCGCCGGCCGATCAGGTCATGCAGGTGATCGATCTTGTCCGAGGTGACGAGCGCATAGGGCGAATGCTGGAAGATCGCCGCCAGAGCCACCACCGGCTCGCCGCGGCTGCGATAGAGGACGAGGTCGGAGGTCGCGATGCCGTATTCGGCGGCGCCGCGCAGCACGGCCTGGGCCGGCTCCTCGTTCGGGCTCGCCTCGATGAGCTGAACGTCGAGGCCGACCTCGCGGTAATAGCCCTTCTCGATCGCGGCGTAGTAGCCGGCGAACTGGAACTGATGCAGCCATTTGAGCTGAAGCCGGACGCGCCAGAAATTGTCCTGCGCCTGAGCCGGCCAAGCGCCGACGGTCGCCAGGACCAGTGCCAACAGCGGCAGGATAAACGATCGTCGGGCCACGCAGGATCCCCGGCGGAAATGACAGTTCGTTAGAAATATAGGATAAATTCGCTCCCGTCTGTGACATCCCGGGGACAGAAATCCCGAGATGGTCTGTCGGACAGGCCCATTCTAAACAAACTGTCGGTTCCGCGGACCCACCGCCTCCCTATTGCTTGCTGATGTTCCACATCACCAGGCGCGGCCCCGGCAGCACGCCCGAGATGGTGCTGCGGAAGGCCGACGGGGTACGGAACTGGCCGAGCGGGATGTACGGGACGTGCTCGTACATCGGCGCCTGGAATTCCGCGACCAGGGCCTTCCGCTCCTCGAGCGTCGCGGCGGTGAGGAAGCGGCGGCGGATCTTCTCCAGGTTCTCGTCGCAGGGCCAGCCGAAGAATCCTGTCCCCGTGCAGGGCGTCGGGGTGAAGTTGTTGGAGAGCGGATCGCCCGACACCGGGCCTGCGGCCCAGCTCTGCGCAATGTGCCAGCCGGCACGGTTCTGCGAGGGCGGGTCCTTGATCACGCGCCGCGTGCCGAAGGTGGAGGTGTCGACGCTCTGCAGGTCGACCTTGAAGCCGACCTCGGTCAGGAGTTGCGCGGTGACCTCGCCCATGGCGGCGATGATGGGGCTGTCGGTCACCTTGAAGACGACGATCGGCTCGCCCTTGTAGCCGCTCTCCGCCAGCAGCGCCCTGGCCTTCGCCTTCCGGTTCGGGTCCTTGGTGTTGGCCCAGTCCTTCACGCCGGCGTTGGATTCGAGCGGCGTGTTGCACATGAACACCGCCCAGCACACCTGGCCGTAGTCGAGATTGCCGATGCCGGCGGCGAGATAGGCCTCCTGGTCGACGGCGTAAAGGAGCGCCTGGCGGGCCTTGACGTTGTTGAAGGGCGGGATCGCGTGGTTGGGCCGCATCAGCATCTGGTTGCCGGTGCGGCTCAGCACCTTGATGTCGATGCCGCCGGCCTTCTGCATCACCGGCACGAGGTCGGCGGGCGGGTTCTCGATGATGTCGATTTCGGCACGGATCAGCGCCTGCACCGCCGTGCTCGAATCCGGCAGATACATCCACTCGACGCGATCCAGCTTCGGGATCTTGGCGCCGGCCATGCTGCTGGGCGCATCCGAGCGCGGCACGTAGTCCGGGTTCTTCCGGTAGACGACCTTGGAACCGGGGACCCACTCCTCCTTGACGAAGATGAAAGGCCCGGAGCCGACTGTATTCGTCACCTGGGTGTTCGGATCGGTCTTGGCATCGGCCTCGCGCATGACGAACAGCGGGTTGATCGGGTTCGAGACCATCTCCCGGAACGGCCCGATCTTCTCCTTGAAGCGGATGACGAAGGTGCGGTCGTCGACGATGTCGAAGCCGGCGGCGACGCTCATGATCAGCCGGCCGGCGGTGGCGCGGGCTCCCCAGCGCTGGATCGAGGCGGAGACGTCCTTCGCGGTGACCGGCGTGCCATCCTGGAACTTGAGGCCCGGGCGGAGCTTGAAGGTCCAGGTCAGGCCGTCGGCGCTGACGGAGTCCTCGCCGATCATCTGCGGCTTCGCCAGCCCCGCCTCGTCATAGGCGTAGGGCACGTCGTAGATCATGTAGCCGTGGCCCACAGTGAGGAACTGCGTGGTCCAGATCGGGTCCAGGATCTTGAGATCGCCGTCGGAGGCCATGCGGACGGCCGACTGGCCGAGGGCGGGGGCGGAGGCGAGGGTCAGTGCCGTCGCGGCGGCGATCGCAAGGCAACGAAGCGGATGGCGGGGCATCGGGGTCTCCGTTCAGGTCAAGTCATGCGGCGATGGGCGGCGCCGCCTGGCGCAGCGCCTCGATGTCGAGGCCGAGGCCGGGCGTCTCGGGAATGATCATGTGGCCGTCGGCGACGGCATAGCCCGCGGCCCATAGATGCTCGAACAGCGCCTGGTGCAGCAGGTGAAGTTCGATGGAATCGCAATTGGGGATCGCAGCGCCGAGATGAGCGGATGCGGCGAGGCCGACGGCGCTGACGGCGCTGTGCATCGAGACCGGCTTGTGGAAAGCCTGCGCGACGGCGGAGATCTTCTGACCGGTGGTGATGCCGCCGCAAAGCGTCAGGTCGAACTCGATGAAATGTATCGCGCCCGAGAGCACGAGGTCGCGATGCAGGTCGAGCCCGTACTGGATCTCGGTGCCGGCGAGCGGGATCGAGGTCTTGTCGCGGACCTCGCGCCAGCCGGCGATGTCGGTGAGCGCGCTGGGCGCTTCGAAGAAATGGATGTCGAAGGGCTCGATCGCCTGCGCCATCCGGATCGCCTCGGGAACGGTCGGAACGAAGAGCGCGTCGATCATCAGCTTGGCGTCAGGCCCGATCGCGTCGCGGACGGCGCGGATGCGCGCCACGTCCTCGGCGAGGCTCGCGCCGGCCGCCTTGATCTTGACGCCCATGGTTCCGCTCGCGACCGAGGCAGCCATCTCGCGCCCCAGGCTCTCGGGCGTGATGTCGGGGCCGTACATGCCGCCGCTGCCATAGACCGCGACCCGGTTCGAGTGGCCGCCGAGCAACCGGTAGAGCGGTTGCTTGGTCAGGCGCCCGAGAATATCCCAGAGGGCCGTGTCGATGGCGCTGGCCAGCGCATAGACGATCCCGCCCAGGGTGCCGACGACGGCGAACTCCTCGATCCGCTGGCTGATCCGCTCGCGCGCCAGCGGGTCCTCGCCGAGGACGAGCGGCATCAGGTCGTTCTCGAGGACGGCGGCGAGCGTCTTCGGCGACGCCCGCGGGCACCAGGCTTCGCCGACGCCGGAGACGCCGGCGTCCGTGTCGATGAAGACCAGGACGTGCTGCTTGTCGTTCCACTTCTGGCGGCTGTTGCGGATCTTGCCGTCGTAGCGACGGACGAAGAGGCCGGAGCTCACCTTGGTGATCTTCATGGCTCGATGATAAACGTCTATCATCAAAGGGGTCAACGTGGCCCGGCCGGCGGTGAAATCAGCAGCTGCCGCGGAAGATCAGCTCGAAGCC
Organism: Alphaproteobacteria bacterium; assembly: GCA_964201945.1. Taxonomy (GTDB): domain Bacteria; phylum Pseudomonadota; class Alphaproteobacteria; order SHVZ01; family SHVZ01; genus SHVZ01. Next base: position 8,175 of record CAXNIC010000123.1, read on the forward strand.
GATGTCGATCGACCGGGTCTTGACCTTGCCGGTGAGCAGGCGCTCGCACAGCAGCTCGCCGGCGCGTCGGCCGAGCGTGTACATGTCGGTGCCGATGGTGGTGAGACCACCCGGGATCAGCCGTGACAGCTCGTTGTTGCCGAGCCCGGCCAGCGCCAGGTCGCCCGGCACCTTGAGCCCCAGGGTCTGGCAGCGAAGATAGGCCCCGACGGCTGGCGCATCGCCGGTGAAGACGACCGCATCCACCTTCATCCCCCGCGAGGTGATCTGGGTCACCACCTCGGCGCCGGAGGTCGCCGAGCCGTCGATCTCGAAGAGGAGATCGGGATCGACCTTGATTCCCGCCTTGCCGAGCGCGCGGAGGTAGCCCTGGCGGCGGTCGCGGGCTCGGTCGTTACCGGCGACCGAGCGCGAGCCGAAAGCAATCCGCCGGTATCCCAGGCGGCAGAGATGCTGGGTCATCTCCTGGATGGCGCGCGCGTTGTGGATGCCGACGGCCATGTCGATCGGCGTCGCGCTGGCATTCAGCAGCTCGACCACCGGCACGCCGGCCTGGCGCAGCATGGTGCGGACCTCGGGGGCATGGTCGGTGCCGGTGAGAACGATGCCGTCCGGCCGGCGGCCCAGCATGGCGGCGACCATCGAGGCTTCCTGCTCGGCGGAGAAGGAGCTGCTGCCCAGCAGGAGCTGGAAGCCTTCGCGGGTGATGACGTCGGACAGGCCCTGCATGCAGCTCGGAATGTCGGAGAGCACGAAGGTGGGCACGCAGGCGGCGATCACCCGGCTCTTCCTCGACACCAGGCTGCGGGCGACGAGGTCGGGAACATAGCCGATCCGGCGGATCGCCTCGTCGATGCGCTGGCGGGTCTTGGCCGAGACCTTGTCCGGCGAGTTGAAGGCGCGGGAGACGGTGACGACCGAGACGCCGGCGGCGGACGCGACGTCGTGGATGCCCGCGCGTGCCCGCCGCGGTTCCTGCGAAGGCTTGCGGGCCATTCGTTAGGTGGCTTGTAGTTCCGTCACCCGGTCCGGCCTGAAATGGCCGAACCGGTCCTGGCCGCGCACCAGCGTCGCGGCGCCGCTCTCGGACGTCACCGGGCGCACATGCGGCGCCACGTAGCGGATCGCATAGCCGATGCGGGCATGATCGGAGCGGTTCGCCTCCGAGCCATGCGCCAGCTTGACGTGATGCAAAGACATCTCGCCGGCAGAAAGCGTCAACATGACCGTCTTCCCGAGATCGACGTCGACGGCGATCTCCTGCCCGCGGGACAGCATGTTGTCAGCGCCATGGGTCTCGGTGTGCGGCATCAGCTCGTCGCGATGGCTTTCCGGCAGCACCTGCATGGCGCCGTTTCCGGCATGGCTGTCGGTGAGCGCCACCCAGGCGGTGGCGATGTCGGCGGGATCGAGCCCCCAATACATTGCGTCCTGATGCCAGGAGACGAAGGAGGGATCGCGCGCCGGCTTGTAGAAGACGCCCGACGCCCAGCAGAGCAGGTCGGGACCGAGCACGTCGGAGACCGCGTCCAGGATCTTCGGATGGATCGTGAGCTCGTTCAGCGGCGGGCAGTTGAGATGCGCCTTGTGACGAAGCAGCGGCCCCGCGGCCTTCTGTCCGCCGGCGCCGGCGATGAAGGCGTCGAGACGGGAGCGGTACGCCGCCGCTTCCGCCTTGGTCAGGACGCGAACCGGGAAGTGATAGCCCTCGGCGTCGTAGCGCGCGACCTCGGCTTGGCTCAGCGTCGTCGGCATGGCGCTAGAGTACCTTGCCTTCGAGCGCGTTCTCGTAGAGGCGCTTGAGGATGGCGGGATCGAGCTTGACCGGGTTGCCGCCGGCGGTCGGGTCGACCGCGGCCATCTCCGACATCTCCTCGAAGCGCTCTGGCCCCACCTTGAGGCCTTTCAGGTCGTGCGGCATGCCGAAGCGCTGGCGGAGATCGAGCGACCACTCGATGACGCCGTCGACGCCGGGGGTCTTCAGGTCGAGCACGCGCGAGAGGTAGGCCATCTTCTCGGCGATGGCGCTGCGGTTGAGCGCCAGCACATAGGGCATGAACACGGCGTTGGTGAGGCCGTGATGAGTGTCGTAGAGCGCGCCGACCGGATGGCTCAGCGAATGGATGGCGCCGAGGCCCTTCTGGAACGAGATCGCGCCCATGCTGGCTGCCACCATCATCTGGCCGCGGGCGACCAGGTTGCCAGGCTCGGCAACTGCGGTCGGCAGCCATTCGCGCACCAGCCGCATGCCCTCGACCGCGATGCCGTCGGCATAGGGGTGATATGAGGGCGCGCAGAAGGCTTCCAGGCAATGCGCCAGCGCGTCCATGCCGGTCGCCGCCGTGATGTGCGCCGGCAATCCCACGGTCAGCGCCGGGTCGCAGATGACCACGACCGGCAGCATCTTCGGGTGGAAGATGACCTTCTTGGTATGCGTGGTCTCGTCGGCGATGACGCCGGCGCGGCCGACCTCGGAGCCGGTGCCGGCGGTGGTCGGCACCGCGATCACCTTGGCGATGCCGTCGGGGTTGGCGCGGGTGTACCAGTCGCCGATGTCCTCGAAGTCCCACATCGGCCGGGTCTGGCCGGTCATGAAGGCGATGACCTTGCCGGCGTCCAGCGCGCTGCCGCCACCCCAGGCGATGACGCCGTCGTGGTTGCCGGCGCGGAAGACCTTGAGGCCGGCCTCAACGTTGCTGGCGACCGGGTTCGGCTTGATGTCGAAGAAGAGGCCGGTCGGCACGCCGGCCGCTTCGTTGGCGGCGATGGCGTCCTTCACCATCGGCAGCTTGGCGAGGCCGGGATCGGTGACCAGCAGCGGGCGCTTGAGGCCCGATGCCTTGCAGGCATCCGCCAGCTCGGAAATGCGGCCGACGCCGAAGCGGACGGATGTCGGGAACGACCAGTTGCCACGCATGAAATCGACGGTGAGGGGCATGTGACTCTCAAAGACGGGTGCGGAGGTGGAAGGACTTGGGCCGGGTGAAGGCGTCGAAGCCGAGGCGCGACAGCGTGCAGCCGCGGCCCGAATCCTTGACGCCGGTCCAGGCGAGCGCCGGGTCGAGATAATCGCAGCGGTTCATGAACCAGGTGCCGGTCTCGATCGCGTCGCCGATGCGGATGGCGGCATCCTCGTCCATGGTCCAGATCGCGGCGGTGAGGCCGTACCGGCTGTCGTTCATCAGCCGGATGGCCTCTTCGTCGGACTTGACCTTCATCAGGCCGATCACCGGCCCGAAGCTCTCCTCCGACATGACGCGCATGGAATGGTCGACGCCGACCAGGACCTGCGGCGCGCAATAGGACGAGCCGGGCCTGGCGCGCGCGAACGGCTTTTCGTCGATCAGCGCCTTGGCGCCGGCCTTGACCGCGTCCGCGACTTGGCCGCGGACGAAATCGGCAGCTTGCGCCCGCACCATCGGCCCCAGCGTCGCATCTGCCGCCATCGGATCGTCCAGCACGTATTTGCGCGTCAGGTCGGCATAGGCATTGACGAAGCGGTCGTAGAGATCGGCATGGACGTAGACGCGCTCGATGCCGCAGCAGGACTGGCCGGAGTTGAAGAAGGCGCCGTCCACCAGGTTCTCGACCGCATGGTCGAAATTGGCGTCGGCGCGCACATAGGCCGGGTCCTTGCCGCCGAGCTCGAGGCCGAGCCCGATGAAGCGGCCGGCGGCGGCCCGGCTGACGGCATGGCCGCCGGCGACCGAGCCGGTGAAGGCGACGAAGTCGACTTCCGGTGAGGCCACCAGTTTCTCGGTCAGCGCATGGTCCATGTGCAGGTGCTGGAAGACGCCGGCGGGAAGCCCGGCCGCTTTGAAGCCCTCGGCGAAGCGCTCGGCGCAGAGCGGCGTCTGGTGCGAGTGCTTGAGGATCACCGCATTGCCCGCGAGCAGCGCCGGGACGATGGCGTTCACCGCGGTCAGGTACGGGTAGTTCCAGGGCGCGATGACGAAGACGATCCCCACCGGCTCCTTCCGGATGAAGCGGGTGAAGTTGTCCTTGGGCTCGATCTTCACATCGGCCAGCGACTCTCCGGCGACGCTCGCCATGTAGCGGGCGCGCTCGGCCAGGCCCTTCACCTCGCCCGGCGTGTAGCGGATCGGCCGGCCCATCTGTCGGGTCAGCTCCTCGGCGATCGCGGGCGCGTTCGCCTCGAAGTGCTTCACGAAGCGTTCGACGATCTGCGCGCGCTCGGCCACCGGCGTCGCCCGCCAGCCCTTCTGCGCGGTGCGCGCGGCGGCCAGTGCCTTGGCGACGTCGGCCTCGGTCGCTAGCGGACGCTCGACATAGACCCGGCCGTCGCCGGGGGAAATCGTTTTGAGGATGCTCATGGTCAGATGATCTCGAAGTAGCGGCCGAGCTGCCAGTCGGAGATGTGCTTCCGGTTCTCGCGCTCTTCCCATTCCCGGGTGGCGGCATAGTGCTCGACGAAGGCGTCGCCGAACAGCGAGCGGGCCGCCTTCGAGGCCTTCAGCCGCTGGGCTGCGTCCCACAGCGTCGAGGGCAGCGTGAGCTTGGCCGGGTGCTTCTGGTCGTAGGAATTGCCGCTGATGGGATCGCCCAGCTTCAGCTTGTTCTCGATGCCCCAGAGGCCGGAGCCGAGTGCGACCGAGAGCGCCAGATAGGGGTTCTGGTCGGCGGCGGCGATGCGGTACTCGACCCGCTGCGACTTCGGCGATCCCGGGATGACGCGGAGCGC
>CAXNIC010000124.1:0-12868 GCA_964201945.1 Alphaproteobacteria bacterium
GTCGCGGACGTAAGGTGTCGCCCCTTCGAAGACCACATAGACGCCCCAGCGGAGGTCGCGGAAGACCGGCCGGCCGTCGCGCTCCAGCGAGGAGATCACCTCGACCCTGGCCTTGCCGTCGAGCACGCCGCCCTCGGATCTGGGCCTGAGCGTATGCGCGAGATCGTCGACGCCGCAGGGCGGGAACAGGAGGCCGTCGGACGGCGCCGAAAGCCCGGTCGCGTTGGAGACGGCGGTCATCTCGATCGCCGACTTGGTGCCGTCGAGGAAGGAATTGAACATCTGGGCGTTGAAGTCGCCCGTGGCCACCTGCTCGGCTGAGAAGCCGTAATGACCCCAGACCGTCTCCGGCGTCGAGGCATGGTAGATCGGCAGGTACTTGGTGCCCTTGCCGGCGGCCGTCACCTCGAATCCCGCGGCGCGCGCCCAGTCGACCATCTCGGCGATCAACGCCGGCTGGTCGCCATAGGCCAGCGAATAGACGACGCCGGCCGCCTCCGCCTCGCGCGCCAGCATCGGGCCGACCAGCGCGTCGGCCTCGACATTCACCATCACCACGTGCTTCCCGGCCTTGAAGGCGGCGCGGGCGTGCGCGATGCCGGCCGGCGGCGAGCCGGTGGCGTCGATCACCACCTCGATGCCGTCGCCGGCGATCATCGAGAGCGAGTCCTCGGTGAGCCAGGTCGTGCCCTTGGCCAAGGCCTCGCTGAGCGACGGCGCGGCGAAGCGCTCCGGCGCCCAGCCGACACGGGCGAGCGAGGCGGCAGCCCGATCGCGCTTGAGGTCGGCGATGGCGGCGACATGCAGGCCGGGCGTGGTCAGGACTTGCGCTAAGAACATCGAGCCGAACTTGCCGGCGCCGATCAGGCCGACGCGCACCGGTCGGCCGGCGGCGGCGCGCTTCTGCAGAAGGCTGTAGAGATTCATGCAGCCTACTCCGCCGCCTGTTTGCGGAACGGCAGCAGGCAGTCGTCGGCCAGCGTCTGGATCGGGGTGAAGTCCCGGTGCGCGATGTACTCCGGCCGCTTGAAGCGGCGGATAGCGTTGTCGACGCGGTTGGCGCTGACATAGACGATCAGCCGGTCCCACGGCGACATGTTGGAGGTCGAGCCGTGGACCAGGTTGCCGTGGAAGAACAGCGCGGTGCCCGGCCTGCCCTTCGGCGCGACGATGCCGCCCCGCTCGACCAGCGAACGGATGGTGGCGTGGTCGATGGTCCACAGCGGATAGCTGGTGGTCCTTGTATCGTGGCCGGCCTTCAGCACGCCTTCGCGATGGCTGCCGGGGATGAACATCAAGGGGCCGTTGAACTCGTTCACCTCGTCCAGGAAGACCGCCAGGTTCATCGCCTGGCAATTCGGCATGTCGTCGTCGTTCTTCCAGGTGCCGTAGTCCTGGTGCCATTGCCAGACGTCGCCGTCGAAGGCGGCTTTGCCGTTGATCTTGAACTGATGGATGTAGATCGGCCCGCCGAGGAGCTGCATCGCCGGCTCGATCATGCGGGGATGGCGGGAGAGCGCCTTGAAGACCGGGTTGTAGGTGTGGGCGGCGAAGTTGGTGCGGACCACGTCGCCGGTCTTCTCGCGCACGTTCTCCGGCCGCCGCTCGGCATAGAGCGCCGGCACCTCGCCCTTCAGGATCGCCACTTCCTCAGTGGAGAAGAGATCCGGGAAGACGAGAAAGCCCTGCTCCTGGAACCGGGCGACGTCAGCGTCGGAGAGCTTCATGTGTAGGCTCCTGCTACATCTTGAGCGAAAGGCCAGAGAGGATGGGACTCCGCCCCTTCTTCCCCTTTGCCGGGGCGCGTCGGGGCCGCGCGCCCACCTCTCTCCAGTAGCCCGGATCCTGTCAAGAACCGGCGATTCCGTCAAGGTGAAAATTACGCTTAATGAAGATTTTTATCCTCATTTCGATAACCCTCTCCCGCGCAGCGGGGGAGGGAAGGGTGGGGGCCCGAGCGTAGCGAGGGGTCGGCGTTTGGCCGCACGCGAGATCGCCCTGCCTTCGCGATCTTTGCGCCCGGTCGTCCCGGCGCTCCTCGCTGCGCTCGGCCCCCCACCCATCGCGACGACGAAGGCGTCGCGCGTGCCTCCCCCGCGTGCGACGCGGGAGAGGGTTCCGAAGGCTTGGTATCGTGCCCCCTCCCCCGCGCTGCGCACAGGAGAGGGGGGACGACCCAGGGTCTCCTACGGCACCGCCAGGAACCGGGCGGCGACGTAGCCGGTGCGGCCGTCGTCGAGGCGGACGCGGATCCAGCGGTCGGCTTCGGGCTGGACCACGACGACCCGTTCGCCGCGGGCGATGCGGGCGGTCGCCGCGTGGTGCATGCCCGGGCCCAGGCGGAGGTTGACCCCGGTCGCAGTGACCGTCCGGCGCTCGAAGCGCGGCGGGGCCGGCATCGGCGGCGGGTTAAGCGCGCTGGCGGGAGAGGAGCTGAGCTGGGCCGGCGTGCGGACCCAGGCGACGACCGCGACGGCCAGCGCCGCCGCCGCGACGACCCCGGTCACGAGCGAGCTTCGTCTGAACCGGGGTATTCCCTCTCGGGGCGGCTCGACCGGGGCCTCGGGGCCGCCGGCCACCGGCGGGTCCTCGTCCGCCCGCGCCTCGAGATCGTATTGCCGCCGCCGCCGCTCGTCGGACAGCAGCGCATGCGCCTCGACCACCGCCTGGTAGCGCTGCGCCGCGTCAGGGGACGGGTTGCGGTCGGGGTGAAGCTCGCGGGAGCGGGCCTTGAAGGCGGCATCGATCGCCGTCTGCGTCGCCCAGTCGGCAACGCCGAGACACGCGTAGTACCCCTTGGGATCGCCCGGACGCTTCATGCCTTCGTCCTTCACCCCCTGGGAGCCTGCTCAAGAGCCCGGACTCTCGCCCGGGCCGGCCGTCAGCCGACCTTGATCGCCTGCTTGGCCCGGTAGACGGTGCCGTCGTCCTCGGTCCAGGTGAAGTCGAGGGTACCGCTCTCGGTCGCCTTCAGGAAGAAGGAGACATAGGGGTTGGCCGAGACCGCCGGCTCCAGCGTCGCCTCGAACACCGGCCGGCCGTTATAGGCGCAGGTCATTTTGTTGAGAATCCGGCGCGGCTGCAGCACGCCCGATGCGTCCCGCCGGTGGCCCGATTCCATGTCGTGGGTCACCAGCGTCTTCACCTCGATCACGTCGCCCGCCTTGATCTGGGAGGGGAGGCGGATTCGCGGCTTGATGTCGTTGGCCATGGTCTCTCTCCTCAGCCGCCGCAGCCGCCGACGGTCACCGCGATCTCGCGGCTGCCGATCCAGACGCTGCCGTCCGCCATCTCGGCGACGGCGATCAGCTTGTCGGTCTCGGCGAGCCGGATGCGGAGCGAGACCTCGGCCTTGCCGTTGGCCGGCCCGAGCCGGATGCTGAAGACGCCCGGGTTGGGATTGCCGCCGGAAACGACATGGATCGCGATCACGTGATCCTTCTCGGTCATCGGGCTCTCGACCGTGACCGTCAGCGGTACGGAATTGCCGTTCTCGGCGATCTCGCTCGCCTGGAGAGTGACGCGGCCCTGCTGGGGCGCGCCCTTCACCAGCTTCCGCAGCAACTCGGCTGCCGCCTGGGGCGTCGCCAGTGCCGCCTTCGGCAGCAGCGCCAGCGCCGACAGAGCGGCGGCGCCGAGGACGAGCCGGCGGCGATCGGACCGGACGACGGGGACGGCCATCTGCTTCATGCCTACTTGGTTGCGTCCTTGAGATAGGCGAGCAGGTTCTTGATTTCATCCTCCCGCTTCATGCCCGGGAACGCCATCTTGTTGCCCGGGATGTAGGTGCGGGGCTCGACCAGGTACTTGGTGATGGTCTCGTCGTCCCAGACGATGTTCGAGCTCTTCATCGGTGCCGAGAAGGCGAAGCCGTCCTTGGTGCCGGCCTTGCGGCCGAAGATCCCGTGAAGATTGGGGCCGACGCCGCTCCGGCCGTTGGCCTCGACGGTATGGCAGGCCTTGCACTTGGCGAACTGCTTCTGCCCCTCGACGAAGCTCTGGGCGAAGGCCGGCGAGACCGCCAGCATCAATGCCGCCGCGGCGAGCAGGCGGAGGGCCGCGATCGTCACGCCGGAAACCGCTTCGAGTCTGTCCGTCATCATCGTCTCCTGCCCGCGTCGGAAAGCCTCGGGGTATCCCCGATCACCGCGATCCCCGTCAAGCCTCGGACCATGGTAGCCTGAACACCGTCGCTGAACCCCATTTCCCTCAATTTCCCTTGATGACACCGACCGGACGGCGCCCGCCGATCCTCCTCCTCGTGCTGGCGACCGCCATCGGCGGCCTGTCCTTGAACATCTTCATCCCGTCGATGCCCGGGCTGGTGCGCTATTTCGGCACGGACATCGCGACCGTCCAGCTCACCCTCACCCTCTATCTCGCGGGGATCGCCGTCGGACAGCTCGTCTACGGCCCCCTCTCCGACCATTACGGCCGCCGGCCGCTGATGCTGGCCGGCGTCGGCCTCTATGCCGTCTCGGCCCTGGCGGCGAGCCTCGCCGAGTCGATCGAGCTCCTGATCCTCGCCCGCATCGCCCAGGCTTTCGGCGGCTGCGCCGGCATGGTGATCACGCGCGCCGTCATCCGCGACGTCTTCGACCGCGACCGCGCCGCCTCCGTGCTGGGCTACGTCACCATGGCGATGACCATCGCGCCGGCGATGGCGCCGGTCCTCGGCGGCTATCTCGACCTCTGGTTCGGCTGGCGCGCCGGGCTCTGGGTCCTTGCCGCCTACGGCGCCGTGCTCTTCGCCGGCTGCTATTTCTTCCAGACCGAGACGCTGAAGGAGCCGCAGCCGACCATCGGCGTCATGCCGATCCTCCGCAGCTACCAGGTGCTGCTCCGCCGCCCCGTCTTCTTAGGCTTCGCCTTCGGCACCGGCTTCTCCACCGCGTGCTTCTTCTCCTTCCTCGCCGGCGCCCCCTATCTGATGATCGAGGTGCTGCAGCGGCCGCCGAACGACTACGGCATCTGGTTCGTCATCGTCTCGGTCGGCTACTTCGTCGGCAATTTCCTCACCGGGCACCTGTCCGCCCGCCTCGGCGTCGACCGCATGGTGAAGCTCGGCGCCGGCCTCGTGCTCGCCGGCGGCATCGCCATGCTGGCGCACGCGCTGCTCTTCCCGCTCGCGCCCGCTGGGATCTTCATCCCCGCCATGATGATCGCGATGGGCAATGGCGTCGGCCAGCCGAACGGCATCGCCGGCGCCATCAGCGTCGATCCGACCCGCGCCGGCGCGGCGTCGGGAATCGTCGGATTCATGCAGATGGCGTTCGGCGCGCTCGGCACGGTGGCGATCGGCCATACGCTCGGATCGACGCTGTTCCCGGTGGCGCTGATCATCTCGCTCCTCGCCATCGGCTCGGTCGTGTTCTTCTGGCTCGCGCTCGCCCGGCATCCGGGCTTGCCAGAGCCGCCCCGCCGATAGAAATTACGCCGCCATGGCGACCCCCGTCCCGAAGAAGCGGCCGAAGATCGGGATCGCGCTCGGTTCCGGCGTCGCCCGCGGCTGGGCGCATCTCGGCGTTCTCCGCGGCCTCGCCCGCCACGGCATCCAGCCGGACGTGATCGCCGGCACCTCGATCGGCGCGATGGTCGGGGGTGCGCATCTCTCGGCGCGGTCCCCGCAGCTCGAGGTGTGGGCGCGGGGCCTGACCAAGCTCAAGGTCATCTCCTTCCTCGACATCAAGCTCGGCGGCGGCGGCGTCATCGGCGGCAGCCGGCTGGTCGCGGAGATGGAGCGGAACTTCGGCGACCTCTCGATCGAGAACCTGTCGGCGCCCTTCACCGCGGTCGCCGCCGACCTCGCCACGGGCCACGAGGTCTGGCTCAACTCCGGCAAGCTGATCGACGCGCTGCGCGCCTCCTTCGCGCTTCCCGGCGTGTTCCCCCCGGTCCGCGTCGGCGACCGCTGGCTGGTCGACGGCGCGCTGGTGAACCCGGTCCCGGTCTCGGTCTGCCGCGCCATGGGGGCTGAGATCATCATCGCCGTGAACCTGCACGCCGACATCATCGGCAAGGCCCGCGTGCCCGGAAAGACCTACCAGGCGGTCGCCGGCTTCGACCTCCTGACCGAGCTCGAGGCGTCGGCGCCGGAGGACAAGAGCTGGCGCCTCGATTCCTTCCTCACCCGCATGTTCGGCCGCCAGCCGGATGCGCCGTCGATGTTCGGCGTCATGGTCTCGGCCCTCAACATCGTCCAGGATCGCCTCTCACGCTCGCGCCTTGCCGGCGAGCCGCCGGACGTGGCGATCAATCCCAAGGTCGGCCATATCGGCCTGCTCGAGTTCCACCGGGCGGCCGAGGTGATCGACGAGGGCGAGGCCGCGGTCGAACGCGCGATGCCCGACATCAAGGACGCGCTGACCGTCTTCGGCTACATCCGCCAGCACTGACTTTAGGAGTCCCATCGGCATGCCTTCGACGGCCGACATCGTCCGCGCCTATTACGACCGCTTCAACGCCGGCGACTGGGAGGGCATGCTCGCCCTCCTCTCCGACGATGTCGCGCACGACCTGAACCAGGGCTGCCGCGAGACCGGCCGCGACGCCTTCCGCGCCTTCCTGAAGCGCATGGAAGGCTCCTATCAGGAGCGGCTGGAGGACATCGTCATCCTCGGCGACGGTGCCCGCATCGCTGCCGAGTATCTGGTGGTCGGAAAATACCTGAAGACCGACGAAGGCCTGCCGCCGGCGACGGGGCAGACCTACCGGCTTCCCGGCGGCGCCTTCTTCGAGGTCTCGGTCGGGCGCATCACCCGCGTCACCAACTACTACAACCTCGAGCAATGGCTCCGGCTGATCGGCGCCAAGTGATCATCGAGCGGGTCACCGGCGAGGGGCTTCGCCGGCACATCCCGGACCTTGCGCGTCTTCGCATCCAGGTCTTCCGCGACTGGCCCTATCTCTATGAGGGCGACGAAGCCTATGAGCGCAGATACCTCGAAACCTATCTCCGCTCGCCCCGCAGCATCGTCGTGCTGGCGCTGGACGGAGACCGCGCGGTCGGCGCCTCGACGGCGCTCCCGCTCGCCGACGAGGCCGCGTACGTGACCCAGCCGTTCACGGCGCGCGGACTCGACATCGCGCGCTTCTTCTATTTCGGCGAGAGCGTGCTGGATCTGACATATCGCGGCCAGGGGATCGGCGTCCGCTTCTTCGAGGAGCGGGAAGCCCATGCCCGGAGCTTCGGCACCTTCGAGACCGTGTGCTTCTGCGCCGTTCAGCGCCCGGACGATCATCCGCTGAAGCCCGGGGACTACGTGCCACTCGACGCGTTCTGGAACCGCCGCGGCTATGTGAAGGATCCGGGTTTCATCACCCATTTCCCCTGGCGCGACATCGGCGAGGCGGAAGAGACCGAGAAGCCGATGGCGTTCTGGTTCAAGCGCCTCTAGCAGGATGGACGTCGCCACCCTCGCCGGACTCTTCGTCACCTCGTTCCTGGCGGCGACGATCCTGCCGCTCTCCTCCGAGGCGGTGCTGGCGGGCGTGGCGCTGACGACGACCCAGGACCGGCTGCTGCTGTGGTCGGTCGCGACGGTCGCGAACACGCTGGGATCCCTGCTCAACAGGGCCTTCGGACGCTGGGGAGCGCGGTTCCGCGACCGCCCGTGGTTCCCGGTGAAGCCTGCGACCTACGAGGCCGCCGCCGAGCGCTTCCGACGCTACGGCACCTGGTCGCTGCTGCTCTCATGGCTTCCGATCGTCGGCGATCCGCTGACCCTGGTCGCCGGCGCGGCGGGCGTGCGGCTGCTGCCGTTCCTCCTCCTGGTTGCCTTGGGGAAAGGCGCGCGCTACGCCGTGATCCTCTCCCTCTTCGCTTAAAAGAGCCGCATGAACCGCGCCACTCTCCGCATCGACATCGCCCGCTTGCTGGCTCGCCTCGATCGTCTGGCCCAGGTCGGCGCGATCGAAGGCGGCGGCAATGCCCGCCTCGCGCTCACCGACCAGGACAGGGACGGCCGCGACCTGGTGGTCGCCTGGATGCGCGAACTCGGCCTCGCCGTCACCGTGGATGCCATCGGCAACGTCTTCGGGCTCCGCAAGGGCCGTACCGACTCGGCGCCGCTGATGACCGGCTCGCATATCGACACCGTCCGCACCGGCGGCCGCTATGACGGCAATTACGGCGTGCTGGCCGGGCTCGAGGTGGTCGAGGTCCTGAACCAGGCGGGGATCGAGACCGAGCGACCGATCGCGATCGCCTTCTTCACCAACGAGGAAGGCGCCCGCTTCCACCCCGACATGATGGGAAGCCTCGTCCATGTCGGCGGCCTGCCGCTGGAAGAGGCGCTGGCAGCCAAGGGCAATGACGGCAAGACCGTCGGCGAAGAGCTGAACCGCATCGGCTATGCCGGCCCGGCGCCGGTGGGCAAGCCGAACCTGCATCGCTTCGTCGAGCTGCACATCGAGCAGGGGCCGGTGCTCGACCGCGAGGGCGTGACCATCGGCGCGGTGGATTCGCTGCAAGGCATCTCCTGGACCGAGTTCACCATCAAGGGCACCTCGAACCATGCCGGCACCACGCCGATGCGGCTTCGCCACGATGCCGGCTATGTCGCCGCCCGCCTCTCCACCTTCGTCCGCGACCTCGCCAACGAGATCGGCGGCAACCAGGTCGGCACGATCGGATCGGTGAAGCTGTTCCCCGACCTGATCAACGTCATCCCCAACAAGGCGGTGGTCACCGTCGACGTCCGCAACACCGACGAGGCGAAGCTCCAGGACGCCGAGCGCCGGGTCGATGCCTTCGTGGCGGACGCAGCCAAGGCCGAGGGCTGCACCGCCGAGAGCCGCCGCCTCGCCCGCTTCGAGCCGGTGATCTTCGATGCGGGAATGGCGGCGATGATCGAGCGGACGGCGAAGGATCTGGGATTCTCCGTCCGCCGCATGACGTCAGGCGCCGGCCATGACGCGCAGATGATGCAGCGGGTCGCGCCGACGGCGATGATCTTCGTGCCGTCCGTCGGCGGCATCAGCCATAACGTGCGCGAGTATACGAAGCCTGAAGATCTGGAGGCGGGTGCGAACGTGCTCTTGCAGGTGATGCTGGAGTTGGCGGAGTAAGGAAGAGCACGGTCGCGGCGTGCGAGCGCTCGCCTCAGGCCTTGATCGCATGCGCGATCAAGGTACGGCTCACGCGCCGCCGCGAAGTCTTACGACTCCGACTTCGCGCCGGCGACCGAGCGGGGCCGGCCCGGAGCCGCGACAGCGGCGAGGACACGGCGAAAGCGAGGGCGCACAACGGCGCGTCCGTTCATAGACCGTCAAGAAAGGCCGCGATCCGATCTACCAGTCCGAAGGTATCCAGGTTGTTATGGCCAGCATGCGGGATGAAAACGCCGACCTTCGGCTCCCTCGCCGCTTCCAGCAGCCGCCGTCCATGCTCAGCCGGCACCACCGTATCGGCCTCGCCATGCACGATCAGCAACGGCACGCCGATGGCGTCGATGCGGCTCAGATTGTCGAAGCGGTCGAGAACGAGCCAGCGCGCCGGGACGAACGGGTAGAGCTCGCCCGCTCGCGCGAAGACCGAGGTGAACGGCGCCTGCAGGATCAGCGCGCGAAGCGGACGCCCGTCCGCCGCCGCCTCGGCCGCCAGCCTCGTCGCCACGCCGCCGCCGAGGCTCTCGCCCCAGAGCACGATGTCTCTGCGAGCGACCGAGCGGGCGTCGAGCGCGGCCAGAGTCCCCCGGCCATCCTGCACGAGCCCATGCTCGGTCGGCTTGCCGGGGGCGCCGCCATAGCCGCGATAGGGGGCGAGGACCAGCCCGAAGCCGCGCGCCACCAGCGGCTCGCCGATGAAGAGGCGGTCGCTGAGATTGCCGGCATTGCCGTGGAACAGGATCACCGTCGCGCGGCCGGCGGTGGCCGGCCGGTGCCAGGCGGTCAGGTCGAGGCCGTCCTCGGTCCGCACCGGCAACGGCTGGAAGGCGGCGGCACGAAGCTGCGCGGCGTCGGGCGGTATCGGATCGGGGTGGTAGAGAAGCGAGCGCTGGCCGAAGAACAGCAAGCCGACGATCAGGAGCCACCCCCCTAGGATCCAGCCGGCGATGGTCAGCAAAGTCATGCCGGCCCAAGCCTACCCGCCGCCGAGGGTTTCGCCTATATAAGGCCCATGCCGACGACTGCCTCCCCCCGCCGGCCGAAACCGGTGGTTCTCTGCATCCTCGACGGCTGGGGCCATCGCGCCGAGCCCGCCGAGGACAACGCCATCCTCAAGGCCCGGACGCCCAACCTCGACCGGCTGGCCAAGACCGCGCCGATCTCGTTCCTGGATGCCTCCGAACTGCATGTCGGGCTGCCCAAGGGGCAGATGGGCAATTCCGAGGTCGGCCACATGAATCTCGGCGCCGGCCGCGTCGTCATGCAGGACCTGCCCCGCATCGACCAGGCGGTCGAGGACGGCAGCCTCGCCGTCATGGCGCCGCTGACCGGGTTCATCGGCAAGCTGAAGGCCTCGGGCGGCACCTGCCACCTGATGGGCCTGCTCTCGCCGGGCGGTGTGCATTCGCACCAGGACCACATCGCCGCGCTGGCGAAGATGGTGGCCGCCGCCGGCGTGCCGGTCCTGGTCCACACCTTCCTCGACGGCCGCGACACGCCGCCGAAGAGCGCCGAGGGCTTCCTCGCCAAATTCCTCGCCGACTCAGGCGCCCGCATCGCCACCGTCACCGGCCGCTACTTCGCCATGGACCGCGACAAGCGCTGGGAGCGGGTCGAGGCGGCCTGGAAGGCGATCGTGCTGGCCGAGGGGGATCGGGCCCTCGACGCGAAGGCGGCCATCACCGCCGCCTATGCCGCCGACAAGACCGACGAGTTCGTGCCGCCGACGGTGATCGAGGGATACCGCGGCATGGCCGACGGCGATGGTATCCTGATGGCCAATTTCCGTGCCGACCGGGCGCGCGAGATCCTGGCCTCGCTGCTGGATCCTGATTTCAAGGGCTTCGCCCGACCGAGGCTGCCGAAGCTCGCCGCGGCCCTCGGCCTGACCGAGTACTCGACCGACCTCAACCGCTTCCTGGATACGCTGTTCCTGCCGGGCTCCCTCGCGCACACGCTGGGCGAGATCATCTCGAGCGCCGGCCTGAAGCAGCTCAGGATCGCCGAGACTGAGAAGTACGCCCATGTCACTTTCTTCTTCAACGGCGGCGATGAGGCCGAATTCCCGGGCGAGACCCGCATCCTCGTGCCCTCGCCGAAGGTCGCGACATACGACCTCAAGCCCGAGATGTCGGCGCCCGAGGTGACCGACAGGCTGGTGGAGGCGATTCGCGCCGGCACCTTCGACGTGATCGTCGTGAATTACGCCAACACCGACATGGTCGGCCATACCGGCGACATCGACGCCGCGGTGAAGGCGGTCGAGGCGGTGGATGCCTGCGTCGGCCGGGTCGCCGACGCGGTGGAGGCGGCCGGCGGGGCCATGCTGGTGACCGCCGACCACGGCAATGCCGAGCAGATGCAGGATCACGAGACCGGGCAGCCGCATACCGCGCATACGCTGAACCTGGTGCCAGCGATGCTGCTCGGCGCCGGCCGCGGCGCCGGGCTCGCCAACGGCAAGCTCGCCGACGTGGCCCCGACCCTGCTGGAAGTGATGGGGCTGCCCAAGCCGGCGGAGATGACCGGCCGTTCGCTGCTGCGCCGATCGGCCGAGCATCGTGCGGCGGACTGAGCTACCGCTCCTTCTGCTGCTTCTTGCGGGGGTTCCCGCAGCCGGCCTCCGTGCCGACGACGTCACTCCCAAGCGCCTGGACGAGGTCGAGCGCGCGATCGCCACCGACCGCGAGCGGCTGGCCGATGCGACTCGCCGCGCCGATGCGCTCGCCCGTGAGGTCACCGAGATCCGGGCCGAGCAGATCCAGGCGGCCCGCGCCGCCCAGGCCCATGGGCAGGAAGTCCAGCAGATCGACGAGCGCCTGGAGGCGCTGGCGGGAGACGAGGGCCGGATGACGGCCGCGCTCGAGCGGCGACGACAGGAGCTCGCCGAGGTGGTGACCGCCCTTCTGCGCCGGGCGCGGGTGCCGCCGGAGGCGCTGCTCGCCTTGCCGCTCAGCCCGCGCGAGACCGTCCAGGGCGCGATTCTGCTGAATGCCGCCCGGCCGGAGATCGAGCGCCAGGCCGACTCGCTCGCCGCCGACCTCTCAAGGCTCGCCGAAACCCGCACGCGGATGCGAGAGCAGCGCGCCCAGCGCGAGACCGCGCTGGCGGCTCTCGAAGCCGAGGAAGACCGGCTGGATCGCCTCCTGAAGCGGAAGGCCGTCGTTCTCCAGCGGACCGAGGGCGAGGCCGAGCGGCTCGCTCGCCGGATGCAGGAGCTGACCACCGCGGCCCGTGATCTCAAGGATTTGATCGACCGCCTGGAAGCCGAGCGGCGCGCCCGCGAGGACGAGCAGGTCCGCATCCTCTCCTCGATTCAGCCGATTCCGAAGCCGCCGCCGCCCGGTCCGATGCCGGCTCCTCCGGCTCCCCAACCCTCGGTCGCGACGCCGCCGGCCGTGGTCGCTTTACCCCCGCCGGCCGAGCTTGCACGGCCGTTTGGCGAGGCCCGCGGCCTGGTGGCGCCCCCGGTCGCCGGACGCCTCTCGCGCCGCTTCGGCGAGCCCGACGAGCAGAGCCAGCCGGCCAAGGGGCTGGTCTACGAGGCCCGCGCCGGCGCTGCCGTAGTTGCGCCATATGACGGGCGCATCCTTTTCGCAGGCCCCTTCCGCGGCTATGGGCTTATATTGATCATCGAACATGGCGAGGGATATCATTCCCTCCTGTCCGGTCTGGGGCGAATTGACGGCGGCGTCGGGCAATGGGTTCTGGCCGGTGAACCGGTTGGGGCCATGAGTCCGGCGACGGAGGGCAATCCCCG
>CAXNIC010000125.1:0-12844 GCA_964201945.1 Alphaproteobacteria bacterium
CTCGCCGAGGGCACGCCGGTCTTCGTTTCCTGCCCGCAGTCCAGCGGCTTCAAGCTGAAGCCCGAGGATCTCGAGCGCGCGATCACGCCGAAGACCAAGTGGGTCATCCTCAACAGCCCGTCCAACCCGACCGGCGCCGGCTACACCCGTGCCGACATGAAGGCGCTGACCGACGTGCTGAAGCGCCACCCGCATGTCTGGGTGATGACCGACGACATGTACGAGCACCTGGTCTATGACGGCTTCAAGTTCTGTACCCCGGCCGAGGTCGAGCCCGAGCTCTACGACCGCACGCTGACCTGCAACGGCGTCTCCAAGGCCTATTGCATGACCGGCTGGCGCATCGGCTATGCCGGCGGCCCGGAGAAGCTGATCAAGGCGATGGGCGCGATCCAGTCGCAGTCGACCTCGAACCCGTCCTCGATCAGCCAGGCCGCCGCCGTCGCCGCCCTCAACGGCCCGATGGACTTCATCCCCCGGCACAACAAGTCGTTCAAGGAGCGCCGCGACCTGGTCATCAGCATGCTGAACCAGGCGAAGGGGCTGACCTGCCATCGCCCGGAAGGCGCCTTCTACGTCTATCCATCCTGCGCCGGGGTCATCGGCAAGGAGACGCCGAGCGGGACCAAGATCGGCAGCGACACCGATTTCGCCAACTATCTGCTGGATTCGGAGGGCGTCGCCGTGGTGCCGGGCGAGGCCTTCGGGCTCGCCCCGCATTTCCGCGTCTCCTACGCCACCTCGACCGAGGAGCTGGAAGAGGCCTGCCGGCGTATCCAGCGCGCCTGCGCGGCGCTGCGCTAGCCGCGAGGGGAACCGGCCGCCCGCGCTACTTCATCGCGATGCCGCCGTTGCCGCGCGGCCGGCGCGTCAGCGGCGTGTCGTCCTTGTCGGTCAGCCAGAAGTAGAGCATTGCGACCTCGGCAAAGTTGTCGAATGCCGCCTGGTTCGCCTCTCCCTGGCGGATCTTCTTGCGACCCTCCTCGGCGCGGCCCATCTCGACCAGCATGCGACCCCAGTAGATGTAAGCCTCGGTAGCCGCCGGCACCGCCGCGACGGCGGACGCGAAATGCGTCTCCGCCTCCTGGTACTTCTTCTGCGTCCAGGCGACGACCCCGTTGATCGAGTGGATCGAGGAGAGGAGCGCCGGCGGCAGCCCTCTCTGGTGGACGTCCAGCACATGGCGCGCGATCATCGCCGCGTCGGCATAACGGTCCTGCTCGACCCGGGTGAAGGCGAGGTTGAGGTGCGCCGCCACCAGCGACGGATCGTCGGTGATCGACTGTTCGAAATGCGTCGCCGCCGCCGTCTTGTCGTCCTCGAGCAGGGCGACGATGCCCCGAAGATTGTGGAACCGGCCGCGCGTGACATTGATCCGGGTCGGCGTCTGGGCGGCGATCGCGGCGTCGAGCACACGGCGGGCCTTCGCGACGTCGGGCGCCCCTTCGGGAGGGTCCAGGAGAAAGAGCGCGGTATGGTAGGAATCGAGCCGGGCGGCGACGTCGATCGCGCCCCGGCGGAGCAGGGTTACGGCAGGCTCGCCGACGCGCCCGTCCAGCGCCAGGTAGAAGGTGCCATGCAGGCCGCCTTCGCTGATGACCTCCAGCCTCGGCTGCGCATTTTCGGTGGTGAGCGTCGCGGTGATCTTGACGGGGTGCAGGCCGAAGAGGTCCTGAAACGCGGCGGTCGCGTCCCTGAGCCCGACCGACTCCGCCATGATCGAGACGAAGGTCTTGTCATGCGAGGATCGCACCGTCGGGGGCCTCACCAGCGACGGCACGCTGAACACCTCCTGCAGTTCGCGGGAGAAGACGGCGGTCGCGAACTCCGGCCTGATGCCAGCACTCCCGAGCTTCTCGGAGACGTGGAATTCGGTCTTGATCGTGCCGGCATTCCAGGCGGCATCGAGCCCGAAGATCCCGAAGCCGAGGATGATCGCGTACATGAGGCTCGTCAGATCCAGCATGGCTTCCCCCGATGCCGTCGGCGTCGCCGACAACCTACCCGCACGCCCGGAACGGGCCAAGCGCCCCGCACTTTTCGACGGGAAGGTTAAAGGGGCCTCTTGACCTTCCAGTAACTGGAAACCCTATCTAGGTGGCAGGAGAAAAGCCATGACCCCTTCCGCCACCCTCACGACCGCCCCCTCGCTTCGGGAGATCGTCCTTCCCATCGACGGCATGAACTGCGCCGGCTGCGTGCGCGCGGTCGAGACCGCGCTCGACTCCGTCCCCGGCGCGCACGGGGCCAGCGCCAGCCTCACCAACATGACCGCCACCGTCACCCTCGACCGCGAGGTTGCGCCCGAAGCGCTGGTCGCGGCCGTCCGCAAGGCCGGCTACGACGTGCCCAAGGACGAGATCGACCTCAGGATCGACGGCATGACCTGCGCCTCCTGCGTCGGCCGGGTCGAGGCCGCTCTCGCCAAGGTGCCGGGCGTGATCGAGGCCCAGGCGAACCTCGCGACCGAGTCGGCGCGCGTGAAGGCGCTGGCCGGCACCGCCCGCCCGGAGGCGCTGATCGCTGCCGTCCGAGCCGCCGGCTACGACGCCCGTTCCGCGGAGGGCACCGCCCCGAAGGCGGCGGCCGACCGGGAGCCGATCACGGTCGCGATCGCGCTGCTCCTGGCCGCGCCCTTCCTCATCGACATGATCTTCAGCCTGGGACTTCCCGTCTGGGCGCAGCTCGCCCTCGCGACACCGCTGCAATTCATCCTCGGCGCCCGCTTCTATCGCGGCGCCTGGCGGGCGGCGCGAGCGCGCACCGCCAACATGGACACGCTGGTCGCGCTCGGCACCTCCGCCGCATACGGGCTCAGCCTGTGGCTCTGGCTCGCCGGTCACGGGCATCACCTCTATTTCGAGGCGGGCGCCGTGGTGATCGCCCTGGTGCTGCTCGGCAAGTGGCTGGAGACGCGGGCCAAGCGCCGGGCCGGCGACGCCATCGCCGCGCTGTCGAACCTGCGCCCGCCGCTCGCCCATGTGCGCGACGGCGAGAGCATCGTCGATCGCCCGGTCGAGGACGTGCTCGCCGGCCAGCGCGTCCTGGTCCGCCCGGGCGAGCGCCTCCCGGTCGACGGCATCGTTCGCGCCGGCGACAGCGAGGTCGACGAGTCGCTGCTGACGGGCGAGGCCAGGCCCGTGCGCAAGATTACGGGCGCGACCGTCACGGGCGGTGCCATCAACGGCCTCGGCCTTCTGGAGATCGAGGCGACGACCGTCGGCTCGGCCTCTCGGCTTGCCCGCCTCGTCCGCCTGGTCGAGCGCGCGCAAGCCTCGAAGGCCCCGGTCCAGCGCCTGGTCGACCGCATCGCCGCCGTCTTCGTGCCGGTGGTGCTGGCGATCGCGGCGGTCTCCGCGGCCGGAACCTGGCTCGTCACCGGAGATGGCATTCAGGCGCTGGTCAATGCGGTCGCCGTCCTCGTCATCTCCTGCCCCTGCGCGCTCGGCCTCGCGACGCCGGCGGCCGTCTCGGTCGGCATCGGCGCCGGCGCCCGTTCGGGCTTGCTCATCCGCGACGCCGAGGCGCTCGAGGCGGCGCGCCGCGTCACCGTGGTCGTCTTCGACAAGACCGGCACCCTGACCATGGGAAGCCCGCAGGTGACGGACATCGTTCCGTCCGATGGCAGTGCCGCCGACCTGCTGACGCTGGTCGCCTCGGTCCAGACCGGAAGCGAGCATCCGCTCGGCCGCGCCGTGGTCGACCGGGCCAAGGCCGACGGGCTCGCACTGTCGGAGCCGGCCGAACTCCGCATCCGCCCGGGCTATGGGATCGAGGCTGAAATCAACGGCCGGCTCGTCCAGGTCGGCAGCCGCCGGCTGATGGAAGAGATCGGCGTCGACATCCGTCCCCTGGTCACTCGCGCGAAGCAGTTCGAAGCCG
Organism: Alphaproteobacteria bacterium; assembly: GCA_964201945.1. GTDB lineage: Bacteria > Pseudomonadota > Alphaproteobacteria > SHVZ01 > SHVZ01 > SHVZ01. The sequence continues at coordinate 3,883 of CAXNIC010000125.1, forward strand.
ACGGCAAGACGACGATCTGGATTGCCGCCGGCACTCGGCCCCGGCTCGCCGGGCTGATCGCCGCCGCCGACGTCGTGCGTCCCGGCGCCGCCCAGGCGGTCGCGGCGCTCGCCGCCCGAGGTATCGAGGCGGTGATGCTGACCGGCGACAACCAGGGCGCCGCCGAAGCCATCGCCAGGGAGGTCGGCATCACGCGCATCGTCGCCGAGGTCCCGCCCGAGGCGAAGGTCGGCGAGATCGAACGGCTGAAAGCGGAAGGTCGCGTCGTTGCCATGGTCGGCGACGGCGTCAACGACGGCCCGGCGCTGGCGGTGGCCGATGTCGGCATCGCCATCGGCGGCGGCGCCGAGGTGGCGCTGGAAGCAGCGAAGGTCGCGCTGATGCGGCCGGATCTCGCCCTGGTGCCGGCGCTGATCGAGCTCTCGCATCGCGCCCATGCCAAGATCGTCCAGAACCTGTTCTGGGCCTTCGTCTACAACCTCGTCGGCATCCCGGTCGCCGCGGTCGGCCTGCTCACGCCGGTCGTCGCCGGAGCCGCCATGGCCTTCTCCTCGGTCAGCGTCGTCGCCAACGCGCTGACGCTGCGGAGCTGGCGCCCCAAGGAACCCACCTGATGATCCGTGAAGGCCTCTAGCCGGCTTCCGGCCAGGGCTCGGCAAGGTCGGGATCGAAGGGCCACAGGGGCCGCGTGATCTGCCGGAAGGGCAGCCGCGGCAGCTGGCTGTCGACCGGGCCTGGCGTCTCCAGCTCGATGATGCGGAAGGCGAAGGGCGAGTAGAAGCCGCGGAACTGTCCCGCCGACTTCACGATCACCGCCTTCGCCTCGCGCGGGTACATGCCCGACGCCTCATAGCCCTTGAGGTCGAGGGTGATCACCGGCTTCTCGCTCAGCAGGATCTGGATGTATCCCGCGACCTCGATCACGGCGCGGAGCCCGGCGTCGAGATGCATCGGCGGCAATTCGGAGGCGTAGGGCCCCTCGGCCAGACGCAGCACCCGAGCCTCGACCGTCACCGGCGTGTAGTAGATCGGCTGGAACGCCGCGCCGATGGTGAGCGTGAGATGCGCGCCGACGCCGGCGGCATGGCAGGCCCGCGTCGCTTCCGGATCGGTCATCGTCAGCAGCAGCGGCCCGGCGAGCGGCGGCCGGGCCAGCAGGTGCTGCAGCACCACGGCCGAGTCGCCGAAGCTGCCGGCGGACGGCGCATCGGACGCGTCCGACAGCACGAACGGCCGCTCGGCTTCGGCGCTGGCCGCGACCGCGTCGAACGCCTCGTCCAGCGAGATGCGGTTCGAGCGGAAACGCTCGCGCATCCCCCAGACGTGGCGGCCGATCCGGTCGACCTCACGCCGGCCAGTAGCGACCGCGGCCTCGCCGTCGACGACGACCAGGATCGACCAGCCGAGCTCGGGCACGTCCATCCACGGCTGCGGCGCGATCACGGTGGCCGAGAGCACGCCCGGTTTCGTCTCGACTTCGCGAAGGAGGGCGATCACCTCGGTCATCGGGCCGGTGGTGGTGTCGTGCCCTTCGGCCGAGGTCATCATCCGGACCTTGCGGTGGACGATGACGGGCTTCGCCTCGCCCGCCATCGCCTTGCACAGGATCTCCATCGCCGCTTCGCCGGTTTCCGGATAGTCGACATGCGGGCAGGTCTTGAAGCCGACGGCGCCGTCGAGGCCCCGCTCCATCTCGGCGGTGAAGTTCGCATGCATGTCGAACGAGGCGGTGATCGGCAGGCCGCGGCCGACGATCTCGCGGATGCGCGAGATCAGGTCGCCCTCGGCATCGCTGTAGCCCATGGTCGCCATGGCGCCATGCAGCGGCAGATAGATGCCGTCGATCCGGCCGGCCTCCCTCCGGACGCCGGCCAGGATGCGGTCGCGCATGTAATGGTAGGCATCGTCCTCGAGGATCGGCCCGGCGCCACCGAAGGTGAGGAAGATCGGCACCAGCTCGATGCCGCGCCGTGCCGCCACGGTGCGGGCGCCGGACACCTCGTCGCCGTGGCTGGTGGCGAAGACCTCCTCGCCCTCGGCCATGCGGCGCTTCCGGAAGATCTCCAGCGTTCCCGTCCCGGCGGTGAAGCTGTTGACCTCGTATTGCATCCCCGCGACGAGAACCCGCGGCCGGTTCGCCCCGCGCATGGGAGATCAGTAACCGAGGTCGAGATTGACGAGGTTCTTCAGCTTCCGGCGGCCGAGATAGCGCTTGATGTTGTCGGCGAAGATGTCGAGGCCGCGATCGACATAGACCGAGCCGTCATCGACGCCCGCATGCGGGCTGACGATCAGGTTCGGCACGTCCCAGAGGGCCGAGTCGGACGGCAGCGGCTCAGGATCGAACACGTCGAGCACCGCACCCGACAGGGTTCCGGCCTTGAGGCGCTCGGCCATCGCGCCGTAGTCCATGACCCGGGCGCGGCCGAGATTGACGATGCCGCAATGGTTCGGGAGCAGCCCGATCGCCGCGCGGTCGATCAGGTTCTCGGTGCCTTTGGTGATGGGCAGGGTCACCACCAGGAAGTCCGCCTTCGGCAGCACCTTGGCCATGGCGGAGGCCTTGACCACGCGGTCGAAGCCGGCGACGGCCCTGCCGGAGGTGTTGATGCCGATGGTCGTCATCTTGTGGCGCTTGGCCTGGAGCGCAACCGCCTGGCCGAGGCCGCCGGTCCCGGCGATCACCGCGGTCTTGCCCTCGATCGGGGTGGTGAACACCGGCTCCCAGACCTTTTTCTTCTGGCTGCCGACGAAGCGCTGGACAGCGTGGTTCAGGATCAGCATGCCGGTCAGGCCGAACTCGCCGCCCTTCGGCCCGTGCAGGCCGGACGCGTTGGTCAGCATGAAGCTGCGGTCGAGCTTGGGCGCCAATTTCTCAACACCGGCGTTCAGCGACTGGATCCATTTCAGCTTCGGCGCATCGGCCTTCAGGGTCAGGGGATCGAAGGCGACGCCGAGAACGATCTCGGCCTGGGCCAGGTCCTTGGGGTTAAGCCCATAGACGATCTTCACCCGATCGAAGACGCCGGGATGGCGCTTGGCGGCCGCCTTGATGCGGGCAGGCGTGATGGCATGGGCCGGCCCGGTGTCGGGTTTGTCGGCAACGTAGACGAGCGGACGTGTCGCGGCCTTGGCCATAATTTAGCTCTCCTCCCTCGGATAGGCCGCGCACCATATACTGGGATGAAATGGGATTGAACCCAATCGGCGTCCCCGACGACGCACGGGAAAGGGGAGGAATGGCCGACAGTGGATCCGGGAGGAAGGTGGCAGAGGCCGATCTGCGTCACCTCGTGGAGAAGGTGGCCGGGGGCGATCATGTCGCCTACCGCTGGCTTTTCCGTCGGTTCCAGCGTCCGGTCCATGCCTACCTCACCCGTCTGGTCCGCCTGCCCCAGATCGCAGACGAGCTCATGAGCGAGACGATGCTCGAGCTGTGGAAGGGGGCGGGGCGGTTCGGCGGCCGATCGACAGTCTCCACCTGGCTGTTCGGGATCGCCCGTCACAAGGCGATCGACTACCTCAGGCGGAGGCACGAAGGCGATCTCGGCGAGGACGCCCTTGCCGAGGTGGTCGATTCCTCGCCGACGCCCGAGGAGGCCGTCGGCCGGGCGTCGATCGCGGAGCTGGTCGGCAGCCTGATGGACCGGCTGAGCGCCGAGCACAGGGAGGTTCTGCACTTGGCCTACCGCGAGGAGATGTCGGTCGAGGAGATCGCAGACGTCGTCGATTGTCCGATCAACACCGTGAAAACGCGCATGTTCTACGCCCGGAAGCGCATGAAGACGCTCCTGGCCGAAGCTGGCGTGGAGGGTTCGTAACGCCATGACTCGTGAGATGGATATCCCCGAAGAGGAATTGCTGCTGCCCTGGTACGTCTCCGGCCGGCTGGAGCCGGAGGAGCAGGCGCGCGTCGAGCAGGCGCTGAAGCGGTCGCCGGAGCTGCGCCAGGCGCTCGAGGAAGAGCGCCGCCTGCAGGCCGCGGTGGCCACGGCCCCGCTGCCGCTGCCCCGGGAGATCGACCCGGACGCGCTGCTGGCGGCAGCCGCGGCCAAGGAGGCGACCTACGCCCCGCGCCAGGCGCCGCGCTGGCTGAAGCCGGCCCTTGCCGCCGCCGTGGTCGTGGCGGTGGTCGAAGGCGTGGCCCTCGCCTGGCTCAGCCCGGCATCGGTTTATCGCACCGCCTCTGGACCATCACCGAAAATTACTATTGAATCGACACGGTACGCGGTCCATTTCGTCGAGGACACCTCGGTCGCGCGGGTTCGGGAAGCGCTCGCCGAGGCCGAGGCGGGGATCATCCGGGGTCCGATGCCGGACGGCGCCTATATCCTGGAGACCGCCAAGGGCGAGCGCGCCCTGGACCGGCTGAAGCGAAGCGGCGTGATGAGGACGATCGCGCTAACCGACTAGACGGAGTTTTATTTGCTGCGGGTGGGGCTGATCTGCGTCGTGACGGTGATGGCGGCGCTCGGCTCGAGAGATGTCTCGGCCGAAGGGGCCGACGCGCGCTTCATCGCGCCGGATATCCTTCGCTCCGTGCGTCCGCCCCAGGCTCCGCCGCCGGCACCGAAGCCCGCCCAGCCCAAGCCGGCCGTCCCCGCACCGCCACCCGTCGCCGCGGCTCCCGGCCCGATGACGACCCCGACGCCGCCGGTCGTGGTGGCTTCGCCCGGGACCCGCCCGGCGCCGGCGCCTGCCCCGTTCTTCGTCCCGATCAAGCCGGCCCCCATCATCGAGACGATCTCGAACGATACCGGTGGCGAGATCGCTCCCAGCCCTTACCAGAAACGCCGGGACGGTCATCGCGGTCACGCTCGCGACGCGCAGGACGACGCCTCGGCGGGCCGGCGCGACTGGCACAAGCGTGACGGAAAGAACCGCGTTCCCGAGGCCAGCTCGGCCAAGCCGCCGATTGCCAGTGGCGACAAGCCCGCTCCGGCACCGACCGGCGACGCTCCCCAGCCGGCGCCGGTCGTAGCGACCACGACGACGCCTGCCGCTGCCGAGACACCGCGACCCGCGGAGACCCTGGCGATCCCCGCTCCGCCCCCCGCGCCACGGCCCGGCGCGCCGTCCGCGGCGATGCTCGGCGTCACCGTGCGCGACATGGTCGTCAACCAGCTCGTCGCCATCGTGCCGATCAGCCCGGGCAGCGACGTTGCCAACGACTATGGCCTCGCCGTCGACGACGAAACGACGATCCGCTCGCTCGGCGTGCGCCTCGTCACCTTCACGGTGCTGAGGCCGCGCGGCCTCGGCGATCTCATCGACACGATGGGGCTCGACTCGCGCGTGCAGGCGGCCCAGCCGAACTTCCGCTATCGCACCTCGGCGGCAGCGATCGCCGGCGCGTACCCGCAAAACCGCATGAAGATCCAGCCGGCGCTGGGCCTCGCCTCGGGCGCCGGCGTCACCATCGCGCTGATCGACACGCGGGTCGCCGAGCTCTCGTCCCTGGTCGGCCACGTGACCGAGCGGATCAGCGTCTCGCCGACCAGCGGCAAGGGCCGTCACGGCACGGCGCTGGCCGGCCTGATCGCCGACGTCGCCCCGGCCGCCCGCCTGCTGGCGATCGAGGCCTTCGCCGACGACCCCAGCGACCCGGACACGGGCGTGGCCACCACCTTGAGCCTGGCCCGCGCCCTGGACACCGCGATCGACCGCAAGGCCGACGTCATCAACCTCAGCATCGCCGGCCCGCGCGACCCGCTGATCGGACGCCTGGTCCGCCAGGCGCTGGGACGCGGCATCGTCGTGGTCGCCGCCGCCGGCAATGACGGGCCGGATGCGCCGCCCCGCTATCCCGCCGCCTATGACGGCGTCGTCGCGGTGACCGCGACCGATCCACGCGACCAGCCCTATGCCGCCGGCGCCCAGGGCACGCATGTCGCCGTGGCGGCACCGGGCGTCGAGATCCGCGCCACGGTCTCCGAGGGCGTCGTCGGCTATGTCACCGGCACCTCGGTCGCCGCGGCCCAGGTGGCCGGCGTCGCCGCTCTGCTGCGCGAGCGTGCGCCCGGCCTCGGCTCGGGCGAGGCCCGCCGGCTGCTGAAGGAGACCGCCGCTCCGCTTCCAGAAGGTCCCGGCATGGTCGATGCCTTCGCCGCGCTTTCCAAGGCAACTTCCTTCGCACGCCGTTGAACCTGGACGCGCCTGCCTGCGACTAATCATCAAGGGCATGCGGTTGTCTTCCGGTCCCCCCGAGAATGACCGCTTGTCCAAGGGGGGTCACAGATTCCCAAACTAAGTGAGGCGGCGCCCGATATGCATCAGCCGGCGCCGTCTCTCTTATTTTCTCCATCCTGAATCCCGGCATTTCGGCACGCGACACATCTCGACGCGGCAGGCCCCCGATGCACTATGCTCGGGCTCCCATGGCCCCGACCGACGACGCGCTGGACATGCAGCAGCTCCTCGCCGCCTTCGGCGAGATCGACGACGACGTGCGCGAGATGATGCAGCTGTTCGTCGAGACCACCGCACCGATCCTGGACGAACTCGAGGCGCATGCCGCGGTCCGCGACCGCACCGCCGTCGAGGACGCCGCCCATTCGGCCAAGGGGGCTGCGCGCAGCGCCGGGGCGCGGGCGCTGGCGGCGGCGTGCGAGGCACTGGAAACGGCGGCAAAGGCCGGCGACTGGACGGAAGTCGAGCTCAGGCTCTCCCAGGTCAAGCCTGCCTTCGAGACGGCCAAGCGCGCGATCGCCCGGCTATAGGGTCTTTCGGCGTTCCACCTTGCCGGCGGCGATGATCGCCGTGGCGTCCTCGGGATCGAGCGGCCGGGAGAACAGGAAGCCCTGGCCGAGATCGCAGGCGAGGATTCTCAGGATCTCCAGATCGCCGGCGGTCTCGATGCCCTCGGCGATGGTCTCGAGGCGGAGCAGGCGGCCGAGCTCGGTGACGACGCGGACGACGCCGCGGCTCTCGACGCTGCCATGGATGGCGGCGATGAAGGACTGGTCGATCTTCAGGCTGTCGACCGGCAGGCGCGTCAGGTAGCTCAGCGACGAATAGCCGGTGCCGAAGTCGTCGACCGCGAGGCGGACACCCAGCGCCTTCAGCCGCTTGAGGATGTCGACCGCGGCGCCGGCATCGGCCATGACCGCGCTCTCGGTGATCTCGAGCTTGATCCGCGTCGGATCGGCGCCGGTCTGCGCCAGGACGCGACGGACGTCGTCGACCAGGTCGGGATGGCCGAGCTGGCGCGCCGAGAGATTGACCGAGACGAAGAACGGCACGCCGAGCGGGGTGAGCTTCGGCCAGGCCGCGAGCTGGCCGCAGGCCCGCTCCAGCACGGAGAGGCCGAGCGGGATGACGAGACCGGTCTGCTCGGCGACCTCGATGAAGTCCGCGGCCGGAACCAGGCCGCGTTCCGGGTGCCGCCAGCGGGCGAGCGCCTCGAAGCCGGCCAGCTTGCCGTCCTCGAGATGGACGATCGGCTGGTAGCTGAGACGAAGCTGGTCGCCGGCCTCGAGCGCCTTCCGGAGATCGCTTTCGATGCGCTGGGCTTCGACCGCGCGTGCGCGCATCGGCTCGCGGAACCGCGCATGTCCGGTCGCCCGCGCCGCCCGCGCATGATCGGCGGCGACCGCGGCATCCCGCAGCATCTCGACGCCGGCCTTGTAGTGGCGGCCGGCACGGACGATGCCGATCGAGCCAGCGAGCACGACCTCGCGGCCTTCGACGGCGATCGGCTGGGCCAGCAGCGTCTGGGTGAGCGCCACTGCCGCATCGACCGAGGCATCCGACGCATCGGCGACGACCAGACCGAACTCGACCGTGCCTAAGCGCGCGACCAGCTCGGTCTGCGGCAGCTCGCGCACGAAACGCTGGGCCAGCGCCGCAAGCGCCCGGTCGGCGACGTCGTGACCGACGCTGGAGCGCACGATCTCGAAGCGGTCCAGCGCCAGGTAGAGAAGCGCCAGGTCGCGCTCCTCCGCCGCCGCCCGGTCCAGGCGCTCCAGCATCAGGGTGCGGTTGGCGATGCCGGTCAGCGGATCGAAATAGGCCAGCGCCTCGAGCTTGCGCTCGGATTCCTTCTGCTCGCCGATGTCGCGGAGGTAGGCGATGGTGACCGGCCGGCCGTCGACCATCAGCCGGGAGACCGCGATCTCGACCGGGAACACCGTGCCGTCGTGGCGGATGGCCGTGTCCTCGATGCGGCGTCCGGGCTCGGCGGCGGCCGCGTCGAGGAGCTGGCGCGGGACGGCGATCCGGTCGACCGGCTGGCCGATCGCCTTGGCGCGCGTGACGCCCAGCATCTGCTCGGCCGCGGCGTTGAACGCCACGATGGTTCCATCGTCGTCGACGACGAGGATGCCATCGAGGGCGGTGTCGATCATCGCCACCTTCAACGCCTCGGAGTCGCGGAGTGCGTGCTCGATCTCCATCTTCGCGGTGATGTCGGAGGCCGTGCCGCGGTAGCCGTGAAAGGTGCCGTCCGGACCGAAGATGGGCTTGCCGCTGGTCCGGAAGAAACGCTTGCCGAGATTCGTCTCGACCCGATAGACGAAGTCGCGGAACGAGCGGCGCTCCGTCATGTCCTCGACATGCTGCTTCCAGCCATCGGGATCGAAGGTGAGGTCGGCGATCTCGTCCCGCCGGCGGCCGAGCGCGCGCTTGGGATCGTTGCCGGTGGTCGCCGACGACTGGTCGTCGACGAAGGTGAAGCGGAGCTCGACGTCCATCTCCCAGGTCCAGTCCGACGCGCCCTCGGCGATGTCGCGGTAGCGGGACTGGGCCAGCTTCTGCTCGGTGATGTCGGTGCGGACGACGGCGATGCCGCCGGAGGGGAGCGGTACCGTGGTGATCAGGAACCAGGTTCCGTCCGCCATCTCGACTTCCATCGGCGGCGGCTTGCGCCGTGCGATCTCCGACCAGTAGGCGTCGATCCAGGCCTGCCACTGCGCCCGCGTCGCCTTCGGCGCGCGAAAGCGCGGCAGCACGCGCATGACCAGCG
>CAXNIC010000126.1:0-12742 GCA_964201945.1 Alphaproteobacteria bacterium
GGCCTCGGGTCGTCGGGCTTCGCCACCATGCAGTCGACCCTGATCCTGACCCATGCGCCGCCGGACCAGCGCTCCCGCATGATGGGCGTGCTCAGCTCCTCGATCGGCATGGGGCAGATCGGCTTCCTCGCCATCGGTGTCATGGCCGACCATATCGGCGCGCCCTGGGCGGTGGTCGTCAGCATGATCGAGGGGCTGATCTTGCTGGCGCTTTGCGTGAGGGCGTGGCCTGCGCTCTGGCGCGGCGACTGAAGGGGCGCTATAGCCATTTCCCCATGAGGGGGATGACGAGCCTCTGGCGCCATTGGGAGCTACCGACCTGGACGGTGGCGGCTGCCATCTACGTGAGTTGGGTCGTGCTCACCGTCTTCTGGTCGGCGGTGCCGGTCTGGATGGCGATCCCGGCCATGGCCTGGCTCCTGGCCTGGCACGGCTCGCTCCAGCACGAGACCATCCACGGCCATCCGACCCGTAGTGGGTGGGTGAATACCGCGCTCGGCAGCCCGCCGCTCGCGCTCTGGCTGCCCTACGAGCTCTACCGCTCGAGCCACATCGTCCACCACCGCGACGAGCACCTGACCGTGCCTGAGGTCGATCCAGAATCGTATTACGTGCCGGCGGGGCGCTGGGCCGGCGCGTCCGCGCTCGAGCGTGCGGTCCTGGTCTTCCACCACACCCTCCTCGGACGGGTGACGATCGGGCCGGCAGTCTGCCTCTTCTGCTTCTTCCGTGGCGAGCTGCGCCTGATGGCGAAGGGCGAGCATCTCGGCCTCTGGGTCGGGCATCTCGGGCTGGTCGCTGTCGTTGCCGCCTGGCTCGCCTGGTATGGCGTGCCCGCCTGGGCCTACGGGCTCGCGGTCTATCTCTCGATCTCGCTCACCCAGGTCCGTTCCTTCGCCGAGCACAAGGCGTCGGCCGAGGCGCCCGGGCGCACCGCCGTGGTCGAGGCGGCGTGGCCGATGGCGCTGCTCTTCCTCTACAACAACCTGCATGCCCGCCATCATGCGCGCCCCGACCTGCCGTGGTTCGAGCTCAGCGCCTTCCACCGCTCGCAGCCAGCCTGGGACGGCCTCGCCTATCGGGGCTACGCAGACATCCTGGGCCGCTTCCTGCTGAAGCCGGTCGATCGTCCGGTGCGCTTCATGGATCTGGGGTGACGCCGCCCGTCATCCTGGCCGGACACGGGCTCGCTCCCGCCGATATCGTCCGCATCGCCCGCGGCGGCGCGAAGATCGAAATCGCCACCGGCGTCGCCGAACGTCTCGCCGCCCTCGCCGGTGCGGAGGCCGATGGCGACCATGCGGGCCGGCAGCGCCGGGTCCTCCTCGCGCATGCCGCCGGCATGGGGCCGCCGCTTCCGGTCGAGGTCGTTCGCGCGATGATGGCGGCGCGCGCCGCCGGCCTCGCCGCCGGCGGCTCCGGCGCCAGCCCGGCAGTGCTGGAAGCGCTGGTGGCCGCGGTGAATGCCGGGCTGACGCCGCGGGTGCCGGGCCTCGGCTCGATCGGCACGGGCGACCTGGCGCCGCTTGCCCACATGGCGCTCTCGCTGATCGGCGAGGGCGGGGCCGAGGTCGGCGGGGTGATGCTGATCGGCGCCTCGGCGCTCGAGGCGGCGGGCCTTGCCCCGCTGGCGCTCGGGCCAAGGGATGGGATCGCCCTCATCGGTGCCAACGCGCTGACGGTCGGGCAGGGCGCGCTGGCGCTTGCCGATGCCGAGGGCGCGCTGGACGCGCTCGATGTCGCCGCGGCGCTCAGCCTCGAAGGTTTCCGCGGCAATCTCTCGGTCCTCGACCCGCGAGGCCAGCAGGCGCGGCCGGCGCCGGGTCAGGTCGCCGCGGCGGCGCGCCTTCGCGGCCTGCTCGACGGCAGTAGTCTCTGGCGGCCCGGCGCGGCGCGACGTGCCCAGGATCCGTTCAGCTTCCGCTGCGCCGCCCCGGTTCATGGCGCGGTGCTTTGGGCCCTGGCCGAGGCCGGCACCGCGGTCGAGATCGAGCTGAACGCGGCGGCCGACAGCCCGCTGGTTCTCGGCGAGGAGACGCTGTCGACCGCCAACTTCCACGTGCCCCAGCTCGCCCTCGTCTTCGAGGCGCTGGGACTCGGCCTGGCGCAGGCGGCGCAGATGTCCTTCGAGCGGATCAAGCGGCTGATGTCGCCGCCGATGACGGGCTTGCCGCTGTACCTTGCCCCGCAGGCGCCGTCGCGGTCGGGCTACGGCCCGCTTCAGAAGACCGCGGCGCATCTGGTCGCGGAGATCCGCCGCCTCGCCCAGCCGGTGCTGCTCGACGGGGCGGTGGTCTCGGAAACAGCGGAGGATCACGCGACGATGGCGCCCGGCGTCGTCGCCAAGACCGCAGCGCTTGCCGATCAGGTGCGGCGCGTGGCCGCCATCGAGCTGATCGTCGCGGCGCAGGCCGTCGACCTCCGCCATCCGCTTCAGCTCGGCCAGGGCACGCGCATCGCCTACGACCTGGTGCGGACGATCTCCCCCTATCTCGACGAGGACGGCCCGACCGGCCCCAACGCCGAGCGGCTGGCCGACGCGCTTCGCTCAGGCGAGCTTCGGATCTCGCATGTGCTCAGCGGCGTGCCCGCGCTGGGTCAGCGATAGCGGAGCTTCTGGCCGAGACCGAGGCGCTTCGCCTTCTCCAGCATCGCCGCGCCGAGCGCGATGTCGGAGAGAGACAGTCCGCGATGCCAGAACAGGATGGTCTCGTCGTCGCGCTCGCGGCCCGGCTTTTTGCCAACGACGATCTCGCAAAGCTCGGCATGCAGCGTCTTCTCGCTGAGCCGGCCTGAATCGACATGGGCGCGGAGCGCGCCGAACTTGCCGGCATGGGCCTGGCCCCAGTCGTCCATCACCATCTTGTCCATGATGTCGGTGAGGGAGAGCTCGACCGCGCTCATGGTGCCGTAGGGCATGACCAGTGCGCCCTTCTTGATCCACTCGGTCTTCATCATCGGCGCCGGCGCCTCGAGCCGGGACGCCTCGACCACGATGTCGGCGCCCTCGACGCAGCTCTTCCAGTCCTCGGTGACGATGATCTGCTTGCCTAAGTCCTTCGCCAGGCGCTCGCCGAAGGCATCCCGGCTTTCCGGCCGGCGCGAATGGACGCGGATCTCGTCGAAGTCGAAGATCTTGTCCATCAACCGCACGTTCCAATAGGCGGTGCCCCGGGCACCGACATGGCCGAGGATCTTGGAGGTCTTGCGGGCGAGATGCTTGGCGCCGAGGGCGGTGACCGCGCCTGTCCGCATGTCGGTGATGTCGGCGGCGTCGATCACCGCGATCGGCGCGCCGGTGCGCGGATCGAACAGGTTGAGCAGCGCCAGCTCGGACGGGAGGTCGTGCTTGTAGTTGTCGTGGAAGTCCCCGACGATCTTGACGCCCGCCATGCCCAAGGGCGCGATGTAGCCGCGCAGCACGTTGAAGTGACCCGGGAAGGTCTTGTCCGGAACCAGGTGGGTGCGCGGTTCGATCACGGCCTGCCCGGAGCCCTGGGCGCGGAGCCCGCCCTCGATCGCGTCCAGGATCTCCTGGTCGGTAAGCGCGAGCGTCTGGACGTCCTGGTAGTTCAGATAGTGCAGATAGATTTCGGGCATTTCACTTCTTCGTCATGTTCCAGAAGACGGCCGAGAGATTGTCGAGGACGCCATCGACGCTGTTCCGCCACGCCGCCTTCTGCAGGAAGGTGCCGAGCGGAATATAGGGGACGACCTCGTAAAAGCGGGCCTGGAAGGCATCCGCCAGCTTCTTCCGCTCGGCCGGATCCGAGACTGAGATGAAGCTCTGGCGCATCTCCTCGAGCGCCGCGTCGCAAGGCCAGCCGAACCAGTTCTTGCCGTCGCAGGGTGTGGCGGCGGTGTTGGCGGTCAAGGGATCGGAGGCGAGCGGGGCGACGCCGGTCGTGTGGAAGACATGCCAGCCGGCACGGCTGGACTTCGGGTCGTCCTTCAGGCTGCGGCGGCTGACCAGCGTCCCCCAGTCGACGTTCTGCATGTCGACATTGATGCCGACGTTCTGGAGCAGCTGGCCGGTCATGGTCGTCATCGCCGAGATCAGGGGCTGATCCTTCGGGTTCATCAGCACCACCGGCTCGCCGGCATAGCCAGCCTCCTTCAGCAGCGCCTTCGCTTTCTCGATGTTGGCGGGGCCGGGCTTGGCAAAGGCGCCGACGCCGGCGCTGGACTCCAGCGGGAAGCCGCAGGAGAAGACCGCCCAGCACTCGCGCTCAAGGCTCTTGTTGCCGACCATCGCCGCCAGCGACTGGCTCTGGTCCATGGCGTAGAGCATGGCCTGGCGGAACTTGGCGCTGTTGGTGGGCGCGACCAGATGGTTCGGGCGCAAGGTCGCCCGCGCCCCCGCCTTGTTGATGATGCGGACGGTGATGTTCGGATCCTTCTCGACCAGCGGCAGCAGGTCGGTCGGCATGGTCTCGATGAAGTCGACCTCGCCCCGGATCAGCGCCTGGACCGAGGTGGATGGATCGGGGACGACCATCCATTCGACGCCGTCGACCTTGACCACCTTGCCGCCGGTCACCCCGTCGGGCGGCTCGGTCCTCGGCACGTAGGCGGCGTTCTTCCGGTAGACCACCTTGGCTCCGGGAACCCATTTGTCCTTCTCGAAGACGAAGGGTCCGGAGCCGATGGTCTCGGCGATCTGCTGGAAGGGGTCGGTGATCGCCTCCCTCTCGCGCATCACCAGGAGGGGCTGCGCGGATGCCGCCAGCATCTCGACCACCGGGCCGAAGGCGCTTTTCAGCCGGATCGCGAATGTCTGGTCGTCGAGAGCGGCGACTTCGGCAACTCGGGTGAAGAGGATCTGTCCGGAGGCGATCCTGGCGCCCCAGCGCCGGATCGAGGGCGCGACATCCCTGGCCGTGACCGCGGTACCGTCGTGCCATTTGAGGCCGGGCCGCAGCACAAAGGTCCAGGTGAGGCCGTCGCCGCTCGCCTTCCAGCTCTCGACCATCTGCGGCTTCGGCAGACCCTTGCCGTCCTGGCCGAACAGCTGATCGTAGATCATGAACCCGTGGTTGGCGGTGATGTTCGCCGTGGTCCAGATCGGGTCGAGGGATTTGAGGTCGGTCTCGGCGACCAGCCGGATGACCGTCTCCGCCGGAGCCGGCGCGGCACCGAGCATGAGCGCCACGGCCGAGGCGGCGAGCGTGCGCGCGAGGCGGTCGAAACTCATGGCTGCTCCTTCGGATGCCTGCTTACCGAGAGGCTATGCGAACAGAGCCGGAGACGCAAAAAACGAAACCCCTCCCTCGCGATGGCGAGGGAGGGGCAGGAATGAACGACGGACGTCAGACTACTTCTTGGTGGCGTTCCACCAGACGACCTTGGTGTTGTCGAGGATGCCGTCGACGTTGTTCCGCCAGGCCGCCTTCTGGAAGAACATGCCGAGCGGGATGTAGGGCACCTGCTCGTAGAAGCGCTTCTGGAAGTCCTCGGCCAGCTTCTTTCGCTCGCCCATGTCGGAGATCGAGATGAACTTCTGGCGCATGGTCTCGAGCTGGTCGTCGCAGGGCCAGCCGAACCAGTTCTTGCCGTCGCAGGGGGTCGCGGCGGTGTTGTTGGTGAGCGGATCGGCCGAGAGCGGGCCGACGCCCCAGGTGTGGAAGACGTGCCAGCCCGACTTGTTGGCCTTGGGGTCGTCCTTGACGGTGCGGCGGGTGACCAGGGTGCCCCAGTCCATGTTCTGCATGTCGACGTTGAAGCCGGCCTGCTTCAGCTGCTGGGCGCTCATCGTCGTCATCGCGGCGATGACATGGAACTCGGTCGGGTTCATCAGGACGATCGGCTCGTTGTTGTAGCCGGCCTCCTTCAGCAAGGCCTTCGCCTTTTCGAGATTGGACGGCTTCGGCTTGCCCCAGTCGCCGACGCCGGCATTGGTCTCGAGCGGGAAGCCGCAGGCGAACACCGCCCAGCATTCCTTCTCCAGCGTCTTGTTGCCGACCATGGCGGCGAGGCTGTCCGACTGGTTCATCGCATACAGCATCGCCTGGCGGACCTTCGGATTGTTGGTCGGCGGTACCAGGTGGTTCGGGCGCAGGATCGGCGTGAAGCCGCCGACGTTGATGATCTTGACGGTGATGTTCTTCTCTTTCTCCAGCACCGGGATCATGTCGGTCGGGACGTACTCGTAGAAGTCGACCTCGCCGCGGATCAGCGCCTGCACGGCGGTCGAGCTGTCGGGGATGTAGGTCCATTCGACGCCGTCGACGTTGACGACCTTGGCGCCGGTGTAGCCGTCAGGCTTCTCCGAGCGGGGCACGTAGGCGGCATTCTTCTTGTAGGAGACCTTGGCTCCCGGGACCCACTTCTCCTTCTCGAAGATGAACGGGCCGGAGCCGATCGGCTCGGCGACCTGCTGGAACGGATCGGTCATCGCCTCCTTCTCGCGCATGATGAGGAGGGGCTGGGCCGAGGCGCCGAGCATGTCCGTGAGTGGGCCGAACTTGTCCTTCAGCCGGATCTCGAAGGTGCGGTCGTCGGTGGCGACGATGTCGGTGACGCGGGTCATCAGGATCTGGCCGGCGGCGATGCGGGCGCCCCAGCGCTTGATCGAGGGCGCCACGTCCTTCGCCGTCACCGCCGTGCCGTCATGCCATTTGAGGCCGGGGCGGAGCACGAAGACCCAGGTGAGGCCGTCGGCGCTGGTCTTCCAGCTTTCGACCATCTGCGGCTTGACCTCGCCCTTCACGTCCTGGGCGAAGAGCTGATCGTAGATCAGGAAGCCATGGCCGGCGGTGATCGCCGCCGTTGTCCAGATCGGGTCGAGGGACTTGAGGTCCGACTCGGCCGCCAGCTTGATGATGTTCTGGGCGGATGCGGTTCCCGCCGCGAGCCCCAGAACCAATGCCGCCGCGGCGACGCCGCGGGTCAGATCTTTCATACGCATGCTGTTGCTCCTCCGGTTCCCTGCGTTCACTATTGGAAAGTGATTTCGAAACGACAGTCTAACCTGAGAGGTTCGTGGTGCGCATCACCCTAGAGACCGCCGAGCGCGTGGCCTTCGCCGGCGGAGCCTCCTTCGGCGAGGTCGGTCCGTACGAGCGTCTGGCCGGCAAGATCCGGCTCGCGGTCGACCCCAAGGCACCGCAGAACCGCGTGATCGTCGACCTGGACAAGGCGCCCAAGGGACCCGACGGGCTGGTCGAATGCGTCGCCGACTACACGATCCTGAAGCCGGTGGACCTGGCGCGCGGCAACCGTAGGCTGTTCTATGACTGGGGGAACCGCGGCAACATCCGCTGCCTGCAGTTCTTCAACGACGCGCCCGCCGGCAATGCGCCCCGGGATCTGGCGCATGCCGGCAACGGCTTTCTCTTCCGCCGCGGTTACACGGTCGCCTGGGTCGCCTGGGAAGGCGACCTGCTGCCGGGCGACGGGCGTTTTGTCCTGGAAACCCCGGTCGCGACCGAGAACGGCAAGCCGATCACCGGTCGCGTCCGGGTCGAATACGTGCTGGATGAACCCGCAAAGAGCATGCCGATCTCCGGCCGCGCCTCGACCCGCTGCTTCCCCACGGTGTCTCTCGATACGAGCAAGGCATCGCTGACCGTCCGGCCCTATCCGGGTGAGCCGCGCGTCCAGATCGATCCGTCCCGCTGGCAGTTCGCCCGGCTCGAGGGCGGTGCCGGCCTCGACGGCCAGGGCGGCGAGACCGGCGTGGCGCCGTCGGACCAGCACATCTACTACCCGGACGGCTTCCAGCCAGGCCTGATCTACGAGTTGGTCTACACGGCGCGCGACCCGCGCGTGCACGGGCTCGGCCACGCCATGGTGCGCGATGCCATCGCCTTCCTTCGCAACGATGCGTCCGACAAGAACCCGCTCAAGGGCGGCATCGACAAGGCCTATTGCTGGGGCCGCTCGCAGACCGGCCGCGCCATCCGCGACTACATCTATCTGGGCTTCAACGACGACGGCCAGGGCCGCAAGGTCTTCGACGGCGTGCTGCCGCATGTCGCCGGTGCCGGCAAGCAGTGGTTCAACCATCGCTTCTCCCTGCCGGTGGTGCCCGCCGGCCAGCAGCAGGAGGACCACGACAACATCGCCGACCGCTTCCCGTTCTCCTATGCGTCCTCGACCGACCACAACACCGGCAAGGTGGACGCCATCCTGACGCGGCCCAAGACCGACCCGCTGGTCATCCACACTCAGACCTCGACCGAGTACTGGCAGCGGCGGGGCTCGTTGGTCCACACCGACACCGCCGGCAACGATCTGAAGCAGCCCGACAATGTGCGGGTCTTCCTCTGGGCGTCGTCTCAGCACATGTCCGATCCCAACCTGAAGAAGCCGAGCCGCGGCGTCTGCCAGAACTACGTCAACATCATCCTGACCACGCCGCTGTTCCGCGCGATGCTGGAGGCCCTCGACCGCTGGGCCACCGACGGCACCGCGCCGCCGGACTCGCGCATGCCGCGCCGTTCCGACGGCACGCTGGTGCCGATGGAGGAGTGGCGAAAGCAGTTCCCAGAGATCCCGGGCGTGATGCGTCCGAGCGGCCCGGCCGAGCTCAAGCTGTTCGACTTCGGCCCTGACACCGATGCCGGCATCCTGGTCGAGCCGCCGCGCGTCCTCGACAATCAGAGCTACGCCATCCTGGTGCCGGCCTGCGATGCCGACGGCAACGACAAGGGCGGCGTGCGCATGCCGGCGGTCGATGCGCCGCTGGGCACATATACCGGCTGGAACCTGCGCGCGAGGGGAGGTGGCTTCGGCTCCAGCCACACCTTCACCGGCAGCTACATCCCGCTGCCCGAGACCGATGCCGAGCGGAGCTTCACCAACGATCCCAGGCCATCGATCCTGTCCCGCTACAAGGACAAGGCGGGCTATGTCCGCGCCATCGAGGCGGGGGCAAAGAAGCTGGTGGCCGAGCGCCTGATGCTGGAGGAGGACGTCGCCCGCGTGGTCGCCGCCGCCCGCGACTGGGGCCGTCCGCGCCACGACGTGAAGACGCTCACCTGAGGCACACCGGGCCGGCCGATCAGTTCAGATTGACCGTCCCGTTGCCCGTCGTCACCTGCTGGGCGACGAGCTGAGAGAACTTCATATCCATGGACAGGTATTTCGCCAGCAGCATGGGGAAGAAGTCGTTGATGCTTGCCTCGGGCACCTTGAATTCGCCGCGGTTCGGATCGAACGCGTAGAGATGCGCGGCGCTGAACACGCCACCGCCGGACTTGTAGACACAGATGGTATGCGGCATCGATCCATCCATGTTCACGATGTGATACGTGTGCTTCTTGTTGACGAAGGTGGACAGAGCTTCGGTCTTGTTCCCGAATATCTCGACCATATTGACGTCGTCTCTTATGTAATATTTCGACAGGCCACCGAGATAAGCGCTGGTCGGCTGGCCGACCGTCACGAGGTTATAGTCGCCGATGAACTGCATCTCGTGATCGAACACGCTCATGTCCTTGGATCGGGTCGTTTCCAGCTTTGATTGGACGCCACAGATCGACAGGAACGTCTGCTTCTTCGTGAGAAACTCCAGGCGGACGTCGGTCGTGCTCTTCTTGGTGAAGATGGTGCCCGTCCGATAGTTCTTATGGTGCAGTATCCAGTACATGCAGGCGGCGAAGCATACGCCCTGTATTTTTTCCTGCTGCGCGTTTTCCAGCAGCTCGCTCTGCTGGAAATCCCCCTCCAGCCAATCCGTCACCTGAGGCGTTTGCAGACCGGTCATGAGCCCTCCTGCGGCGGCTCGCGTCCGCCATGGCATCCGAACAAGTCCGACCGTCATCCACCTATCCGATGACCGGCCCGTCGACGTGAAAATCTGCCGTCCTGCGCAGCCTCTGGCAACGCTCAAATCCCGTTGGAGCCAGAGGGCTTGCCTGTCAGCGCAACCGTCCCAGCCGCTCGATGAATCTCTGGAACAGGGTCTCGGCGTCGACGGTGTCGAGCACGCGGGCATTGACCGGCTGCTTCTGCCGGCGCCATTCGATCACGGTGCGGCCGATCGCGTGCGTGCCCTCTGTCTCGATGTCGACGCGGCAGTCCTTGCCGTCCATCAGCTCCGGCCACAAGAGATAGGCGATGGCGCAGGGATCGTGCATCGGCCCGCCGGTCGAGCCGAAATGCGTGGTCTTGGGATAGGCATCGAGGATGCCGGCGGCCTGCCGGGCCGCCTCGGTGCCGAGCGCCCGGATCGCCTGGACGCGGGCCGGTGTCGCCAGCACCTGGTGGGTGAGCTCGACCGGCGTCATGACGATGCGGGCGCCGGAGCCGAAGACGACGGCAGCCGCATGCGGATCGGCGTAGATGTTGAACTCGGCCGCCGGCGTGGTGTTGCCGAGCCCGATGGCGCCGCCCATCAGCACGATCTCGCGGAGCCTGGGCGCGATGTCCGGCGCCATGATGATCGCGCAGGCGAGGTTGGTCAGCGGACCGATGGCGACCAGCGTGATCTCGCCTGCGGGCGCGGCGCGGACGGTGTCTCGGATGAAGTCGACGGCATGACCGGCGGCGAGGGGGCGTGCCGGCGTCGGCAAGGTCGCCCCGTCGATTCCACTCTCGCCATGGATGTGGGTCGCCAGCACCGGCTCGCGCACGAGAGGGCGGGGGCAGCCGGCGTAGACCGGCGTGCTTCTGCCCGCCAGCTCGACCACGGCGCGCGCGTTCAGCGACGTCTTCTCAAGGCCGATATTTCCGGCGACGGCGGTGATCGCGAGCACGTCGAGCTCGGGCGAAGCCAGCGCCAGCAGGATGGCGATGGCGTCGTCCTGGCCGGGGTCGCAGTCGAGGATGAGCTTGCGCTTGCTCATCTGAAGATGTCGGGCATCATGGGCCTTTCCGAGGGCCGGGGACTTTAGCGCAATGGCGGGCAACGACGCATCTTCCCTCGGACCCGAGGATACGCGGCTCTACTGGCAGGTGCTGCTGCCCGAGGGGCCGCCGCCTGCCGGCCCTCCCTACACCGACACCTACCCGGTCAGGCTTCCGGACGGACGCTGGCTGATGCTGCCGCTGCGCCAGCCGCCCAGCCTCGGCGGGCGGAAGGCGACCGCGTCCCTGATCGTCAACCAGGCGAGTTTCGTGGTCGAGGACGCGCTGATCGCCTCGATGGCGGAGCTGGCGTTTCCGCTGATCGCCGACGTCGTGGTCGGATTGCCGACGCTCGGCCTCAGCCTCGCCCGCGGCGTCGCCCGCAAGCTCGGCCACAAGCGCTACGTCGCCTTGGGATATTCCCGGAAGTTCTGGTACCACGAAGAACTCGGCGTGCCGGTGCGTTCGATCACCTCGCCCGGCGACGAGAAGAAGATGTACATCGATCCCCGGATGGTGCCGCAGGTCGCCGGCCGCCGAGTCGTCGTGGTCGACGACGTGATCTCCGGCGGTGCCACCGCGGCGGCGGCGATTCCTTTCCTTAAGCGCCTCGGCGCCGATCCGGTGGCCCTGGTGGTCGCCATGCGCCAGAGCCGGCGTTGGGTCCCGGCCTTCGCCAAGTTAGGCCCGGACTGGCCCGATCGCGTGCTGGGCGCCTTCGACACGCCGTTGTTCGAACCGGTCGAAGGCGGCTGGGCGCCGGTCGCCGGCGAATAGACTCAGCGGGCAGGCAAGATGCCGCCCAGCACCAGGGAGAAGGCGGCGAGAGCGCCCGAGAGCCGAATCTCGCCGTTGCGGATGGCGGCGATCGCTTCCCCGCGCGTCAGGTAGACCAGTTCCTGCTCTTCCAGGTCGCCCGAGTTCGGCGCCATCACCTGGCGGGCGCCGGTCGCGTGGAAGACATGGCCGACGCAGCAGCGCTGGTTCGCATGGGTCACCATCTCGACCAGCTTGGTCCAGTTGCCGGCCTCGTAGCCGGTCTCCTCCAGAAGCTCGCGCTTGGCCGCTTCAAGCGGCTCCTCGCCCGGGTTGAGGCCGCCGGCGGGCGTGGTCAGGCTGACGTCGCGAAGCCCGTGCTTGTACTGGCGCAGCATGATAAAGCGGCCATCCTCGCGCTCGACCACCATGGAGGCGTAGTCCAGCAGCTCGACCTGGTGGAAGCCCTGGATCACCTGGCCGGTCGGCAGCCGCACGGTCTCGGAGTGGACGCGGAGCCAGGGCGGATCGGCGTAAACCTCCTTGCGATCGATCACCGTCCATTTGTCCATGGCGTCCTCGGAGGTCCTGGGAAAGTGCGGGGATCCTAGCCAGAGTTTCCGTGGCCTGCCATCCGCGTGTAGGATGCGAGCCCCTCCCGAACCCGTTCGTTTCGAGCTATGATCACGATCGCCACGACCGTCCGCCGCGACTCCCTCGTCATCGGGTTGATCGGGGTCGCACATTTCATGTCGCACTTCTTCCAGCTGGCGCTGGCGCCGCTCTTCCCGCTGCTGAAGGACGAGTTCGACGTGAGCTGGACCGCGCTCGGCGGTATCACCGCGGTCTTCTATGCCGTCTCCGGCATCTGCCAGGCGCTGGTCGGGGTCTGGTGCGACCGCTACGGCGCGGCGCGGGTGCTCTACATGGGCCTGGCGCTGCTGGCGCTCTCGATCGCCGCAGCCGGACTGGTGCCGTATTTCTGGATGTTCTATCCGCTGGCGGCGCTGGCCGGCATGGGCAACAGCGTCTTCCACCCGGCCGACCTTTCGATCCTCTCGACCCGCGTCAGCCATGGCCGCCTCGGCCGCGCCTATGCGATGCACGGGCTCTCGGGCACGCTGGGTTACGCCACCGCGCCGGTGGTGATCGGCACCATGGCGCTCACCATCGGCTGGCGGCCGGCGCTGGTCAT
>CAXNIC010000127.1:0-12728 GCA_964201945.1 Alphaproteobacteria bacterium
TGGTCATCGGCACCGCCATCACCAATCCGCGCGAGATCACCCGCCGCTTCGCGGCTTCGGTCCCAGGGGGCGTCCGATGATCGGTTTGGGCTTCGACGGCGGCGGCACCGGCGCGCGCTGGCGGCTGACCGGAGACGGCGGCAGCGTCATCGGCGAAGGCACCAGCGGCCCCCTGACCGGGCATGTGTTCGACGAGGCCGCGCGATCGAAGACCCAGGAGGCGATCTTCGCCATGGCGACGGCGGTTCACGCCGCCGGCCGGCCGGAACGCATCGTCGCCGGCGTCACCGGGCTTTCGACCGGCTCCGAGACCGCCACGCTGCTGGCGTCCTGGCTCGCGACCGCCTTCGGGCTGGCGGCCAGCGCGGTCCAGGTGGTCGATGACATGCGCATCGCCTACCGTACCGCCTTCGAGCCGGGCGAGGGCATCCTGGTCTATGCCGGCACCGGCTCGGTCGCCTTCCATCTGGCGGCGGACGGTACCGCGTCCCGCGCCGGCGGCCATGGCTATCTGATCGACGATGCCGGGGGCGGCTTCTGGATCGGCAAGACGGCCCTGAGGGCCGTGCTCCATGCCCTCGACGAAGGCCGCGATCCGGGTGTGCTCGGTCAGGAGATCGGCACCGACATCGGCGGGCTGGACTGGGAGCGGGTGCGCCATCACGTCTATGGCGGCGGCCGCTCCGCCGTCGCCGGCCTCGTCCCGGCGGTCGCCCGGGCGGCCGCCCGCGACGATTCCGTCGCCACCACCATCCTCTCCTCCGCAGGCGAGGAACTGGGGCGGCTGGCCCGGGTCCTGCTCGCCCGCCTCGGCCGCGACCAGCCGGTCGCCCTGGCCGGCGGCGCCTCGCGGGCCAGCCCGGTCATCTTCTCCCATTTCCGGGCCTCGCTGCCCCGTGACGCGACCCTGCGCCACGTTACCCAGGCGCCGGTTGAGACCGCAGCCCGCCTCGCCGTCGAGGGCGTCCGGGCGTAGACTCGCCCGGCCGTGACCTTCCTCAAGTCCATGTTTGCCGGTCTCGTGGTCCTCGCCCTGGCGATGCTGGCGAAGCCGCTTTTGGTGCGCGCGCTCCAGTTGAATGCCGGGGGTGAGACGACGCCAGCGCCCCCACCGTCGAGACCCCGGGCCGCAGCGGGTCAGCTGACGATGCCGCGCTACGATCCGGCAGCACCTCAAGGGCGCCGCCAGCTACCGGCCGAGGAGCCGGAGGACATGCTGGATGCGGTGATCAACGTCCGGCGCATCGAGGGGCGGATCAACGCGGCCACGACCAAGCGGGTGGCCGAGTTGCTGCAGCGCCATCCCGACCTCGCCGCCCAGGCCATGCGCCGCTGGCTGGCTCAGCGGGACGACTCTCGTTAGAGTGCGCGCCGCATGCTTGGCGTAAAACGCACAAAGAAGACGCCTGAGGATCAGGCCAAGGAGATCGTCGAGCGCCTGCGCGAGGCGATCGAGAATCCCGACAAGGACAAGCTCGAGATCGGCCAGACCGGCATGTATCTCAGCGACTGGCAGAAGATGGCCCGCGACGAGATCGCGTCCGCCATCCGCAAGACGCAGATGACGACCTCGATCAAGGAGTCGATGAAGGCGTCCCGCATCGCCAAGCAGATGGTGCGGGCCGGATTCATGATCCTGTCTTCGACCTTCGCTTTCCTGTCGTTCTGGGGTGGCGTCGTCTTCGTCGGCCAGAACTACGGTTGGACCTGGGGGATGCTGGCCGGCCTCTCCGCCGCCGGCCTTGCCGTCACCTTCCTGGTGCTGGGCATGACGCTGAAGGACCCGGACGCTTGACCCGCCTCCGGCCCGGGTCCCGCAACCTGATCACCGATGTCGACGGCATCCGCGTCGGCAACGCCGTCGACCGCAACGCCTGGAGCGGCACCACCGTCGTCGTTCCGGACGAGCGGGCGGCCGCGGGAGTCGAAGTCCGTGGCGGCGCGCCCGGAACCCGCGACATCAACGCCCTCGACCCGTCCTGCCGGGTCGACGCCATCGACGCCATCGTGCTCTCCGGCGGCTCGATGTTCGGTATCGACGCCGCCGCCGGCGTCACCAACGTGCTGGCAGCCGCCGGTCGCGGCTACAAGGTCAATACGGCGGTGGTGCCGATCGTGCCGGCCGCCATCCTGTTCGACCTCAACAATGGCGGCGACAAGTCCTGGGGCGAGGATCCGCCCTATCGCCGGCTCGGCGCCGAGGCGGTCCGCGCCCTCACCCTCGACTTCCCGCTCGGCAATGTCGGCGCCGGGCTCGGCGCCAAGGCCGGGCGGCTGAAAGGCGGCCTCGGCTCGGCCTCGCTGGTGACATCCGACGGCATCCAGGTCGGCGCACTGGTCGCGGTCAACGCCTGGGGCGAGACAGTGATGCCGGGATCCCGCCATTTCTGGGCCTGGCCGTTCGAGCAGGACGGTGAGTTCGGCAACTTAGGCGCCCCCCGAATGACGGAGCCGCTCGACCTCGAGATGCCGATGCCCCCGGGTCCGCCCTCTCCGGCCGCCAATACCACCATCGCCATCGTCGCCACCAACGTCGCCCTCGACAAGGGCGAGGCCAGGCGCGTGGCGTTGATGGCCGATGACGGGCTCTCGCGCTCGATCCGGCCGGTGCACACGCCCTTCGACGGCGACACCGTCTTCGCGCTCTCGACGGGTAAGCGGAAAGTCGAAGACTTGGCCATGCTGACCCTGGTCGGCCATATGGCGGCCGACTGCCTCGCCCGCGCCGTCGCCCGCGGCGTCTACCATGCCGAGACGCTGGGTCGCTTCCCCGGCTGGAAAAGCCTGACCTAGGTCCCTCTCCCCCTTGCCAAGGCGGCGGGCAATGGGCGAGCATCCCCGATCAATATCGGCGTTTCCCCTGGGGAGGATACGGATCGTCATGCGCAAGCTCTCGCTGTTCACCGCCGTGCTCGCGGCCGGCGCGTTCGCCGCCACCGGCGCCCATGCCCAGAAGGACTCGATCACGCTCAGCATGGCGCTCGAGCCGCCGCATCTCGATCCGGTGCTCAGCCCGGCCGCGGCGATCAAAGAGATCATGTATACGAACATCTACGAGGGGCTGACCCGCCTCGACCGCAAGAGCCTGGTGCAGCCGGGCCTCGCGACCGAGTGGTCGCTCTCGGCCGATGGCCTCGTCTACACCTTCAAGCTCCGCCGCGGGGTCAAGTTCCATGACGGCACCGAGCTGACCTCGGCCGCCGTCGCCCAGTCGCTGGCACGCACCACCTCGGCCGAAAGCGCCAATCCGAAGAAGACCATGCTGACCGACAACGGCATGGAGGTGCAGACCCCCGATCCGGGCACGGTCGTCATCCGCCTGAAGAAACCGGTCGGCCTCGTGCCCTACCTGGTCGGCATGGGCGAGGCCGTGGTGGTGGCGCCGGGCGCCATCGCCGACGCCAAGGCCAAGCCGGTCGGCACCGGGCCCTTCAAGTTCGTCCGCTGGAACAAGGGCGACCGCCTGGAGATCGAGAAGAACCCCGATCACTGGAACGCCGCCAACATCAAGCTGAACAAGGCGACCTTCCGCTTCATTCCCGATCCGGCGGCGACCGTCGCGGCGTTGCTGGCCGGCGACATCGACGCTTCGCCCAACACCGGCGCCGGCGATGCCCTCGATCGCCTCAAGGCCGATCCCAAGCTGAAGGTCGTGGTCGGCAATACCGAGGGCGAGACCATCCTCGCCATGAACAACAAGAAGGCGCCGCTGGACGACGTCCGCGTGCGCCGCGCCATCAGCCATGCGATTGACCGGAAGGCGATCATCATCGGCGCCGCCGGCGGCACCGCGACGCCGATCGGCACGCATTTCTCGCCGAACCATCCGGCCTATGTCGACCTGACCGGCACGTACCCCTATGACCCGGCGAAGGCGAAGGCGCTGCTGGCCGAAGCCGGCAAGACCAATCTGACGCTGTCGCTCCGCCTGCCGCCGCCGGCCTATGCGCAGCGCGGAGGCGAGTTGATCGCCGCCATGCTGGAGCAGGTCGGCGTCAAGGCCCAGATCGAGCAGCTGCAGTTCCCGCAGTGGCTGGAGCAGGTGTTCAAGAACAAGCAGTTCGATCTGACGATCATCAGCCACACCGAGCCGATGGACATCAACATCTACGCGGACCCCAACTACTACTTCCAGTACGGCAAGCCGGAGTTCAAGGCGCTGGTTGACCTCACCGTCGCAGCACCGACCGACGAGATCCGCAACAAGGCCTTCGGCGACGCGCAGCGCATGCTGGCGACCGACGCGGTCAACGGCTTCCTGTTCATGCTGCCGAAGACCGGCGTATGGAACGCCAAGCTCGAAGGCCTGTGGGAGAACAGCCCGGTCCAGGCCAACGACCTGACGGAAGTCCGCTGGGTCAACTGACGAGCCTGTCGACTGTCACGGCGGCGCAACCAGCCTCTGGCAGGGTGCGCCGCCTTTCTTTTTGGAGGAGCTCAGATGAAGCGCATCTTCGCCGCCCCCGTGGCCCTCGCCCTCGTTCTCGCCGCGACATCCGCCTATGCCGCCAAGGACACCATCGTGCTTGGCATGCAGGACGAGCCGCCGGTGCTCGACCCGACGCAGAACGCCGCCGCTGCGATCGACGTGATCTTCAGCGTCAACGTCTATGAGAGCCTGACCCGGATCGGCGAGGACGGCACCGTCCAGCCGGGCCTCGCCACCTCATGGACCGTCGCTGAGGACAGCAAGGCCTATACCTTCAAGCTGCCGAGGGGCGTCGTCTTCGACAATGGCGAGAAGCTGACCTCGGCGACCGTGAAATGGTCCTTCGACAGGGCCGGCGCCGCCGACTCGACCAACCCGACCAAGCGGCATTTCGGCGCCATCGCGGCGATCGAGACGCCCGATCCCGAGACCGTGGTGCTGCGCCTGAAGCAGCCCTCCAGCCTCTTCCTCTCCTACATGGCGTCCGGCGGCGCGGCGATCTTCGACCCGAAGTCGGCGGACGGGAACAAGAGCAACCCGGTCGGCAGCGGCCCCTACAAGTTCAAGCAATGGGTCAAGGGCGACCGCGTCGTGCTGGAGAAGTCACCCACCTATCGCGACCAGTCGAAGGCGACGATCCGCCAGGCGACCTTCAAGTTCGTGCCGGACGCCGCCGCCCAGGTGCCGGCACTCCTGGCCGGCGACATCGACGCGTTCGGAACCATCGGCGCGACCGAGACCCTGGATCGCTTCAAGTCCGATCCCCGCTTCCAGGTGATCATCGGCTCGACCGAGGGCGAGGTACCGCTGATCCTCAACAACAACAAGAAGCCCTTCGACGACATCCGCGTGCGCCGCGCGGTCAACCACGCGATCGAGCGGAAGTCGATCATCGACGGTGCCACGTCCGGCTACGGGCTGCCGATCGGCAGCCATTTCCCGCCGCATCACCCCTGGTACGTCGACCTGACCAATCGCTACCCGCACGACATCGCCAAGGCGAAGGAGCTGCTGAAGGAGGCCGGGTACCCGAACGGCCTCGAGATCAACATCAAGCCGCCGCCCTTCGCCTATGCCCGCCGCTCGGCCGAGATCGTGGCCGCCCAGCTCTCCGAGGCCGGCATCCGGGTCAAGATCGAGCCGGTCGAATGGGCCCAGTGGCTGGATGTGGTCTACAAGCAGAAGAACTACGACATGACCGTGGTCGCCCATGTGTCGCCCTGGGACCAGGACAACTACACGCGCGGCCTCGACTATTATTACGGCTACAAGAGCGACGCGATGGACGCGCTGATGAAGTCGGCCCTGGTCGAGAGCGACGAGGCCAAGCGGAAGGGCCTCTACGAGCAGATTCAGCGGAAGATCTCGGACGACGCGGTCCACGCCTTCATGTTCCAGCTGCCGAGGACCGGCGTCTACGCCGCCAAGCTCCGGGGCTTCTGGAAGAGCGCGCCGGTCTCGGTCACCGACCTGGCGGCCTTCCGCTGGGTCGACTGAGCCCCGATACGCCCCTCCGCCTCGGTGGATCGTGACATCGAAGCCCTCTCCCTCTTGGAGAGGGCTTTGTGTATGTAGTTTGACCCACGCATGATCTCATTCACCCTCCGCCGGCTTGCCGCCTTCGTCGCCACCCTGTTCGCCACCTCGCTGGTGGTGTTCCTGGTGCTGGAAGTGCTGCCCGGCGACCCGGCGCTGCTGATGCTGGGGATCGACGCCCAGCCCGACGCGGTGGCCGCACTCAGGACCAAGCTCGGCCTCGACCGGCCGCCGGTCGAGCGCTACCTGGTCTGGATGGCGGGGTTGCTCCGGGGCGACCTCGGCATCAGCCACACCTACGGGTCCTCGGTCTCCGAGTTGATCGGTGAGCGCCTGGTGCTGACCCTCCCGCTCGCCCTCATCGCCATGGCGCTGACCACGGTCATCGCCCTGACCCTCGGCGTCTACGCCGCCTCCAAGCACAACACCATCGGCGACTACGGCGTCATGACCGCGACCCAGGTCGGCATTGCCGTGCCGAACTTCTGGTTCGCGATCCTGCTGGTGCTGCTGTTCGCGGTCGCGCTCGGCTGGCTTCCGGCCGGCGGCTTCCCCGGCTGGAGCGAGGGACCGATCGCGCTCAAATCCCTGATCCTGCCCTCCTTCGCCCTGGCAGTGGTGCAGGCCGCCATCCTCGCTCGCGTCACCCGCTCTGCCGTACTCGAGGTGCTGCGCGAGGACTTCGTCCGGACGGCACGGGCCAAGGGGCTGACCCGGACGCAGACGCTCTGGCGCCACGTGCTCCGGAACGCGCTGATTCCGGTCGTCACCATCATGGGCCTCCAGTTCTCAAACCTGCTGGCCGGCACCATCATCATCGAAAACGTCTTCTACCTCCCCGGTCTCGGCCGCCTGATCTTCCAGTCGATCAACCAGCGCGACCTGATCGTGGTGAAGGACGTGGTGGTGCTGCTGGCCGCCAAGGTCGTGGTCATCAACTTCGTGGTCGACATGCTCTATGCGGTGATCGATCCGCGCCTGAGGACCGCCCGGTGAAGTCCGACAGCTTCATCATGCGTTGCCTCCGCCAGCGCAACTTTGTCATCGGCCTGGTGCTGACCGGCGTGGTGATCGCCGCCGCCCTTCTCTCCTATGTCTGGACGCCGCATTCGCCGACCCGGATCAACGTGCCCGGGCGCCTGGCGCTGGCCTCGTCCACCCATTGGTTCGGCACCGATCATTTCGGCCGCGACGTCTTCTCGATGATCCTGGTCGGCTCCCGGAACTCGATCATGGTCGGCATCGTCGCCGTCACCATCGGCGTCGCGATCGGCGTCGCCCTCGGCCTGCTGGCATCGGCCAAGCGCGGGTGGGTCGAGGATCTGGTCATGCGCATGGCCGACTTCACCTTCGCCTTCCCGGCGATCCTCTCCGCCATCCTGATCACCGCCATCCTCGGCCCCGGGACCATCAACTCGATCCTGGCGATCGGCATCTTCAACATCCCGGTCTTCGCCCGCATCACCCGTGGCGCCGCCAACGCCATTCTCGCCCGCGACTTCATCCTGGCGGCCCGGGCATCCGGCAAGGGCCAGATCCGCATCGTGGTCGAGCACGTGCTGCCCAACATCTCGAACGTGCTGATCGTCCAGGCCACCATCAACTTCGCCCTCGCCATCCTGGCCGAAGCGGGCCTCTCCTATCTCGGCCTCGGAACCCAGCCGCCGGACCCGAGCTGGGGGCGGATGCTGAACGAGTCCCAGACCTTCCTGTTCCGGGCGCCGATGCTGGCCATATATCCCGGCGCCGCGATCATGACCGCGGTCCTCGGCCTCAACCTGCTGGGCGACGGCCTCCGCGACGCGCTCGACCCGCGCCTGGCGAGGGCGCGCTGATGGCGCTGCTCGCCGTCGACAAGCTCGCCGTCCACATGCCGACGTTGCGTGGCAAGGTGCCGCTGGTGCGCGAGGTCAATTTCTCGATCGAGCGCGGCGAGACCCTCGGCATCGTCGGCGAGAGCGGCTGCGGCAAGACGATGACGGCCCTGGCCTTGATGGGACTCCTGCCAGATCGCGCCATTCCCTCCGGCCAGATCGTCTTCGAGGGCGAGGACCTTCTGGCGCAGCCGGAGTCGCGCCTCTGCCAGCTTCGCGGCAACCGGCTCGCCATGATCTTCCAGGAGCCGATGAGCGCTCTCAATCCGGTGCACACGATCGGCCACCAGATTGCGGAAAGCCTGATCCTTCATCGCGGGCTTTCCTCGTCCGACGCCGCCGCCGAGGCGGTCCGCCTGCTCGACCTGGTCCGGATGCCGGAACCTCGCGCTCGGCTCTCCCAGTACCCGCACCAGCTCTCCGGCGGCCAGCGCCAGCGGGTGATGATCGCTATCGCCCTCGCCTGCCAGCCCGACATCCTGATCGCCGACGAGCCCACCACCGCGCTCGACGTCACCGTCCAGGCGCAGATCCTCGACCTGATCCACGATCTCGTCGATGAGCTCGGCATGGCACTGATCCTCATCAGCCACGACCTCGGCATCGTCGGCGACATCACCGATCGGGTGCTGGTGATGTATGCCGGCCGCGTGGTCGAGGCCGGCCCGACGGTGGAGTTGTTCCACCGCCGCGCCCATCCCTATACCCGCGGCCTGTTCGGCGCATTGCCGCAGCCGGGCCGCACGCGGGGAAGTCCGCTCTTCGCCATCCCCGGCACGGTCCCCGATCCATGGTCGGTCGCCGGCGGTTGTGCCTTCGCCGACCGCTGCCTCCTGGTCGAACCGGAATGCCGGGCGGCGCTGCCGCCCAGTGTCGAGGTCGGCCCCGCCCACACCGCGCTCTGCCGGCGGACGGACGTCACCACATGACCGAGGCCCTGATCCGCGCCGAGAACCTGGTCCGCCATTTCCCGCTGCCGCGGCCGTCGCCTTTCGCGCCGAGGAAATGGATCAAGGCGGTCGACGGCGTCAGCTTCGCTGTCGACACCGGCAAGAGCTTCGGCGTGGTCGGCGAGTCCGGATCGGGCAAGTCGACGCTGGCTCGCCTGGTCATGGCCCTCGACAGGCCGGACAAGGGCCAGATCGAGGTCATCGGCCAGGATCCCTTCGCGCTGACCGACGGCGACCTCCGCCGGCACCGGCGGAACTTCCAGATGGTCTTCCAGGACCCGTTCAGCTCGCTTGATCCCCGGCATACCGTCGCCCGCATCGTCGCCGAGCCGCTGGACGGCCTCGCGGTCGCCGTGTCGCCGGCCGAGCGCATCGAGCGGGTTGCCGACGCGCTGGCCGAGGTCGGCCTTCCGTCCGATTCCGCCAGCCGCTACCCGCACGAGTTCTCCGGCGGCCAGCGCCAGCGCATCGCCATCGCCCGCGCCCTGATCACGCGGCCGAAGCTGATCGTCGCCGACGAGCCGGTCTCCGCCCTCGACGTCTCTGTCCAGGCCCAGGTCCTGAACCTGATGCAGGAGCTGCAGCGCCGCCACGGTGTGACCTACTTCTTCATCAGCCACAACCTGGCCGTGGTCGAGCATCTCTGCGACGACGTCGCCGTCATGTACCAGGGGCGGATCGTCGAGCAGGCGCCGGCCGAGGCGCTGTTCGCCGATCCGCGCCATCCTTATACCCAGGCGCTGATGGCAGCGATCCCCGGCTTGGGTACGGGCACCCGGCGTCGTGACCGCCGTGGCGTCAGGCTCGCCGGCACCTCGACCGAGACCATCCCGCCTCCCCCCGGCGGCTGCAGCTATGCGCCCCGTTGCCCGCGCGCCGAGGCCCGCTGCCAGGTTGAAGACCCGGCACTTCACGAAGTGAAGCCCGGCCAGCAGGCCGCCTGCCACTTCGCCTGAACGGCGCCAGCGCTACCCCATTGCCCTTGGCCGCCCTCCCCCGCAGGATGTGGGCAACAACATTCTGGGGACGGAAATGACCCTCATGGCTATGTCGATCGCGAGCGGCGGCAGCGAATACACCAAGCACTATCCGGCGAATGTCGACTGGCACGAGCCGATCGAGGCGCGGCCGCTCTACGAGCTGCTGGATGAACCGGCCCGGCGCATTCCCACGCAGAACGCCATCGACTTCCTGGACAAGAAGACCACCTATGGCGAGCTCGCGACCCAGGTCGACCGCTTCGCCAAGGGTCTGCAGACGCTGGGGGTGAGGCCGGGCGACCGGGTCGGCCTGTTCCTGCCGAACTGCCCCTACTTCATCATCGCGTATTTCGGAATCCTCAAGGCCGGCGGCGTCGTCGTCAACTACAACCCCCTCTACGTCGCCAAGGAGATCGAATCCCAAGTCAGGGATTCCGGCACCGCGGTGATGGTCACCCTGGACCTGCAGGCGCTCTACTCGAAGCTGGCGCCGATGCTAGGGTCGACACCGCTGAAGACCATCATCGTCGCCTCGATGGCGGGCGCGCTTCCCTTCATCAAGAAGCTGCTGTTCCCGATTGTCCGGCGGAAGGACCTGGCGACGCCGCCCCGCGATTCCGTCCATCCCCGCTTCGAGGAGCTGGTCGCCAATGACGGGCGCTACCAGGCGGTGCCGGTCGACCCGGTCAAGACCGTGGCGGTACTGCAGTATACCGGCGGCACCACCGGCATCCCCAAAGGAGCGATGCTGACCCACGCCAACCTCTTCGCCAACGCCGTCCAGTGCCGGCGCTGGTTCCACGGGCTCGAGTTCGGCAAGGAGCGAGCGCTCGGCGTGTTGCCGTTCTTCCACGTCTTCGCCATGACCGTCGTCCAGAACATGCTGCTGTCGGCCGGCGCCGAAATCGTCATGCTGCCGCGCTTCGAGGTCGAAGCGGCGTTGAAGGCGATCGAGACCAAGAAGACCACCTTCGTCGCCGGCGTGCCGACCATGTACACGGCCTTCAATACCTCCGTCGCCAAGCAACCCCGCAATCTCTCCTCGGTCCGCAACTGCATCTCCGGCGGCGCGCCGCTGCCGCTCGAGGTCAAGCAGCGCTTCGAGCAGGTGACCGGCTGCCATCTGGTCGAAGGTTATGGCCTGACCGAGAGCTCGCCGGTCGCCACATGCAACCCCCTCGGCGGCGTCAACAAGGCCGGCTCGATCGGCCTGCCGCTGCCGTTGACCCGGCTCGAACTCCGCGACATCGCCGATCCGAAGAAGGTGGCTCCCCGCGGCGAGCGCGGCGAGATCTGCATCGGCGGACCGCAGGTGATGGCCGGGTACTGGAACCGGCACGAGGCGACCCAGCAGCAGATGGTCGACGGCCTGCTCAGGACCGGCGACATCGCGATGATGGACGAGGACGGCTATTTCTTCATCGTCGACCGCATCAAGGACCTGATCCTCTGCAGCGGCTTCAACGTCTACCCGCGAGTCGTCGAGGAGGCGATCTACCAGCATCCGGACGTCGAGGAATGCACGGTGATCGGCATCGCCGACAGCTATCGCGGCCAGACTCCCAAGGCCTTCGTCAAGCTGCTGGCCGGCAAGACTCTGACTTCCGACGAGCTGATGGCTTTCCTCAAGGACAAGCTCAACCCGATCGAGATTCCGCGTGAGATCGAGTTCCGAGCCGCCTTGCCGAAGACGCTGATCGGGAAGCTGTCGAAGAAGGAGCTGGTGGCGGAGGAAGCGGCGAAGACCCCGGCCAAGTCCTAGGCCGGATCTACATGCAGCCCTTGGAGCAGCCTACGTCGCCGACGAGCGAGCTCGAGCCCATCAATGACGCGCTGGCAAAGGTCGTCAACTACGCCCTACAGAAGATCGAACCTCTTAGAGATGACCGCGAAGCCATTCTCTACCCTCTCTTTGGCCGCGAGTACCTCGGCAACGTCTCCGAGCAGTCGCATATTCTGAAGTATCTCTACGATGATAATCATCAGATCTTCCTGCTCGCGGCAACGCTCCAATCGAAGATCAATTGGGCCTTTCGCGATGTCGCGACGCGCGGCTGCTACAACTTAAGTATCGATCCCGTTTGGCGGGAACTCTATCAGCTCATCAACTTCAACTTTCGTCCCGGGATCGTCATCAAGGGTAACGACTGGACCCTGGTCCCGAGTTTCCGGGGATCTCTCCCGAGGGAACGCTACTCCGAGGCGCAGATGCGCGGCGGCCCGCGTGCAACGACGTATCTGACCGAAGCGGAAGAAGAAGAAGGCCTCGTACTCAGGCGGCGGCTGGGCATCACGCAATCGGCCTCGCTGGTCGTCTTGCACGTCCGCGAATCCGGCTACCACCCGACGATGCCGGACACCGATTTCCGCAACAACAGTATCGAAAACTACCTGCCGGCGATCCGATGGCTTGTGCGACAGGGTCATACTGTGGTGCGGATCGGAGATCGTACCATGCGTCCGTTGCCCTCGATGGGACCGGGCGTGGTCGATGGCCCGCACCACCCGAACTACGCTCCGTTGCTTGACCCCTATGCCATCGCGCATTGCACGTTCATGATCGGCAGTTCGTCAGGACCCACCGATCTTGCGCGAGGGTTTGCCAAGCCCCAGCTCACCATCAATGGGTACGTCTCGGACTATGTTCCTCTCGACGACAACTGCATGATCCTGCCTCGCTTCATCGAGGACATCGCAAGCGGCGTGTCGTTGGGCTTGTCGGACATCTACAACTCCGGCCTCTCGCGCCTATCAAAAAACAGCGATCTGCACTGTCGCGGACTACGCTCGCGGGAGTGCGATGCCGACGAGATGTAAAATCGCGCGCAATAGTGACCCCCTGAGGGGCGGTTTTCGCGTCCAATTCTGACCCCCTCTAACGCTGTGTGTCAGCGTCCCTTCCTTTTGCCGGGAAGGGTGTCGGGGGATGGTCGGCGTGGACAAGATCGGCGAGATACGA
>CAXNIC010000128.1:0-12715 GCA_964201945.1 Alphaproteobacteria bacterium
GTCGTATCTCGCCGATCTTGTCCACGCCGACCATCCCCCGACACCCTTCCCGGCAAAAGGAAGGGACGCTGACACACAGCGTTAGAGGGGGTCAGAATTGGACGCGAAAACCGCCCCTCAGGGGGTCACTATTGCGCGCGAATTTACACTCTCAGGGCTTCACGAATTTCAGTACGAACTCGTCTTTCGGCTGCGGCGGGTCGGGCGTGTTCTTGTCACGCGGGTCGTTGGGGTTGCGAAGGAACATCCCCTCGGCCGCGAGCCTGAACCCGGCCGCCTCGACCTCGGCCTTCAGGAACGCCTCCTCGATGCGATGCAAGGTGCCGGATTCGGAGATGCCGGTGCCGGGCCGGCCGGCATGGTCGGCGATCACGTAAGCGCCGCCGGATTTCAGCGCGCGGAACACCGCCCGGTTCATCGCCGCGCGGTCGACGCCCATGAATCCGAGGTCGTGGTAGTTGAACATCAGGGTGGCGAGGTCGAGGCTGCCGGGCAGGACCGCGACCGGAACCGGATCCTCGAACGGCTGCGGCACGGCGACGATCGGCGCTGCCGCGACGCCGGCCCGCTTCATCGCCGCATCCCGGTCGGCCAGCGCCACGGCGGAGGGGCGCGGCGGCGCCGGAGCGGCCGCTGCCGGGGCCGGCGTCGCCGACGGGTTGCTGTTGCCTTCCGGCGCGGCCGGGCGTGGCGGCGCGCGGTTGGGATCGCGCACCGGCGCCTGGCCATAGACCTTGCCCGTGGGTCCGATCGACCTGGCGAGAAGCTCGGTGGTGTAGCCGCCGGCGGCGCTGAGATCGAGCGCGATCATGCCGGGACGCGGGGCGACGAAGACCAGCATCTCCTCCGGCTTCCGGCGCCGGTCGTTGGTGCGGTCGGCGGCGCTGCGGTCCGGGCTCGCGACGATCTCGGCGATGCGCGCCGGCGAGAGACCGGACGAGGGCGCGGTCGAGACCGGCGCACAGGCGCCGGCCAGCAGGCCGACCGCGATCACGGCCAGGAGACTCTTCATCGGCATTCCTTTTCGAGCTGGCGGACAGACTGGCGCCGGGCCGGCGAGGCTGTCAATTCGCGGGCGCCGACATTGGAATTGAGGCGGCCCCGTTTCGCCGCCATAGTCGGCGTCGCCTGGATCTTTCTCGAGGTGCTGCATGTCCCGCTCGCTCGTCGTCGCCGCCGCCCAGATGGGACCGATCCCGAAGACGCAGCCGCGCCAGGAGGTGGTCGCGCGTCTCATCGCGATGATGGAGACGGGCAAGCGCATGGGCGCCGACCTCATCGTCTACACCGAGGCGGCGCTGACCGCCTTCTTCCCGCATTGGTGGATCGAGGACGAGGACGAGCTCGACAGCTATTTCGAGCGCGAGATGCCGGGACCCGCGACCCAGCCGCTGTTCAACGCGGCGAAGAAGATGGGCATGGGCTTCAAGCTGGGATACTGCGAACTGGATTTCTCTTCAGGCAAGAAGCGCCGCTTCAACACCGCCATCCTGGTCGACAAGCAGGGCCGCATCGTCGGCAAGTACCGGAAGATCCACCTGCCGGGCGTCACCGACTACAAGCCGGGCTATCCGTTCCAGAACCTGGAGAAGCGCTACTTCGAGGTCGGCAATCTGGGCTTCCCGGTGTGGGAGACGATGGGCGGCAAAATGGGCCTCGCCGTCTGCAACGACCGCCGCTGGCCCGAGACCTATCGCGTCATGGGCCTGCAGGGCGTCGAGATCGTCATGCTGGGCTACAACACGCCGGTGCACAACCCGGCGATGCCGGAGACCGACGACCTCAACAACTTCCACAACCATCTCTCGATGCAGTCCGGCGCCTACCAGAACGGCACCTGGGTGGTGGGCGTCGCCAAGGCCGGGGTCGAGGAAGGCGTCGACCAGATCGGCCAGAGCTGCATCATCGCGCCGTCGGGCGAGATCGTGGCGCAATGCACCACGCTCGGCGACGAGGTGGCGGTGGCGCTCTGCGACCTCGACCGCTGCAAGACCTACAAGGACTCGATCTTCAACTTCGCCAAGCACCGGAGGCCCGAGCACTACGGCCTGATCGTCGAGCGCACCGGCGCCGGCGCCCCGCTCGGCAAGCCGCCGGTTTGAGTCTTCACATGCGCCAAGCCCCCACCCTGCCCTCCCCCGGCTTCGCCGAGGGAGGGTTCCGACTTCGTGCCCCCTCCCTCGTGCGAAGCGCGGGGGAGGGATGGGGTGGGGGCGCTTCAGCACGAGCACTCGCATGAACCCCATCGGCATCATCTCGATGTCCTATGCGCGGCCGTTCACGGCGGCGCAGTTCCCGCTGTTCCAACGCGTGCGCGCGGCCGGGCTCGACTTCGTCGAGATGCTGGTGCCGGAACCGGGCGAGGTTCCGATCGGTGAGCTGCGCGCCGCGATCGAGGGCGCCGGGCTTGCCGTGGCGCTGGCCGCCCGCATGAACCCGGCGCGCGATCCCACCTCCGACGACGGGGCCTCAAGGAAGGCGGGGCGCGAGTATCTGAAGCGCTGCGTCGACGTCGCCGTCGCAATGGGGGCGCGCATCGTCGGCGGGCCGATCTACGGCGCGCCGCTGGTCTTCGCCGGCCGCGCCCCGGCACCGGTGGACGAGGCCAAGCGCACGTCCCGCGTCGGTTGGGCCTCCGAGGCCCTGGCCGAGGCCGGCGCCTACGCCGCCTCCCAGGACGTGGTGCTGGCGATCGAGCCGCTGAACCGCTTCGAGACCGACATGGTCAACACCGCCCGCCAGGCGGTCGAGCTGATCGGCCTCGCCCGCGTCCCCGGCCTCGGCGTCATGCTCGACACCTTCCACATGAACATGGAGGAAGGCGACATGGCGGACGCGATCCGCACCTGCGGAAAGCATCTCGTCCATTTCCAGGCGAACGAGAATCACCGCGGGTTCCTCGGCACCGGCCATGTCGACTGGGCGACGGTCTGCCATGGCCTGGCGCAGATCCACTATCGCGGACCGATCACCCTCGAGCCCTTCCGCCGCGAGGATGAGCGCATCGGCGTGCCGCTGGCGCAATGGCGGCCGCCTTCGCGGAACGAGGATGCGGATATCGCGCGGAGTGTTCGCCTTCTTCGGAAATATTTGGCCGCGGCGGGCGGATAAGGGATCTGCGGACCCTCGCTTGGGGGGGCGTCGCCCGCTACCTCGCTACAGTCCCGTCCAGCTTCGCCCACGGCCTGCCGATGGCCTGCCTGACCTTGGCGGCGAGCTCGTCGTCGCGGAAGGGTTTCTGGACGATGCGGTCCTCGCCGATGTCGGTCAGCGCTTCCAGGTCGGCATAGCCGGTGACGAACAGGATGGAGAGCGAGGGGCGCTTGGAGCGCACCTGGCGGGCGACTTCGCCGCCATTCATACCCGGCATGGCGTAGTCGAGCAGCAGCAGGTCGATGTCGGGATCGCTGTCGATCGCATCCAGCGCGGCGCCGCCGCTTCCGGCTTCGACCACGGTGTAGCCCATCTCCTGCAGCGTCGCCGAAGTGACGTCGCGGACGGCGCTGTCGTCGTCGACCAGCAGGATCTTCTGGTGCCCTTCGGCGATGGCGATCGCGGTCCCGCCGGCATCCACCTCTTCGGTGGCGGCCTGTTCGGCGGCGCGCGGCAGGTAGACCGAGACCGACGTGCCCTCGCCTACATGCGTGTCGATGCGGATGCCGCCGCCCGACTGCTTGGCGAAGCCGTAGACCTGGGCGAGGCCGAGACCGGAGCCCTTGCCGACCTCCTTGGTGGTAAAGAAGGGCTCGACCGCGCGGGCCAGCACCTCCTCGGTCATGCCGATGCCGGTATCGGAGACCGAGAGCGTGACGTAGTCGCCCGGACCCGGCTCCTCCGGGCGCTTCGGCGACTGGGTGAGCGTCACGTTCGCGGTCTCGACGGTCAGGCTGCCGCCGACCTCCATCGCGTCCCGCGCATTGATCGCGAGGTTGAGGATGATCAGCTCGATCTGCGTCGGATCGACCAGCGCCTGCCAGAGGCCGGGCTTGAGTTCGGTGTCGATGCGGATGCTGCCGCCCATGGTGCTCTGCAAGAGTTCGCGCATGCCGGCGACGGTCTCGTTCAGGTCGATCGGCTTCGGCTCCAGCCGCTGGCGGCGGGAGAAGGCCAGCAGCTGCGCGGTCAGCTTGGCGCCGCGCTGCGCCGCCGTCCGCATATGCGAGAGCCGGGTCAGCGTCTTTCCCTCGATGCCCAGTCCCTTCAGCTCCTTCTCGACGAAGCCGACATTGCCGAGGATGACGGTCAGCAGATTGTTGAAGTCGTGCGCCACGCCGGAGGTGAGCTGGCCCACGGCCTCCAGCCGCTGCATCTGGCGCAGCGTCGCCTCGACCCGCTCGCGCTCGGCGATCTCGGATCGGAGCTGGCGGTTGGCCGAGGCGACCTCTTCGGTGTTCGTCTTCTCCTCGGTCACGTCGCGGCCGATGGCATAAACCGTCCCGGCCTCGGGCACGGCGGTCCAGGAGATCCAGCGATAGCCGCCATCGGCGCGCTTGACCCGGCATTCGAAGCGCTGGGAGACGCGCCCTTCCTGCAGGCTGCGGATCACCTCCGAGCCGCGCTCGAGATCGTCCGGATGCAGCAGATCGAAGAAGGACGATGCCAGCAGCGCCTTCGGATCATGGCCCAGCATCTCCGTCCACGCCGGGTTCACGGTGCGGAGCCGGCCGTCGAAGGTGCCGACCGCGAGCAGGTCCTTGCTCAAGAGCCAGATGCGGTCGCGCTCGCGCGTGCGCTGGGCGACGCGCGCCTCCAGCACCTTGTTGGCGCGCCGCATCTCTTCTTCGGCGCGCTTCTGGTCGGTGATGTCGCGAAGGACCCCGATCAACTCGGTGCAGACACCATTCACGAAGATCGCCTGGCCACGGACCGCGACCCAGCGCACCCGGCCGTCGAGCCCGACGGTGCGGTGCTCCTGGTCGACCTCGCCGTCGCCGGCCGGATCGGTCGCCGCGTCCAGCGCGGCCTTCATCCGCTCGCGGTCGTCGGCATGGCAGTGGCGGAGGAAGATGTCGAAGTCGACCTCGGCATCGGGACGAAGTCCGTAGAGCGTCTTGCAGCGAGCATCCCAGGTGAGGCGGCGGCTGCGCGGCTCGTAGCGCCAGCTGCCGAGCTGGGCTGCGGTCATCGCCATGCGGATGCCGATCTCGCTGGTATGCAGCGCCGCCTCGGCCAGGCGCCGCTCGCTCCGCTCATGCGTCTCGGCGACGGCGCGGGAGACGGCGGCTGCCAGCCGCGTCAGGTTCCGCTTCATCACGTAGTCGACGGCGCCGCGCTTCAAGGCATTGGTGGCGAACTCCTCGCCGACCACGCCGGAGACGAAGATGAAGGGCGTGTCCGGAATCTGCTTTCGCGCGATCTCGAGCGCGGAGAGGCCGTCGAAGTCGGGAAGCGAGTAGTCGGCGAGAACGATGTCCGGCCGCGCCTCGATGCCGGCGAGGAAGCTCTTCTGGTCGACTGCGCGATCGATGTCGTAGGCGAGGCGGGCCTTGTCGAGATGGCTCTGCAGCAGCTCGGCGTCGATGTCGCTGTCTTCGAGGAGGAGGATCCGAAGACGCGGCACGACGGTGTCTGTGCGGCTATCTCCCAACGACGCCTCGCGGCGGCGGCTCGTTGAGG
Source organism: Alphaproteobacteria bacterium (assembly GCA_964201945.1). GTDB lineage: Bacteria > Pseudomonadota > Alphaproteobacteria > SHVZ01 > SHVZ01 > SHVZ01. The sequence continues at coordinate 5,617 of CAXNIC010000128.1, forward strand.
ACCGCCCAGAACATGCCGAGGTCCTGGATCGCCTCGAAGAAGGCATTGAAGTCGACCGGCTTCACCACGAAGGCGTTGACGCCCCGCTCATAGCTCTGGATCAGGTCGCGTTCCTCGCGGGATGACGTCAGCATCACCACCGGGATCTGCCGGCGGTCGGGGTCGCCCTTCACCTGGGCCAGCACTTCGAGCCCGTCGACCTTGGGCAGCTTGAGGTCGAGCAGCACCACCGCGGGGTCGCCCGGGGTGCGGCCGGAATGACCGCCGCGCTCGTAGAGATAGTCGAGCGCCTCGGCGCCGTCGCGCACCACGACGATCGAGTTGGCGAGCTGGCATTTCGCCAGCGCCGCCAAGGTCAGCTCCAGGTCCTTGGCATTGTCCTCGACCAGCAGGATCGGGCGGAGGTCAGCCATTCACGGCCTCCTGCTTCGGCAGCCCGAACGTGAAGGTGGCGCCCTCGCCGGTCTCGCCTTCGGCGCGGATCCAGCCGCCATGGCGCTCGATCACGCGCTTGACGATGGCGAGCCCGATGCCGGTGCCCTCGAAGTCCTCGCTGCGATGCAGGCGCTGGAAGACGCCGAACAGCTTGGCGAGATAGGCCATGTCGAAGCCGACGCCGTTGTCGCGGATCGTATAGACGGTCTCTTCCGGGCGATCGTCGCCGCGGACTTCGATCACCGCCGGGCTGCGGGTGCGCGAGTACTTCAAGGCATTGTCCATCAGGTTGAGCAGGGCCTGGCGCAGCAGGATGCCGTCGCCCCAGGCGGCGGGCAGGTTGCCGATCCGCCATTCGACCTCGCGGCCGGCGGCATCGGGCAGCAGCGACTGCCGCGTCTCTTCGATCAGCTTGTTCATGTCTACCGCGATCGGCGACAGGCTCTGCCGGCCGAGCTGGGAAAAGCTCAGGAGATCGTCGACCAGGCGCCCGGCGGAGAGCGCCGCCTCGACGATGCTGTCGAGATAGTGCCGCGACTTCTCGTCCAGCTGGCTCTCGCGCTCTGACAGAAGCTCCGCATACCCGACGATGTGCCGGAACGGCGCGCGGAGATCGTGGGAGATCGAATAGGAGAAGGACTCGAGCTCGCGGTTGCTGCGCGCCAGCTCGTCGCTGAGCTGGGCCCGCTGCTCGGCCTGGCGCAGCACGAAATTGACGATGGCGTTCCTGAAGTCGGCGGCGCTCGCGGTCTCCGCCGCCGACCAGGGCTGGCTTCGCCGATGCACCACTTCCTTCCAGCGCTCGAAGGAACGGCGGGGGCCGAAGCGCCGGTCGGGGCCGGGCGCCATCGCCTTCCTGGGATCGCCGCCCCAGGTGACGGTGTGCACGACCTCGGGCCTGAACCACATGACGTAGCTCGCCCGGATCTGCGAGATCGAAGCGGCGATCAGGCCGCTCGCGACATCGGTGAAGGCCTCGGCCTCGGGCCAGCTTTCGCTCAGGGAACGGGTGACGAAGACGTCGTCCTCGGCATTGTCCTCGAGCCAAGCGGCGAGCTGGCGAAGCTGCGCCGGCGTCGGCGTGCGCCCCGTCGTCTTTACCTCGCCGTCCAGCACCACCGCGGCGCCCTGGGCACCGGTCAAGCCCATCCACGCTTCCGGATTGGCGGCGAGACCCGCCTCGAAGCTGTCCGAGTTCGCCAGTCTCGCGAGCAGCTCGCTCTCGGTCCGCTTCAGCTCGATCCGCCGGCTCGCATGCGCGTGGCGCTCGCGGGCGCCGATCTGCAGCGACAGCGTCTGACCGAGGAAGTCGCAGGCGGTGCGTACCTGCGCGTTGACCCGCTTCGGGGCGCGGTTGTGGCAGGAGATCAGGCCCCAGAGCTTGCCGTCGACCAGGATGGAGATCGACATCGAGGCCGCCGTCTCCATGTTCTGCATGTATTGCAGATGCACCGGCGAGACGCTGCGAAGGCCAGCGAAGCTGAGATCGAGCGGCCGGCCGTCGGCCGGGCTCGCGGCCGGCACGATCGGCGAGATCAGGTAGTCGACGTCGGGAATCAGGCGGAGCCGGTTCAGCCGGTAGAGCTCGCGCGCCTGCGCCGGAATGTCGGAAGCCGGGAAGCGGAGATCGAGATAGGAGGGCAGCACGCCGTCGCCGTCTTCGGCGATCACCGTGCCGTTCCACTCCTCATCGAAGCTGTAGACCAGCACGCGGTTGAAGCCGGTGATCTCGCGGGTCTCGCGCGCGGCGGTGGCGGCGATCGCACGGATGTCGGTAACCGGCTCGATGGCGTTCACGAAGCGGCCGAGCCTGGGATAGAGCGCCGCCAGGGTCTCGTTCTCGTGCTCAGGCCCTTCCTCGAATTCCAGGATCACGCCCTGGGGCGTGCGATGGCCGATCACCTGCGTGTGGCGGCGGGCGAGCCGCGCCGTCCTGAGGAACGTCGACTCGGCACCGCCCCGGAGCCAGCGCAGCATCTCGCCGATCATCGGGTCGACGTCGGTGCCGGGAATCGCATGGATGGTGGAGACCTGGCCGGGAACGAGGCGGAGGCCGAGGACGGTCTCGGCATTGGCGCTGGCCTGGAGGACGCGGAGGCTGTCGGGGTCGACGACCACCAGGGCGCCATGCGCCTGGATGCCGCCGGGAACGCGGATCGGCTCGCTGGCGCAGTCGGCGAAGTCCGGGTGCGCGCCGTCCATGGTTAGGCTCACTCCGCCTCGCGGAATGCCGGCCTCAGCCAGTCCTGGAGCAGCTCGAAGGTTGCGATTGCCCCAGCCATGATCTTGGGATCGGTCGTCCCGTTCGATCTCTGCTGCACCATGGCCTTGAATGCCGCCCACATGCCGCCGGTTCCGCGGCCATAGGGATTGAAGTAGCGGAGCCCCTCGGCCCAGACGGTGCCGGCGAAGCCGCGGCTGATGACCTGGCCGCCCAGCGTCGAGCCTTCCATCACATAGAGGGACCCGAGCGCCTGCTCCGCGGTCCGGGCGAGATCCGCCGCCGCGGCGCAGGGGAGCGGATGCGCCGCCTCGAGCGAGCGGCCGAGGGAGGCGAGGTCGGCCTCGAGCAGATGGGTCCGGCGACGCGGAGACAGGAAGGCGGGCTCGAACCACGGCGCGACCGCCGGCTCCCAGACCGCGTGGAAGCCGTGGAAGCGTTCGAGCAGGACCACGAACCGGTCGCGGGCGAGCGGGAGATTCAGGATCCCCAGCGCCTCTTCCAGTCGGATATGGGATCCGGCGGTCCCCTCGCGCAGGCGGACCAGCAGGTCCGACGAAGAGCCGATGGCGGCCTCTCCTCGGGTCACTTTTGAAATCTCCTAATTTGCAACTCGGACGCTACCAGCCCGGGTTCATCCCGATCGGAGACAAGACGGTGACGGCCGGAGACAAGACGCGCTCGACGGCGGATTCCCGGCCGGGCAGACTGGCCCTATGAGCTTGGAAACGCGACTGAAGATCGGCTGGGTCGGGCTCGGCCGTCATGCCTCGGCGATGCTCCTGCCGAAGCTGGCGGGGCTTGGATGCGAGGTGGCCGCGATCGCCGATCCGGACGCCGGCGCGCTCGCTCGCGGCCGCCTCCTGGCCCCGGCGGCAACCGCTTACGCCGAGGCTCGGGATCTCCTCGCCCATCCCGGCCTCGATGCCGTCGGCATCGCCGTCAGCCCGGCCGTCCATGCCGCGCTGGCGCCGCTGGCGCTGGCTCGCGGCCTGCCTGTCTTCATCGAGAAGCCGCCAGGGGCGACCGCCGCCGAGGCCGAGGCGATCCTCGCCGCGGCCGAGCGGGCGAAGCGGCCGGCGGTGGTGGGCTTCATGAAGCGGCACTCGACCGCCAACCGCATCGCCTGGAACGTGACGAGACGGCCGGAGTTCGGGCCGCTCGCCGGATTCCTCGGCCACTACATGACGGCGCCGACCTATTTCCAGGGCAACCCGGACTATGCCGGCTTCTACCTGCATCACTGCGTCCATTATCTCGACCTGGTGCCCTGGCTGATGGGGCCGCTTACGGGCCTTCGCGTCCGCAAGCACGAGGCCTCACCCGGCCGCCTGTTGCTGCATGTCGACTTCGACTGCCGCTCGGGCGCGCTCGCGACGCTGGCGATGGGAACGCTGCAGTCCCGCGGCGCGCCGGTCGAATGGTGGCAGGCGATGGGCGACCACCGACGTGTCGAGGTCAGGAATGTGACCGAGGTGCGCTACGTGCGCGATCCGGCCTTCAAGGTCGACGACCCGGACGCCACGCTGAACGATACGGCGGACACCCTGGTGTGGGAGCCGAACCCGACGGTTGCCGCCGACGAAGACCACAAGGGCTACCGCGCCCTCCTCCAGGGATTCCTCGCCCGCGTGAAGGGCGAGGCGGCGGACGTGCCGGAGATCTCAGACGGCGTCGCCGCCATGCGCCGGCTGGATGCGATGCGCCGCTCGATCGACAGCGGCGAGTGGCAAGCGCTCGACGCATGAGACGCTCGCTTCGCTCGCTCGCCCCCACCCTTCCCTCCCCCGGCTTCGCCGAGGGAGGGTTTCAAGAAAGCTCCCTCCCTCGACCGCAGGGCGGGGGAGGGCGGGGGGTGGGGGCTTGGCGCCGATGATTGCCTCGCCTCCATTGCGTCCGGCGACGCCTGCGGATGCCGATGCGCTCGCCGACTTCATCCGCTTCTGTTTCGCGCGGCAGACGGTGGTGACCGATCCGCTGCCATCGGCACTGAAGGAGACGGCGCAAAATCTCACGCAGCACTTTGCTGAAGGTGGCGGCGGGGTCCTGGCCGAAGGACCCGCGGCGTGTCTCCTGTGGTCAGAGACAGACGGCGGCCTCTACATTGGGCGCGTCGCCGTGCACCCGGATTTCCGTGGACGAGGCCTGGCGAAGCGCATGCTGGCGGCGGCCGAAGCAGAAGCGAGGGCGCGCAACCTCCCACGCCTGCATCTCTCGACGCGCCTGGTGCTCCACGACAACCGCAAGCTCTTCGCCGCCTGCGGATTCGTCGAGACCGCCGAGCACGCGCATCCGGGCTACGCATGGCCGACATTCGTGGATATGGAGAAGAAGCTCTAAGGCCACGGTCGCTCGCTTGGTGCAGCCCGCTTCCGCTAAGGCTGACGTGCGCAAGAGCGCACTTGCGCCTTAGCTCCGCGTTCCGCGCTCGCGGCCCTCCCCGCTGAAGCAAAGGAGGGATTTCATTTTGATCGTCGACTTCGCGAGCGTGGGATGCGGAGCTAAGGCGCAAGTGCGCTCTTGCGCACGTCAGCCTTAGCGGAAGCAGCCCGCATCAAGCGAGCGTCGAGAGGGCTTCGCGAGGCGAAGACGCTCAGACGACGTTGAGCTCCGTCAGCGCCCTGCCCTCGCGAATCCTCGCATACCCAAACCTCGCGAGATCGATCGTCGTAAACCGGCCATCCACGATCAGCTCCGCGATGGCCCGTCCGGTGGCCGGGGCCTGCTGGATGCCGTGGCCGGAGAAGCCGTTGGCGAAGATGAGGTTCGGCACGTCCGGGTGCGGGCCGATGATGCCGTTCTGATCGAGTGTGTTGTAGTCGTAGTGTCCGGCCCATGCCCGCTGCAGCTTCACCGCCTCGAAGGCCGGGATGCGCTCGGCGAGCGTCGGCCACACGATCTCCTCCCAGAGATCGTAGGAGATTTCGAGATCGTCTGAGTCCGGGTCCTGGTCCTCGGGCGGCGAGATGCCGCCGATATAGCCCGCTCCTTCCGGCCGGACCCAGACACCGGTCGGGTCGATCAGCAGCGGTAGCCGGGGCGTGAGCTTGTCCCGGCAGTCGAAGACGTAGACGAAGCGCTTCTTCGGCACCACCGGGAGCTCGAGCCCGGCCAGGGCGGCGACCCGGCCCGCCTGCGGCCCGGCCGCGTTGACGATCCACTTCGCCTCGATGCGTCCACCGGAGGCAAGGCGCGCACCCTGGACGCGATCGCCCGCGCGATCGAGGCCGGCGACGGTATCGTTGATGTAGCGAACGCCCTGGGACCGCGCCTTCCGCTTCAGCGCCTGCAGCAATCCATAGGGATCGAACCAGCCTTCCATCGACAGGCCGAGCGAGCCCAGCGCCAGGCCCTCCGGATTGAGCCAGGGGAAGCGCGCCTTCAGCGCCGCCGCATCCAGCAGCGCATTGTCGGCGCCCTCGGCCTTCTGCACGGCGTGATTGGCTTCCAGCACCGGCACGCCGGAGGCCGAGGCGAGGAAGAGGTACCCGCCCTCGATGAAGTTGATGTTGGGCTTGTCGCCCTCGACCTCGAGCAGCCGGCCGATGTCGCGGATGAAATGGGCGCCGTAGAGCGAGAGGCGGATGTTCTCAGGCGTCGAGAACTGCTGGCGGACGCCGCCGGCGGAGAGCGCGGTGGAGGCGGTCGCGTAGGTCGGGTCGCGCTCGACGACGACCACCGATCCCTTGAAGTCGGGCCGGGCGGTCAGCTGATAGGCGACGGCCGAACCGACACCGCCGCCGCCGATGATGACGACGTCAGCCTGCTCGGTCACGTGGCCGGATCAGACGGAAAGGTTGAGCGTGTGTCCGCAGGTCGGACATGTCGACGCCAGCTCGCCATGCGAGTGGACGTCGGAAGCCTGGAATTGGCTCTTCCCGCCCTCGCTCTGCTCGCCGCCGGAACGGCCCACGATCGGGGCGACCGGCTGGAGCGGCTGGGGGGCGTTGGCGTAAGCGGCGATCGGGCTCATGGGCAGATTTTATCGCGGAGGCGCTGCGGATGCAAAAGACAGGCGTTAACCAAGACCCTAAACGAAAACGCGGGCCTTTCGGCCCGCGCTGCGGAGCTCGACGACCGCTTCCTCCCTGCCAGTACATCCGTGGTCAGGGTGGCGCGATCGTCGGGGTCCATCGTCCTTTAAGACCGCGTCAGCCCTGCCAGTACATCCGTGGTCAAGGCGTCGCGATCCTTCAGGGGCGCCTATTCGGCGCGCAGGTTCTCGGCGGAGGATTTGCCGGAACGCTTGTCGGCGACGATGTCGAACGTCACCTTCTGGCCCTCGTTGAGGGAACCCAGGCCGGCACGCTCGACCGCACTGATATGGACGAAGACGTCCTTATCGCCGGTCTCCGGCTGAATGAAGCCGAAGCCCTTCTGGGAGTTGAACCACTTTACAGTTCCCGTCGTCATGGGAGGTCGTCCTTTAGCAAGTATAGAGAG
>CAXNIC010000129.1:0-12519 GCA_964201945.1 Alphaproteobacteria bacterium
TTGGTCTTTGCCATTGTCACTCCCCCCGAGCCCTTTGGAGCGCGGTTCATTGACTTAAAGACGTAGCGCCAATCCTAGGCCCTGACAAGGCGGCCAAAGTAATCCTGTTGCGGCGCAGCAATGGCTTTTCTTTGAATCATGACAAAAACATCGGCAAAGCGTCTTTTTATTACTTAGAGGCTGCTCTTCGAGAAACAAACCTGATCATCCCCCCTCCCCAGCGATAGAGACTTGCCCGGCGGCATTCATCGCGGACGCGAGATGAACAGTCGAATTATACTGACTTGTCTGTTTATGAAAAACAGCTAGATGCAGATTTCACTCACCGACGGCCTCTTCGCCAGCTCGCGCCACCAGGTTTCGAGCCGCGGATGCCGGGCGAGGAGCGCCGCCCCTTCCGGCGCCTTCACCAGGTATTCGACCATCGGCGCCGCATGCAGGTCGGCGAGGCTGAGCGCGTCGCCGGCAAGGAAGCGCCGGCTGCCGAGGATCGCCTCCAGCGCCGCGGCCGCGGTCTCGCCCTTCGCCAGGGACTCGGCGATCCTCGCCTCGTCGGAAACCGCACCGCGCTTGGGCTTGGACACGCGCTCGACATAGAGACCCCAGACCCAGGGCCGGTAGGCATAGCTGTCGAGGAGACCGATCGCCTGCGCCATCTTCGCGCGTGCAAGCGGGTCGGCCGGCTGCAACGAGGTTCCGGGAAACGCCTCGTCGACATAGCGCGCGATCGCAGCGGCCTCGTAGAGATGGACGCCGTCATGCTCGAAGGACGGGATCTTGCCGAAGGGATGACGGACGAGATGCTCCGCCGGCGGCCCGCCCTCGGCGAAGACGTCGACCTCGACGACGTCGTGGGCGACGCCCTTCTCCCGCAGGGTCAGCAGCACGATGCGAACATAGACGCTGTAGCGGGCGCCGTAGACGATGGGCCGGGTCATGGCTCCTCCTCGAGGGAGAAGCTTAGCCGAGGTTCAGCCCTTCGGCTTCCTCGGCGCCAGGATCACCATCTCGTCCGGACGCGCGAAGTTGAGGATGGCGCGGGCGCGCTCCTCCAGCATGTCGGGATCCAGGTGATCGGGCCTGAGCAGGCTGGCGCGACGTTCCATCGTCACGCGCTCGTCCTGCAGCTGGGTCAGGCGGTTTTCGGCTTCGGCGATTTCGCTGTCCATATGCCGCCAGGCGAGCAGGCTGCGCTCGCCGTTGACCAGGTGATAGGCGAAGTAGGCGACGGCCAGGCAGCCGATCAGCGGACCGACGATCCTCGCCACGCCCCGACGAATCATCTGCCGAATCACCATGCGCAACGATTCGCATGACCGAATCGTTTCCGTCAAGGAAATTCAGCTAGTTAGCCGCTTCTGTTGCCGAGCGGACTCAGAGTCGGGCGCCAAATGCGGCGACCGCCGCCGGTCGTGTGATAATGGGGCCGACCTTCTGCCATTCGCGAGCGAGACGATGACCGACCTGCATGATCTGAGCGCGCTCGAGCTTCTCGATCAGTACCGCCGCAAGACCCTCTCCCCGCTCGACGTCGCCAAGGACGTGGTGTCCTGGATCGAGCGCTGCGAGCCCAAGCTGCACGCGATGTACGCCTTCGATCCCGAGGGCGCGCTGGCCTCGGCGAAGGGCGCCGAAGCCCGCTGGCAGAAGGGCGAGCCCACGGGCGGCCTCGACGGCGTGCCGATCACCATCAAGGAGAACATCGCGACCAAGGGCGTGCCGGTGCCGCTGGGCACGGCGGCGACAGAGCTGAAGCCGGCACCGGCCGACGCGCCGCCGGCGGCGCGCTCGCGGGAAGCCGGCGCCGTCATCCTCGGCAAGACCACGATGCCGGACTACGGCATGCTGTCATCGGGCCTTTCGAGCTTTCATGCGCTGGCCCGCAATCCCTGGGACCTGACGAAGAATCCCGGCGGCTCCAGCGCCGGCGCAGGCGCGGCGGCAGCGGCCGGATATGGCCCGCTGCACATCGGCACCGACATCGGCGGCTCGGTCCGGCTTCCGGCCAGCTGGTGCGGCCTCTTCACCTTGAAGCCGAGCCTCGGGCGCATCCCGATCGACCCGCCCTATATCGGCCGCGTCGCCGGGCCGATGACGCGCACGGTCGCGGACTCGGCGCTGATGATGATCGAGCTCTCCAAGCCCGATGCGCGCGACCATATGAGCCTTCCCTACGAGGCCTATGACTGGCTGAACCTGGATCGCGACGTGAAGGGTCTGCGCTTCGGGTTGATGATGGACGCCGGCTGCGGCCTTCCCGTCGATCCGGAGACGGCGGCCGCGGTCGAGGCCGCCGCCCGCACGCTGGAGGCGGCCGGCGCGATCATCGAGCCGATGAAGCCGTTCTTCACCCGCGAGATGCTGGACGGCGCCGACCACTTCTGGCGGATGCGGGCGCGCATCGACCTCCTGGCACTGCCGGCGGAGCGCCGCGCCAAGGTGCTGCCCTACATCGCCGGCTGGGCGATGTCCTCGGAAGGGCAGACCGGGGAGGACGTGTTCCGCAACTTCAGCCAGTTCATGATCATGCGGGCGGCCGCCAACAACGCCTGCCTCGCCTATGACTACGTGCTGTCGCCCACATCTCCGGTGGTGGCCTACGCCGCCGAATGGGCGAGCCCGACCAACGATTTCCTGAGGCCGCTGGAGCACATCGCCTTCACCGTCGCTTTCAACATGTCGGAGCAGCCGGCCGCCTCGATCAACTGCGGCTATACCAGGGCAGGATTGCCGATCGGACTTCAGATCGTCGGGCAACGCTTCGACGATCTGGGCGTTCTCCGAGTCTCCCGTGCCTACGAGAAGATGCGTCCGGCGCAGAAACCCTGGCCGCGACCGGCCGAATCCCGCTAAGGGAATACCCATGCTTTATGAGATGCACGAGTTCGCGCGCCTCGCGATGATGCCCTGGCGCGGCGCTGCCCAGGCGACGCGTCTCATCGCCGGGGCTCCCTGGAACCCGATCGCCTATACCCCGCTCGGCCAGCAGATCGCGGCGGCGACCGAGGTTTTCGAGCGCGCGACGCGGCGCTACGGCAAGCCGGAGTGGGACCTGCCGGCGACCGAGATCGACGGGATCAAGGTCGCGGTCGAGACCGTGCCAGTGGTCAAGCGCAGCTACTGCCACCTGCTGCACTTCAAGCGCGACGTGGAACGGAAGGACCCGCGGGTCCTGATCGTGGCGCCTCTGTCGGGCCACTACGCGACGCTGCTGCGCGGCACCGTGCAGGCGATGCTGCCGGACCACGAGGTCTACGTCACAGACTGGCGGGATTCGCGGATGATCCCGGTGCAGGCGGATCAGTTCAATCTCAACGACTACATCGACTACGTCATCGACTTCCTGCACTTCCTCGGCCCCAACACCCATGTGATCGCGGTGTGCCAGCCGAGCGTGCCGGTGATCGCCGCGGTCTCGGTCATGTCCGAGTGGGGCGATCTCTGCGTGCCCGCCTCGATCACGCTGATGGGCGGACCGATCGACACCCGAGAGAACCCGACGGCCGTGAACACGCTCGCCAAGGATCACGGCCTCGACTGGTTCGAGAAGAACGTCATCACCAAGGTGCCTTCGCCCTATCCGGGCGCCGGCCGCCAAGTCTATCCGGGCTTCATCCAGCTCACCAACTTCATCTCGATGAACCTCGACAAGCACATGGAGTCGTTCAACGAGCTGTTCGACCACCTGGTCCAGGGCGACGAGGAGGAGGCCGACAAGCGCCGCGCCTTCTACGAGGAATACCTGGCAGTGATGGACCTGCCGGCCGAGTTCTACCTGCAGACCATCAAGACCGTGTTCCAGGATCACGACCTGCCGAACGGCAAGATGATCCATCGCTGGCATCCGGTGCGCCCCGCCGCCATCAAGCGCTCTGCGATCCTCTGCATCGAGGGCGAGCTCGACGACATCTCCGGCGTCGGCCAGACCCGGGCCGCGCTCGATCTCGCGACCGGCCTTCCGCCCGAGATGAAGAAGTACCATCTGCAGCGGAACGTCGGGCACTACGGCATCTTCAACGGCGGCCGCTGGCGCCGCGAGATCGCGCCGGTGGTGAAGGCCTTCATCCGTGAGCACGACCACACGCGCCGCGCGAAGAAGGCGCGGCTCGTCACCGTCGCTTAAGCGGCACGGAACGACGCCGGCCGACGGCGCTTAAGTCGCCGCCTGGGACTGTGCTGCCATCCGGCGGAAGACGTGCTCGGCCTTGCGCACCGCCGACACGATCGACTGGCCGACGCCGCCGCCGGGATCGAAGACACGATGCACCAGCGCCGACCTGATGGCCGCGATGTGCGAGCCCAGGAACTCGATCAGCCGCGCCGAGATGCGGTAGGCGCCGGACGCGTAGTGGCGCAACGACCCGGCGATGGCGGAGATCAGGGTGAAGCCGGCCGCGGTGGTGCGCTGGGTGATGTCCGTCGCCGTCGAATGCATGGCCTTGAGCTCATCGCCGCTGCCGCCCTCGCGCAAGGCCGCATGCTGGTTCTCGAGGTTCCTGTGCTGCTGGATCACCGTCGAGACGACCTGCTCGCGCACGCGCGAAAGGTTCGACACGGCCTGCTTCAGATGCTCGCGGGTCAGGAAGTCGCGGAACTTGCTCAAGTCGGCCTCGGCAAGCGAGAGCCGGGTGTAGTCGAACACCGTCACGATGGCGTCGTCGCCGCCTCTGTAGCTCGACGGATCCTCGACGATCTGCGTCATGCCCGAGCCGCCGAGACGCCGCTCGACCGTGACCGGCCGCTTCATCGCGCGGCGATCGGGGCCCACATAAGTCGGGCACACCAGGAAGTTCGCATACGCGCTGCGCAGCTGATCGACGATCGCCAGCACGCGGCCCTGCGTGAACGGCTTCCTGAGGAAGAGCCGGGTTCCGGCATCGATCGCGGCGGCAGGGATGGCCGGCTCATCGGTCTCGGACATGAGGACGACGGGAAGGTTCGGCCGCGGGCTCTCGTCGTCGGATCGTATCCAGCGGACGAGTTCGGTGCCGCCTGAGTCGATGCCCATGTCGATGAAGGCGAGATCGTAGAAGAGATCCGTCGCCGACAGCCGCCGACGCGCTTCCGCGGCGGAGTCCACGGCAACGATGTCAGCCGCTCTCACCGGGGCCACCGTCCGCCGGATGAACGGCGCCGTGCCCGGCTTGGAGTCGGCAACGAGGATGCGAAGCGGCTGAACCATCAGTGAGTGTCGTCCGTTGATTCCCTTTTGCAGCGCGCTGAAGGCCGATCCGGCCGCAGATCCGTCAAGGGCGATTGAAGCAATTAAAGGTCTTTTCGAAACGAAAGTACATTGCCTTGTTGTCGATGGTTACGTTGACGTCGCTCACCCACCCCCCGATCCTTTGAGCAAGCGTCATCGCTGGGGGCGATCGTATGTCCGAAAGTAGCCAGGCCCGGATCTTTCCGGGTCATCGAATGTCCGAGGATCAGTCCATGGGCGTGCAATGGCGGCCCCGCGTCGTCGAGCCGACGTCGACGAAGGAGCCGGACCTGGCCTTGCGCCCGCAGCTCGCCTCGCATTTCGCGCTGCTGAGCCTCATGGGCGGAGGAACCCCCTGCACGCGTCGCCCCCCCTCCTCGCGACGCGTCACCCGGCCCACGACGATGCTGGGCGCAGGTTCGGCTCGCTACTTCCGATGAACGCTGCCGACATGCCATCGATGGAGCGTGAGACATGCTGAGCGACGACGAACTCAAGTCCGAGATCTCCGACATCGACACGATGCTCGAGCGCCAGAACGCGTGGCTGACGCCGCAATTCCGTGCTGGCCTGCTGGCCGCGCGCGAGACCCTGGTCGGCGTTCTCAAGCGGCGCTATGCGCCGTGGCCGGCGCTGTTCCAGAGGGCCGCCCCGCCCCCGATGCCGCCGGGCGAATTCAGGAGCGCTGGCTGAACGGCTGACGGCTAGCTGTCGTTTCCAAGAAGGTTGTTCAGCCTTGTCCAAGGACTGAGGCCATCGATGCCTGCGTGGGGTCTGCTGGTGTTGTAGTGATCGATCCAGGGTTTGATGGCACTGGATCGTTCATTTGAGGATGCGTAGGGAGCGGCATAGGCCCACTCACGCAGGGCTGTCTGGATGAAGCGCTCTGCCTTTCCATTGGTGCGCGGGGTATAGGGCCTGGTGCGGATGTGTCGCAGGCCGGCCCTGCGCAGGGTGCTTGCGAAGAGCTTGGAGCGATAGGCCGAGCCGTTGTCGGTCATCACCCGCTCGACGGTGACGCCATGCTGCTTGAGCCAGGCGGTGGCTCTCTCGAGGAAGGCAGTGGCATCGTGCTGGCCGTCGCTGGGCAGGATCTCGGAGTAGGCAAGCCGGCTGGCGTCGTCGATGCAGACGTGGACGTGATCGAAGCCGCTTCCCTTGTTGGCATGTCGACCCGGCCCACGTCCGGCGAAGCGATGGCCGACCGTCTCGAAGCGGCCGAGCTTCTTAGTATCGAGGTGGATCAGTTCACCGGGGCGGGAGCGCTGGTAGCGAACTACTGCTGGCCGGGGCTCCAGGTCGCGCAAGCGGCCGAGGCCCAGGCGTCGTAGCACCAGGCCCACCGTGGACCGAGGCAGACCGAGCTGGCGGGAGATCTGCGGCCCGGTTAGACGCTGGCGGCGCAGATCCTCAATCGCTGCCACCCGGTCTGCTCCCAGGCGATGCGGACAGCGCCCAGGCGCCGAACTCCGATCGTGCAATCCTGGCTCGCCCCCGGATCGATACCGAGCCAGCCAGCGATAGGCCGTCCGCTCCGACACCCCGGAAGCTTCGGCCGCCGCCAGAACCGTCCACTCTTCCTCGCAGATCCGCTTGATCATCAGGTATCGACCGCGCGCCGTCAGACGCGCATTCTTATGCACGTTCATCCGAGGAGACCTCCGGCTGAGGTTGGTTGGCTTCGCAACCCCAGCTTTTCAGCCTCTCCTCGGGTGAACAACCTTCATAGCTTCGACAGCTAGCGCGCCAGCGCCTTGAACGCCGAGCGGCCGGCGTAGCGGCCGGAGGCGCCGAGTTCTTCCTCGATGCGGAGCAGCTGGTTGTACTTGGCGACGCGGTCGGAGCGCGACAGCGAGCCGGTCTTGATCTGCCCGCAATTGGTGGCGACCGCCAGGTCGGCGATGGTGGTGTCCTCGGTCTCGCCCGAGCGGTGCGACATCACGGCGCCATAGCCGGCACGCAGGCTCATCTCGACCGCATCCAGCGTCTCGGTCAGCGTGCCGATCTGGTTCACCTTGATCAGGACGGCGTTGGTGACGCCCTTCTTGATCCCCTCGGCGATGCGGACCGGGTTGGTGACGAAGAGGTCGTCGCCGACCAGTTGCACCTTCGATCCGAGCGCGTCGGTCAGCGCCTTCCAGCCCTGCCAGTCGTCCTCGGCCATGCCGTCCTCGATCGAGACGATCGGATAACGCCCGCAGAGCTCCTGGTAGAGCTTCACCATGCCGCCGGCATCCAGCGACTTCTTCTCGCCCACCATCTCGTACTTGCCGCCCTTGAAGAACTCGGTCGAGGCGGAGTCGAGGCCGAGCGCGATGTCGTCGCCGGGCTTGTAGCCCGCCTTCTCGATCGCCTTCATGATGAAGGCCAGCGCCGCATCGGCCGACGCCAGCGACGGCGCGAAGCCGCCCTCGTCGCCGACATTGGTCGCCTCGCCGGCGTCCTTCAGCAGGCCCTTCAGCGCCTGGAACACCTCCGCCCCGGCACGCAGAGCCTCGGCGAAGCTCTTGGCCCCGACCGGCAGGATCATGAACTCCTGAAAGTCGAGCGGGTTGTCAGCATGCGCGCCGCCGTTGATGACGTTCATCATCGGTACCGGCAGCGTCCGGGCGTGGGTCCCGCCGACATGACGGTAGAGCGGGATCTCGAGATCGGCGGCCGCCGCCTTGGCGACCGCGAGGCTGACGCCGAGCAGCGCGTTGGCGCCGAGCCGCGACTTGGTCGGCGTGCCGTCGAGCGCGACCATCGTACGATCGATCTTGATCTGCTCGGAGGCCTCGAAGCCGGAAAGCGCATCGAAGATCTCGCCGGTGGCGGCGTCGACCGCCTTGGTCACACCCTTGCCGCCATAGCGCTTCTTGTCGCCGTCGCGAAGCTCAAGCGCCTCGTGGCTGCCGGTGGAGGCGCCGGAAGGCACCGCGGCCCGGCCGACGACGCCGGTTTCCAGCACGACGTCGACCTCGACGGTCGGATTGCCGCGGCTGTCCAGGATCTCGCGGGCCTTGATGTCGACGATGGCGGTCATGGGGCGCTCACTTTGTGGGAGGCGACAGATAGCGGCGGCGGCCCCTCCTTGGCAAGGCCGGGGCGGCTGTGCATCTTGGCCCGCCCATGAACCAGCCCCAACCCCTCCTCTGCCTCGGCATCGTCACCTGGGACATGCTGTTCAAGCTGGACGAGATCCCGACCAAGGGGATCAAGGTCCCGGCCAAGGACTGCGTCGAGGTCGGCGGCGGCATGTCGGCCTCGGCCGCGGTCGCGATCTCGCGCCTCGGCGGCAAGGTGCATTTCTGGGGGCGCTGCGGCGACGACGCCACCGGCGACCGCATCGCCGACGACCTCCGGGCCGAGGGCGTCGACGTCTCCAACCTGAGGCGCGTCGCCGACAAGCGCTCTCCCGTCTCGGCCATCCTGATCGACCGCCACGGCGAGCGACTGGTGGTGCCCTATTACGACCCGACCCTCGATCCTTCCCCCGCCTGGCTTCCAGTCGACCGCATCGGCGACTACGCCGCCGTGCTGTCGGATGTCCGCTGGCCCGAAGGGGTCGAGCACGGCCTCAAGGCCGCTCACCAGGCCGGCGTGCTCACCATCCTCGACGGCGAGGTGGCGCCCCCGGGCATGGTCGAGCGCCTCGCCCGCTGGGCTCGGCACATCGTCTTCTCCCAGCCCGGGCTTCTTCACTACGGCGAGGCCGAGGATCGCCGTACAGCTCTCCTCGCCGCACGGACGCGCAGCGGCGCTGATCTCGTCGGCGTCACCGCCGGCCCGGACGGCTTCTACTGGCTCGACGGCGACGATCTCTGCCACGTGCCGGCGCCGAAGGTGGAGGCCGTCGATACGCTGGCCGCCGGCGACGTCTTCCACGGCGCCTATGGCCTGGCGCTGACCGAGGGCAAGTCCGTCGCCGAGGCCGGCCGCTTCGCCTGCGTCGCCGCCGCACTCAAATGCCGGGCCTTCGGCAGCCGCTCGACGGCGCCCCGGCGGGACGAGGTCGAGGCGGCGCTCGCGTGATAGACTCGAGCGCATGAGCGACGCGTCGAAACCCGTGCATGTGATCGGCGGCGGCCTCGCGGGCTCCGATGCCGCCTGGCAGCTCGCGCGTGCGGGCGTGGCCGTCGTGCTGCACGAGATGCGGCCGGTGCGCGGTACCGATGCGCATAAGACCGACCGGCTGGCCGAGCTGGTCTGCTCGAATTCCTTCCGCTCCGACGACGCCGAGTACAATGCCGTCGGCCTGCTGCATGCCGAGATGCGGCGGATGGGCTCGCTGATCCTCGCTTGCGCCGACAAGCACACCGTGCCCGCCGGTGGCGCGCTGGCCGTCGACCGCGACGGTTTCTCCGAAGCCGTTCATGCCGCGATCGAGGCCGAGCCGCTGATCCGGATCGAGCGCGGCGAGATCGCTGGGTTGCCGCCGGAAGACTGGGACTCCGTCATCGTCGCCACCGGCCCGCTCACCTCGCCGCCGCTCGCCGAGGCGATCCGCACGCTCACCGGCGAGGAGTCGCTGGCCTTCTTCGATGCGATCGCGCCGATCGTGCACAAGGAGTCGATCGACCTCACCAAGGCTTGGTTCCAATCGCGCTACGACAAGATCGGCCCGTCGGGTGACGGCTCCGACTACATCAACTGCCCCTTCGACAAGGAGCAGTACCTGGCCTTCCTCGACGCGCTGCTGGCCGCCGACAAGACCGAGTTCAAGGAGTGGGAAGCCTCCACGCCCTATTTCGAGGGCTGCCTGCCGATCGAGGTGATGGCATCCAGAGGCGTCGACACGCTGCGCTACGGGCCGATGAAGCCGGTCGGCCTTCGCGACCCGCGCACCGAGCGCCGGCCTTATGCGGTGATGCAGCTCCGCCAGGACAATGCGCTGGGCACGCTCTACAACATGGTCGGATTCCAGACCAAGCTGAAGCATGGCGAGCAGGTGCGGATCTTCCGCATGATCCCTGGCCTCGAGCAGGCGGAGTTCGCGCGGCTCGGGGGACTTCACCGCAACACCTTCCTGAACTCGCCGCGCCTGCTTGATCCGACGCTGCGCCTGAAGGCGATGCCGCGGCTCCGCTTCGCCGGCCAGGTGACCGGCTGCGAGGGCTATGTCGAGAGCGCCGCCGTCGGCTTGATCGTCGGCCGCTATGCCGCGGCCGAACGCCAGGGCCGGGCGCTGGTCTCGCCGCCACCGACCACGGCGATCGGCGCCTTGCTCGCCCACATCACCGGCGGCGCCAAGGCCGAGACCTTCCAGCCGATGAACGTGAATTTCGGCCTGTTCCCGCCGATCCAGACCAACGCCCGCGGCCGCGAGAAGAAGCGCGTGCTCAGCGCCCGGGCGCTGGCCGATCTCGATACCTGGCTGGGAAAGACGACAGCAGCGGCGGCTTAGCGGAAGGTTGCAATCTCCGCGAGCGGCTTCTTGATGCCGGCCTTGCGCGGCACGCGGCAGCCCGGAGCCGGATAGCCGACCACCAGCAGCACATAGGGTTTTTCGTGTGCTGGCCGCTCGCAGATGCGGTTGAGAAAGCCCATCGGCGACGGCGTATGTGTCAATGTCGCCAGCCCGGCGTGATGCAGGGCCGCGATCAGCAGTCCGGTGGCGATGCCGACCGACTCCGGCACATAGTAGTTCTTCGCTCTCTTTCCCTGCGCGTCGAGGCCGTAGCGCTGCGCGAAGATGGCGATGAGGATCGGCGCGATCTCGAGGAAGGGCTTCTCTGCGTCGGTGCCGAGGGGCTTCAGCACGTCGAGCCATTCCTCGCCGGCGCGCCCTGCATAGAAGGCGCGTTCCTCCGCCTCCGCCGCCTCGCGGATCTGCCGCTTGACCGTAGGATCTGAGATGACGACGAAGTGCCAGGGCTGCTGGTTGGCGCCGGAAGGGGCGGTGCCCGCGGCCAGCAGCGCGCTTTCGACGAGCGCGCGCGATATCGGGCGGTCGGTGAAGTCGCGAACCGTCCGCCGCCGCTTCATCGTCTCGTAGAACGCGCGAGCATTGGCGAGCATCTCCCCTTCGGGCAGCGCCCGCCATGTGCTCAAGGGTTCGTGGAGATCGTCAGACATCGAGCCTCCGGGGTCGGCAGCCACCGTCGGCAACAGACCGCAGGCCGGGGCCTTCATGCAAGCAGGTCCTGATACTCCGGATGCCGGCGGATGTAGGTGGCGACGAAGCCGCAGCGCGGAACGACCTTGCGGCCGCTCGACCGCACCACGTCGAGGACGCCCCGCACCAGCTGGTCGCCGATGCCGCGGCCACGCAGATGCGGCGGAACCTCGGTGTGGTTGATCGACACTGTGGTGTCGTCGGTACGATACGTGGCGAAGGCGACGCCACCCTCGACGTCCATCTCGTAGCGGCTGCGTTCCGGGTTATCGCGGATATCCATGCGTCGGCTCCTGGAGGCTCTCCCAGAGATGAGGGCTGAGCCCTCGCCGATCAAGCTCTCCGCATCAGCGAGGCCGTGATCAATGCCAGCACTGCGCCGGCCCCCGGCTCGGCAGCGAGCGCAGGCGCGAACACGTCATGGCCGGCACGCCGCAGCGCCTTGAGATGCCGGCGAGCGAGGACCGCCGGAGCCAGCGCCGGCCAGGCGGTCGAGGTGACGCGCGCGGGCGCCAGCGCCGCCTCGGCGGCCGATGCGATCTCGGCGACCGCGGCCGCGAGCGCCGGCGACGGCTTCATCGCCAGCACGCTCTCTCGATCGGTACCGTGAGCCGCCAGCACGCTTTCGGGCAGCAGGCAGCGGTTCTGTCGGGCGTGGAATCCGACCGCGCGCAGGAGGCCGGTCAGCGCATAGCCGCGGCCGACCTGCCGGCTGCGGGTCAGCATCGCCGCATCGGCAGGGCCGAGGATGGCCAGCGCCAGGGAGACCAGGGCGCCAGAGGTGCCGTCGGCATAGGCTTCGAGATCGGCCAGCGTCTGGAACGGCGCATCGTCGAGGTCGCGCTCGCGCGCCAGCAACAGGCGCTCGAAGGCATCGCGGGCCAAGTTGTGGCGGCGGATCGCATCCGCCAGCGGCGTCACCACCTCATGCCGGCGCGGCGGCTTGCCGGCGTCGATCTCGTCCAGCGCATCCCGCCACCATTGCAGACGGATATGGCCCAGCATCGGCTCGCGCACGGCTTCACGGGTCCGCGCGATCTCCAGGTTGAAGGCGTAGAGCGCCAGCAGGTCGTCGCGCCTGTCGGCAGGCGCGAACAGCGCCGTCAGGTAGCGCTCGCGGTCATGGCGGCGGACCGTCTCGGCGACGGTGCTCGGAACTCCGGACATGCCTACTATTAACCCGCCTCGACCCGGTTGCGGCCATTCTGCTTGGCGCGGT
>CAXNIC010000130.1:0-12472 GCA_964201945.1 Alphaproteobacteria bacterium
CGCACCGAGGACGCCGCCAAGATCCGTCGTCAGGTCCTGGTCGGCTGCCCCGACGCGCGCGAGATCGGCGATCGCGCCACCGCCATCCGCGAGACGATCGCTCTGCTCGAGCCCGACGATGTTCTGGTCGTCGCCGGCAAGGGCCACGAGCAGGGACAGATCGTCGGCACCAGGATCATCCCCTTCGACGACGCCGCGGTCAGCCGCGACGCCGTCGAGGAGATCGAGCGCGCTCAGGGAGCTCTCGCATGAGCGCTGCCCTGGTGCAGACACCGGCTCTCTGGACCTCGGCCGAGGCGGCGTCGGCGACCGGCGGCCGTCTCGACGGCGGGCCGTGGGCTGCGACCGGCATCGCCATCGACAGCCGTCAGGTGATGCCCGGCGACCTCTTCATCGCGCTCAAGGGCGAGCAGACCGACGGCCACGCCTTCCTCGCCGACGCCTTCAAGCGGGGTGCCGTCGCCGCGATGGTTCACGAGGCGCCCTCGTCTCCGGCCAACGGGCCGCTACTGGTGGTTCCCGACACCATGGTCGCGTTCGTGGCGCTCGCCGCCCGCGCCCGTGACCGTTCGCGCACCCAGGTGATCGCGGTCACCGGCTCCGTCGGCAAGACCGGCACCAAGGAAGCGCTGAAGCTGGCGCTCGCCGCCCATGGCAGCACATATGCCAGCGTCGGCAACCTGAACAGCTCGACCGGCGCGCCGCTGTCGCTGGCGCGGCTGCCGGCCGACGCCGTCTTCGCCGTCCTCGAGCTCGGCATGAACCGCGCCGGCGAGATCGCGCCGAACTCGCGCGCAGCCCGCCCGCACGGCGCCATCGTCACCAATGTCGAGGCGGTGCACCTGCAGTTCTTCCCCTCGGTCGAGGCGATCGCGGATGCCAAGGCGGAGGTCTTCGAAGGCTTCGGTCCCGGGGCCTTCGCCGTGCTCAACCGCGACAACCCGCATTTCGACCGGCTCGCCGCCAAGGCCCGCGCCCATGGCGCCGAGCGCATCATCGGCTTCGGCGCCCATACCCTCGCCGATGCCCGCCTGATCGAGGTCGGCATGACCGCGGCTGAGTCGACGGTGATCGCCGAGATCCTCGGCCGCCGGCTGGTCTATCGGCTTCCGGTTCCCGGCCGGCATTGGGCGATGAACACGCTCGCGGTCCTCGGCGCGGTCGCCGCGCTCGGCCTGCCGCTGGAACCGTCGCTGGCAGCATTGACCCGCCTCGCCGTACTCAAGGGCCGTGGGCTTCGCCGCACTGTGTGCCTTGCCGGCGGCGGCAGCTTCGAGCTGATCGACGACAGCTACAACGCGAGCCCGGTCTCCGTCGCCGGCGCGCTCGACATCCTCGGCCGGGTCGAGCCCGGCCCCGGCGGGCGGCGCATCGCCGTCCTCGGCGACATGCGCGAGCTCGGCGACGCAGGCCCCGGCATGCATGCAGGGCTGGCCCCGTCGGTCACCTCGAACCACGTGAACGCGGCCTTCCTGGTCGGCCCGCTGATGCGCCACCTCGCCGACGCCCTGCCGCAGGGTCTCGTCGCCGCGCACGCGCAATCCAGCACCGAGATGGCGCCGCTCGCCGCCGCTGCCGTCCGTGCCGGCGACGTCGTCACCGTCAAGGGTTCGCTCGGCACCAACATGGCTCCGATCGTGGCCGCGCTCGATGCCCGCGGCGCCGCAGGCGGGGGAAGGTAAGGAACCGTGCTCTATCTTCTGCTCTTCCCGCTGGCCGATCAGTTCACGCCGCTGAACCTGTTCCGCTACCTCACCTTCCGCGCCGGCGGCGCACTGGTGACCGCGCTGTTTCTCGCCTTCCTCTTCGGCCCCGGCGTGATCCGCTGGCTCAAGTCGAAGCAGGGCAAGGGCCAGCCGATCCGCGAGGACGGGCCGGAGAGCCATCTCCTGACCAAGAAGGGCACGCCCACCATGGGCGGTGTCCTGATCCTGCTGGCGATGACGCTCTCGACCCTGCTCTGGGCCGACCTCACCAACGCCTATGTGTGGGCGGTGATGCTGGTCACCCTCGGCTTCGGCCTCGTGGGATTCGCCGACGACTACATGAAGCTGACCAAGCGCTCCTCCGGCGGGCTTCCCGGCCGGATCAAGCTTGCCGCGACCGTGTTCTTCGCCGTCGTCGCCGCCGCGATCATCGTCCTCTACACCCGTGAGCCGCTGGCGACCTCGCTCTCGATCCCCTTCTTCAAGGCCGCGCTGCTGCCGCTCGGTTCGCTCTTCGTGCCCTTCGCCGTGCTGGTCATGGTGGGATCGTCCCATGCCGTCAACCTGACCGACGGCCTCGACGGCCTCGCCATCGGCCCGGTGATCATCGCCGCCGGCTGCTTCGCGCTGATCTCCTATCTCGCCGGCAACGTGGTCTTCGCCAACTACCTGCAGATCAACCACGTGCCGGGCTCGGGCGAGCTCGCGATCATCTGCGGCGCGCTGATGGGCGCGGGCCTGGGCTTCCTCTGGTTCAACGCCCCGCCCGCCATGGTGTTCATGGGCGATACCGGCGCACTGGCGCTGGGCGGCGCGCTCGGCGCCATCGCCGTGGTCGCCAAGCACGAGCTGGTGCTCGCCATCATCGGCGGCCTCTTCGTGCTCGAGACCGTCTCGGTGATGGTCCAGGTCGTCTCGTTCAAGCTGACCGGCAAGCGCGTCTTCCGCATGGCGCCGCTGCACCACCACTTCGAGAAGAAGGGCTGGGCCGAGCCGACCATCGTCATCCGTTTCTGGATCATCGCGGTGATCCTCGCCGTCGCCGGCCTCTCCACCCTGAAGATCCGGTGAGAGGATGAGCGCCCAGATCCGCATTCCCGGCGTCGGCAAGGAGAGGGTGGCCGTGCTCGGCCTCGCCCGCTCCGGCCTCGCCGCTGCGGAGGCGCTCGCGGCGTCGGGCGCCGAGGTCTGGGCCTGGGACGACAATGCCGACAAGCGCGCCCGCGCCGAAGCGCGCGGCATCGCCTGCCGCGACCTCGCCGCGGCGGATTTCGGGCGCGTCCTCTTCCTGGTGATGAGCCCGGGCATCCCGCACACCCATCCGAGGCCGCATCCGGTCGCCGCGCGCGCCAAACAGGCGGGGGTCCTGCTGACCTCCGACATCGAGCTGCTCGGCCGCGCCTGCCCGCAGGCCAGCTATGTCGGCATCACAGGGACCAACGGCAAGTCGACCACCACCACGCTGGTCGGCCACATGCTCTCGGTCGCCGGCCGGCAGGTCCAGGTCGGCGGCAATCTCGGCGTGCCGGCGCTCACGCTGGCGCCGCTCGGCGAGGGCGGCATCTACGTGCTGGAAATGTCCTCCTACCAGCTCGAGCTGATCCCGACCCTGGTCTTCGACATCGCGGTGCTCCTCAACATCACCGCCGATCACCTGGAACGCCACGGCGGCATGACCGGCTACGTCGCCGCCAAGCGGCGGATCTTCGAAGGCCAGGACAGCAGCAACACCGCGATCGTCGCTCTCGACGACGCCGAGTCCGAGTCGATCTACGACGACCTGGTCGCGACCGGCCGCCAGCAGGTGGTGCCGATCTCGGTCAGCCGCGCGGTGATGGGCGGCATCTTCGTCGAGGACGGCCTGCTCACCGACGACACCGGCGGCTGGGGCAACCCGATCCTCGATCTCCGCCTGGCCTCGGCCCTCCCCGGCGCTCACAACTGGCAGAACGCGGCCGCCGCCTATGCCGTCGGCCATGCGATCGAGATCGGCGACCGCACCGCCGCCAGGTCGCTGCTCACCTATGCCGGGCTCGCCCACCGCCAGGAGCGGATCGCGGTGATCGACGGCGTCACCTACATCAACGACTCCAAGGCGACCAATGCCGAGGCCACGGGCAAGGCGCTCGCCTGCTACGAGTCGGTCTACTGGATCGCCGGCGGCCGGGCGAAGGAAGGCGGCATCGCCTCCCTCGCCCCGCATTTCCACGACATCCGTCATGCCTTCCTGATCGGCGAGGCCGCGGACGGCTTCGCCGGCACGCTCGATGGCCGCGTCGCCTATACGCGCTCAGGCGACCTCAAGTCGGCGGTCGCGGCAGCGACGGCCAAGGCTCGCGCCGACGGCCTCACCAACGCCGTCGTCCTCTTGTCGCCGGCCTGCGCCTCCTTCGACCAGTTCACCGACTTCGAAGCGCGCGGCGAGGCCTTCCGCGAGCTGGTCCGGTCGATCGAGGGAGTGCGCACCGCATGACCACGATCTCCCGCACCGATACCAGCGTTCTCGGCCGGTGGTGGTGGACCGTCGACCGCTGGACCCTGGCCGCCATCGCCGCCATCGCTTTCGTCGGCATCATCATGATCCTGGCGGCGAGCCCGGCGGTCGCCCAGCGGCTCCATCTCGACGGCTTCTACTTCGTCCGCCGCCAGTTCGCCCTGCTGGTGCCGGCGCTGGCGCTGATGATCGGCGTCTCGCTGCTGAACCCGATCCAGGTGCGTCGCCTCGCACTCCTCGGACTCTCCGTCAGCATCGCCTTCCTCATCCTCACCTTCTTCCACGGCGTCGAGATCAAAGGCGCCCGCCGCTGGATCGCGCTCGGCTCCTTCTCCTTGCAGCCGTCCGAGTTCGTGAAGCCCTGCTTCGCCGTCATCGCCGCGTGGATGCTGTCCGAGCAGAAGAAGGGCGAAGGCGTTCCGGGCAACCTGATCGCGGGCGCGCTCTTCGCCATGCTCGCCGCACTCCTGCTACTGCAGCCCGATCTCGGCATGGCCGTGGTCGTCTCCGCCATCTTCTTCGCCGAGCTGTTCCTGGCCGGCCTGCCGATGATCTGGGTCGGCGCCCTGGTGATCCTCGGCGTCGGCGGCATCGGCGGCGCCTACATGATGCTGCCGCACGTGGCGAGCCGCATCGATCGCTTCCTCGACAAGTCGGCCGGCGACTCCTTCCAGGTCAGCCGCTCGCTCGAGGCCTTCCGCAACGGCGGCCTGTGGGGCCGTGGTCCCGGCGAAGGCATGGTCAAGGACGTGATCCCAGACGTGCATGCCGACTTCATCTTTGCCGTCGCTGGCGAGGAGTACGGCCTGTTCGTCTGCCTCCTGATCGTCGGGCTCTTCGCCTTCGTGGTCCTGCGCGGCCTGCTTCGACTCCGCACCGAGAGCAACCTGTTCATCATTCTGGCCTCGGCCGGTCTACTGGTGCAGTTCGGGCTTCAGGCCTTCATCAACATGGCCTCCTCGCTGCACCTGATGCCGACCAAAGGCATGACGCTGCCCTTCGTCTCCTACGGCGGCTCTTCGCTGCTCGCGCTCGCGCTCGGCGTCGGCATGATGCTGGCGCTCACCCGCCGCCGCGTCGGCCAGGGAGCCGCGCTATGACCCGCCCGCTGGTCGTGCTCGCCGCCGGCGGTACCGGAGGCCACATGTTCCCGGCCGAGGCGCTGGCGCGGGCGCTGGCTCGCCGCGGCGTCGCCATCGCACTCATCACCGACAAGCGCGGCCAGGCCTTCGCGCTTCCCGGCGTCGATCTCACCGTCCATCGCGTGCGCGCTGCCGCCATGGCCGGCGCCTCGATCTCCGCCAAGCTCAAGGCCGGGCTGCAGCTCCTGATCGGCACCGCCCAGTCCTGGCTGCTGCTCCGCCGCCTCAAGCCCGCCGCCGTCGTCGGTTTCGGCGGCTATGCCTCGATTCCGGCGGTCGTCGCCGCTCATCGTCTCGGCCTGCCGATCGTGCTGCACGAGCAGAACGCCGTGCTCGGACGTGCCAACCGCCTGGTCGCACCCTTCGCTCGCCGCATCGCCACCTGCTTTGCCGACGTCCAGGGCGTCGCCACCTCGGACCGGGCGAAGGTTGCGCTGACCGGCAATCCGGTCCGTGAGGCGGTCACCGCGCTCATCGACCGGCCCTATCCGGAGCTCGGCCCCGAAGGCGTCCTCACCTTCCTGGTGACCGGCGGCAGCCAGGGCTCGGCTCTCTTCTCCCGCGTCGTGCCCGAAGCGATCCGCCTCCTGCCCGAAAGCATGCGCCGGCGGCTCTCGATCGTCCAGCAGGTGCGGCCCGAGGATCTGGATGCGGTCCGCGAGGCCTATGCGTCCTTCGGCGCCCGCGCCGAGCTCTCGACGTTCTTCGCCGACCTTCCCGACCGCCTCGCCGGTGCACACCTGGTGCTGGGCCGCGCCGGCGCCTCGACCATCGCCGAGACGGCGATCGCCGGACGTCCGGCGATCTTGGTGCCGCTCGCGATCGCCACCGACGACCACCAGACCCGCAACGCACGTGCCCTCGAGACCGTCGGAGCCGCCATCGTCATGCCTGAGCCCGCCTTCACCGCCGAGGCGCTGGCCGCCCGCCTGCAGCCGCTCCTGGCGCTGCCCGAGAAGCTGCGCCAGATGGCGTCGACGGCGCGGACGGCCGGCATCGTCGATGCGGCCGAGCGCCTGGCCGACCTGGTGCTGGCGACCGCGCCGGCCAACGGCAACGACTCCGCCTCCTCAGCCAAGAGGAGCGCCGCATGAGGGCGCTTCCTCTCAGCATCGGCACGATCCACTTCATCGGCATCGGCGGCATCGGCATGAGCGGCATCGCCGAGGTGCTGAAGAACCTCGGCTACACCGTCCAGGGCTCCGACCAGTCCGAGAGCGCCAACGTCAAGCGGCTGCGCGACTCCGGCATCTCCGTCGCCGTCGGCCATCGCGCCGAGAACCTGGGCGATGCCCAGGTCGTGGTCTATTCCTCGGCGGTCAAGGCGGACAATCCCGAGGTGGTCGCCGCGCGTTCGCGCATGATCCCGGTGGTCCGCCGGGCCGAGATGCTGGGCGAGCTGATGCGGCTCAAATGGTCGATCGCCGTCGGCGGCACCCACGGCAAGACCACCACCAGCACAATGATCGCGCATCTGGTCGAGACCGCCGGCCTCGATCCGACCGCGATCATCGGTGGCATCGTCAACACCTACGGCACCAACGCCCGCATGGGCTCCGGCGAGTGGCTGGTGGCGGAGGCCGACGAGTCCGACGGCACCTTCGTCAAGCTGCCGGCGACCATCGCCGTGGTCACCAACATCGACCCCGAGCACATGGAGTTCTACGGCACATTCGACAAGGTGCAGCAGGCCTTCGAGGCGTTCGTCGCCAACATCCCGTTCTACGGCTTCGCCGCGCTCTGCATCGACCACCCGGTGGTTCAGGCGATGATCCCGAAGGTCGGCGACCGCAAGATCGTCACCTACGGCCTCTCCCCGCAGGCCGATGTCCGCGGCGTCGACGTGACGTTCTCGCCGACGGGCGCGCATTTCAGCGTCGTCGTCACCGACCGGCTCCGCGACGAGCGGAAGACGGTCGCCGAGATGACGTTGCCGATGTACGGCCTGCACAACGTCCAGAACGCGCTCGCCGCCTTCGCCGTCGGCCACGAGATGGGCCTGGATGAGAAGGTGATGCGGAAGGCGCTGGCGACATTCGCTGGCGTCAAGCGGCGCTTCACCAAGACCGGCGAGGTCGACGGCGTCACCGTCATCGACGACTACGGCCACCATCCGGTCGAGATCAGCGCCGTGCTGCGGGCCGCGCGCACCGCCTGCCCCGACGGCAAGGTGATCGCTGTCGTGCAGCCGCACCGCTACACCCGGCTTTCCAACTTGTTCGAGGAATTCTGCACCTGCTTCAACGATGCCGACACGGTGATCGTCGCCGAGGTCTATGCCGCGGGCGAGCAGCCGATCGAAGGTGCGTCCCGCGACGCGCTGGTCACCGGCCTGCAGGCGCGCGGCCATCGCAGCGTGATGCCGCTTGCCGGCCCCGAGGCTCTCGCCGAGATGGTCGACCGCCTCGCCAAGCCGGGTGACATGGTCGTCTGCCTCGGCGCCGGCTCGATCACCCAATGGGCGAACGCGCTGCCGGCACAGCTCGAGGCGGCGAGGAAGGCCCGATGATGGCCCTCAAGTCTCAAAGCGACCGCCTGATCGAGCGCCTGCCCCAGGTGCGCGGCCGCCTGACCGAGAACGCGCCGCTCGGCCCGCTCACCTGGTTCAGGGCCGGCGGTCCGGCCGACGTTCTCTTCCGGCCGGCCGATGCCGAGGATCTGGCCAAGTTCGTCGCCGGCACGCCCTCAGACGTGCCGGTCACCGTGATCGGCGTCGGCTCCAATCTTCTGGTCCGTGACGGCGGCATCCGCGGCGTCGTCATCCGGCTCGGCCGCGGCTTCGCCGAGGTCGCCCGCAACGGCGACACGGTCGAGGCGGGCGCCGGCGCGCTCGACCTCAACGTCGCGCTCTCGGCCCGGGGCTGGGGCGTCCAGGGTCTCGAGTTCATGTCCGGCATTCCCGGCACCGTCGGCGGCGCGCTCCGCATGAACGCCGGCGCCTATGGCCGCGAGATGGTCGACGTCGTGCTGTCGGCCGAAGCCGTCGACGACGAGGGCCGCATCCGCACGCTCACGCTGCCTGAGCTCGGCCTCTCCTATCGGCATTCGGACGTTCCCGACAGCTGGATCTTCACCAAGGCCGTGCTCAAGGCCGAGCCCGGCGATCCCGAGGCGATCCTCGCCCGCATCCAGGAGATCCGCGCCCAGCGCGAGTCGAGCCAGCCGGTGCGCGCGCGGACCGGTGGATCGACCTTCGCCAATCCGCCCGGCGCCAAGGCCTGGGAGCTGATCGACCGCGCCGGCTGCCGCGGCCTGCAGATCGGCGGCGCTCAGGTCTCCGAGAAGCATTGCAACTTCCTGATCAACACCGGCGACGCATCGGCCGCCGACATCGAGCAGCTGGGCGAAGAAGTCCGCCGCCGGGTCGAGCAGATGAGCGGCATCGAGCTGCGCTGGGAGATCCGCATCATAGGAGAGCTCGCCTGATGGCCAAGCGCGTGGCCGTATTGATGGGTGGGTGGTCGAGCGAGCGTCCGGTCTCGCTGGTGACGGGCCAGGAGTGCGCGAAGGCGCTCAAGGCGGCGGGCTTCGTCGTCTCCGAGATCGACGTCGGCCGCGATATCGCCAAGGTGCTGAGCCAGGACAAGCCCGACGTCTGCTTCAACGCGCTGCACGGCCGCTTCGGCGAGGATGGCCGCATCCAGGGCCTGCTCGACATCCTCGGCATCCCCTACACGCATTCGGGCGTGATGGCGTCCGCCATCGCCATGAACAAGGTGCGCACCAAGGAGATCTGCAGCGCCGTCGGCATTCCGCTCGCCGACCACAAGGTGGTCGCGCGCGCCGCCGCCTTCGCCGGCAAGGCGATGGAGCGGCCCTATGTGATCAAGCCGATCGCCGAGGGCTCGTCGATCGGCGTCCGCATCGTCAAGGAAGGCGACAACAACCCGCCCGACGAGGACTGGCGCTATGGCGAGGAAGTCCTGGTCGAGCGCTATGTCGCCGGCCGCGAGCTCACCGTCGCGGTGATGGGCGACCGGCCCCTGACGGTGACCGAGATCCGGCCGCGCACCGGCTTCTACGACTACACCAACAAGTACACCGACGGGAAAGCCGACCACCTGATCCCGGCGCCGGTGCCGAAGGTGATCTTCGACCAGGCGATGGCGACGGCGCTTCTCGCCCACCAGACGCTCGGTTGCCGCGGCGTCAGCCGTTCGGACTTCCGCTACGACGACACCGAGGCCGATCCCGGCCGGCTCGTCTTTCTCGAGATCAATACGCAGCCGGGAATGACGCCGCTCTCGCTGGTGCCGGAACAGGCCGCGTTCCTCGGCATCTCCTTCACCGATCTCGTGACCTGGATGGTCGAGGAGGCGCGATGCGATTCCTGATCGGCGATCCCGACAAGCGGCGTCCGCGCCGCCGTCGCTCCTGGCCGCGCTGGCTCAGGCCCGCCGCCATCGCTCTCTCGTTCTCCGTCGCCATCGGCGCCGGCGGCTACGGCATCTACCAGGTATGGCGCGCCGGCACCGTCGGCGAGGGCATCGCGCGCCTCGGCAACGGCCTCCTGTTCCTCACCGCCGATGCCGGCCTCTCGGTCCAGGAGGTTCTGGTCACCGGCCGCAACGAGACCGGCGCCGCCGACATGATGGCGGCGATCGACGTCCAGCGCGGCACGCCGATGCTCGCCGTCGACCCGGAGGCGGTCCGCCAGCGGCTGAAGAAGCTCGCCTGGGTCAGGGATGTCCAGGTCGAGCGCCGGCTTCCCGGCACCATCGCCATCGCCGTCGAGGAGCGCGTGCCGATGGCGCTCTGGCAGCGCGCCGGCAAGCTCGTTCTGGTCGACCGCGAGGGCGCCATCGTCATGCGCTCGGGCCTCGACCGCTTCCGCCATCTGATCACGCTGGTCGGTGACGACGCACCCAAGGGCGCGCCTGCACTGCTGGCGCTGCTGGCGACCGAGCCTACGCTCGAGCGTCGGGTCACCGCCGCCATTCGCGTCGGCGAGCGGCGCTGGAACCTGCAGATGGACAACGGCATCGACGTCCGCATGCCGGAAACCGACATCGGCCAGGCCTGGGCCCAGCTCGCCCAGCTCGAGCGCGACCAGAAGGTCCTCGGCCGCGACGTGGTCACCATCGATCTCCGCCTCCCCGACCGCTTCGTCATCCGGGTGAGCCCGGACCAGGTGCGGCGCGGCAAGGGCACGGCGAAGCAGACGTGAGCGAAGGGACGCGGATCTAGGGACATGGCCAAAGGCAACGGCAAGACCCGCACCGGCACGATCGCCGCACTCGACATCGGTTCGAGCAAGGTGTGCTGCGTGATCGCCCGGATCGAGCCGGGCGGCTCGCCTCGCGTCGTCGGCCTCGGCCACGTCGTCGCCAAGGGCGTGCGCTCGGGCGCGGTCACCGGCATGGACGAGGCCGAGGCCTCGATCCTGGCGGCGATCAACGGTGCCGAGAAGATGGCGGGCGAGACCATCGCCAAGGTCGTCGTCAACTGCTCGGCCGGCGCACCGGTCTCCGAGACCATCGGCGTCGAGGTCGCGATCGCCGGCCACGAGGTGAACGAGACCGATATCCGCCGCGTTCTCGACCAGGGGCGCCTGCCGCGCACCAACGGCCACGCCGATCGCGAGCTGGTCCACTCCATCCCCGTCGGCTTCACCATCGACGGCAGCCGCGGCATCCGCGATCCCCGCGGCATGTTCGGCGAACGGCTGGGCGCCTCCATGCACATGGTGACGGCCGCCGCCAGCGCGCTCCGCAACCTCTCGACCGTGGTCCAGCGCTGCCATCTCGACATCGAGGACCTGGTCGTCTCGCCCTACGCCTCCGGGCTCTCGACCCTGGTCGAGGACGAGATGGACCTCGGCGTCACCCTGATCGACATGGGCGGCGGCACCACCTCGCTCGCCGTGTTCTTCGACGGCGCCGTCGTCCACACCGACGTGGCGCCGATCGGCGGCAACCATGTGACCTCCGACATCGCCCGCGGCCTGTCGACGCCGCTCGCCGAGGCCGAGCGCCTGAAGACCCTGCACGGCAGCGCGACGTCGGGTGCGATCGACGAGCGCGAGCTGATCGACGTGCCGCTGGTCGGCGAGGAGCGCCGCGGCGCCCCCAACCACGTGCCGAAGTCGTTCCTGAACCAGATCATCCAGCCCCGGCTCGAGGAGACCTTCGAGGTCGTCCGCGCCCGGCTGGAGTCCTCGGGCTTCGACAAGCTCGCCGGCCGGCGCGTCGTCCTGACCGGCGGCGCCAGCCAGCTCCAGGGCGTGCGCGAGCTCGCCGGCCTCATCCTCGACAAGCAGGTGCGCCTCGGCCGCCCGCTCCGCATCTCGGGATTGCCCGAGGCGGCCAGCGGTCCGGCCTTCGCCACCTCGACCGGCCTCGTCGGATACGCCGTCGCCGGCCCGACCGATGCCGCGAGGCACGGCCATGCCCCCCTCATGCGTCCAGTACCCGCCGGCGTCTTCGGACGCATCGGCAACTGGATCAAGGAAAACTTCTGATGCGGCCCGGAAGCTCAACCAAAAAAGGCCGCAAGTCGTCCTTCGTGGATCCTAAGACTCGAGACGGGAGTGGAAGCGATGTCCATCAACATCAGCGTACCTAAAGACCAGGAACTGAAGCCCAGGATCACCGTGGTCGGCGTCGGCGGCGCCGGCGGCAACGCGGTCTCCAACATGATCCGGTCGAATCTTGAAGGCGTGGAATTCGTCGTCGCCAATACCGATGCGCAGGCGCTGGCTCAGACGCTTGCCGACCGGCGCATCCAGCTCGGCCACCGCGTGACCCAGGGCCTCGGCGCCGGCGCCAGGCCCGATGTCGGCCGTGCCGCAGCCGAAGAGGCGATCGAGGAGATCATGGAGCACCTCGCCGGCTCCAACATGGTGTTCATCGCCGCCGGCATGGGCGGCGGCACCGGCTCCGGCGCCGCACCCGTGATCGCGCGCGCCGCCCGCGAGCGCGACATCCTCACCGTCGGCGTGGTGACCAAGCCCTTCCACTTCGAGGGCCAGCACCGCATGCGCATCGCCGAGAACGCCATCGACGAGCTGTCGCAATACGTCGACACCCTCATCATCATCCCGAACCAGAACCTGTTCCGGGTGGCGAACGAGAAGACGACCTTCGCCGACGCCTTCAAGATGGCCGACGACGTGCTGCACATGGGTGTGC
>CAXNIC010000131.1:0-12466 GCA_964201945.1 Alphaproteobacteria bacterium
ACCGCCATGCTCGACCGGCTGACCCATCACTGCGACATCATCGAGACCGGAAACACCAGCTGGCGATTCAAGAACCGCAGCTGACAAAACCCTCCCCCAGACCCCCTCCCGGGCTTACCCGCGTGGGTGCACAGGTACCCCCCACGCCCTCCGCTACGCGCAACGCCGGGGGCGCTGCGCTACGGGCGCGGGTCCCCCCTATGCACTACGCGGATAAGCCCATTCCTCCCCGCCCAGAGGGGTCGGAATTGGACGCGAAAAGGGGGTCACGGTTGAAAGCGATTTGACAGTCCATGAGCAGATCGCCGACCCGACCGGCCGTACGGTCGTGCCGCAAACCGGCTGGTGGTGGAACCCCAGCGAGCCTGGTCGAGGCTTCGCCATCGAGAGACGTGGCACCAATTTGTATGTCGGCACGTTCCTTTACGACGGTACCGGCCGCGGCGTCTGGTATTCCGCCGGTGGTCCGATGAGCGGCTCCAGCTTCAGCGCAAACCTCGAACAGTATGGAGGGGAACAGTCCGAGTGGGGACCAACCACGGGAGTCACGCACGTCGGGGCCGTTGGCCCGGTCACGCTGACCTTCTCGACGTCGAGGACCGCCACACTGACTTGGCCCGGACGATCGATGTCGATCGAGCGCTTCGAGTTCGTACCCGGCGGAGCCATCTCGGGGCCGGTCGGCTGGGCTCCGGAAACAGGGTGGTATTGGAATCCTGAAGAGTCCGGCCGGGGCTGGTTCGTCGAGACCCAGGGCAACGCCATCTTTGTGGCGATCTACACTTACTCTCTGGGCAGGCCTGTATGGTTCGCTGGCACGCTCCAGCCAACTTCTGGAACTGTCTTTCAGGGCGCGATCAGCGAGTACTGCTGCGGCCAAACTCTTAGTGGGCCTTACCAAGCTCCAGTGACGACATTCAGCCCAGGCGTCGTAGTGATGCAGTTCGCTAGCGCCACGGAAGTCGTGGTTACCCTACCGTCGGGCATGCAAACCAGATTGCAGCGGTTTCGATTTTAGATGCGCTTCAGTACCGAACAGCGACGGCCGATGCCGTGAATCAGTCAGGGGAAGGCCGCCGTTTAAGATGCTCGATGTTAAGCTCGGGAAATGAAATGCGCGCCATTGCCGCACCGAGACTTTTAAGGGTTAACCCCTTACCGTACCAACGCCCACCTCGATCCTCTGCATGTCCAAGGATCGCATTCTGATACTTGTCCTCGATATCAGACTCGTCCATAGCTGTTTTCATGACGTGCCGCAGCGAATGAACCGATTTGCGTTTATCGCTTATCCCAATCGCATCGATATAATCGTTGAGCTTCTTACTGAGCGAAGCAGTCCACTTCTTTCGGCCTTTCCAGACCGACTGGCGGAGGTCCGGAAAAAGCTTGCGCTCCTCGCGCGTGCCGAGAGAGGCGACATATTCCAAAAACCCCAGGTCTACGAGAAGCGAGTGTAGCGGAACCCGCCTCCTAGACTCTTCAGTCTTGACCCGCTGATCATCGTCAACGTCACGAATCGAGAGATAGTGTGTCCCCTCTTCATGCCGCACATCGCTCACGTTGGCCTGGCCGATCTCTTCCAACCTCGCACCGGTGAAAAGAAGAATCAGGAGTATCCAGTACTGTGCGTCCTTAATGATCAGATCACCCGGCAGCGATCGGCGACTCTTCGATTTGCATCCGATGTACATGGGTGATCGGAGAAGCTGATTAATCTCACCCCATTCGAACGGAAGCCGCGCTTCCTTCTGGCGGGTGGCGTTTGGTTTCAAGCCGTCTGCAGGATTCGAATCCAGGTAGGAGTTTTTAACTCCCCAACGGAACATCGCGATCAAGCAGGCGATATGCTTCCTAACGGTCTCGCCGCTGATTGGCGTCCTGTCATCTGGCCGATCAATGATGTTCGTAAACGGAAGCTTCCGTTCTGCGAGCGTGAGATTTCTTGGCAGCTTCGTCAGTGCCCCTTTGAACTTGCGAACCTGCGCCACGGAAACCGACCGCACATCGGCGTCGTCTCCAAGAAAGTCGGTGAAGCGCCGAACGACAGTTTTCCACTCCTCGGATGTTTGAGCGGAAGGCTTTACCTCAGCAAGGTAGCGTTCGAGCAACATCGAGAGTGGGATGTCTGTGTCGTCTTCTGACGTCGAGACGCGTTCTTTTTGAGGTGCCACCTTAGTCGGCTTCTTCGGACTAGCGCCTTCGGACGGCAACTCGCTGCGTATTTCCCCTAAGAGGTTTGTGAATGTCTCGCTATCTCGTCGATAAAGAATCCCTTTTTCACGAAGAAATCGCTCTAGCGACGCCTGCAAATCGTATCCCTCTGGGAAACGGTCTAGTTCCAAATCCCCGTGCTCAAGCTCGGCCGTCCGGGCGATGAAGAATTGGGATGCTAGGACTTCATAGTAGTCATCCGCCGGCTCCAGCACCTTCCCGTTGGACCACCGAACCGGCTCACCGGCCCTGGCACGTCTGAAGAGCTTCTCGATCTCGTCGAGAATGGGATAGGCACGCCGCCGCGCCTCCTTCTCGTCTTTCGTGTCCAGAGAATGCAGAATCTCAGACCTACGGACGACAGCCCGGCAGTCATCGGGAACCCTTGCCCGAACCCGCCACATTCCCGATTTTGGGTGCCGCTGAAGCTTTGGCATACGTGCCACGTGTACCACCCTTGTGTACCACCCGAAAGGGTCACAAAGGCGCGTGTCGTCTAATGATTTGGCGGGAAAGGAGGTTCCGAAGTGGTGGCGTCCCCTAGGGGATTCGAACCCCTGTTACCGCCGTGAGAGGGCGGTGTCCTGGGCCTCTAGACGAAGGGGACGAAGCCTTCAGGCCGAAGGCCCGTGACTTAGCCCATGCCCCCGGGGCTTTCAAGTGCCGGCTTCAGGCCGCCTTGCCGGAAAGCCGCTTCGCCGATGCCAGGAGCGTGTCGACCTCCTCGGTCGTCGTCTCGAAGGAGGCCACCAGGCGGATCATCGGGAAGGCGTCGTTGGTCCAGCGGTAGAACTTCACGCCCTCTGCCTCCAGCCCGTCGACCACCGCCTTCGGCAGCTTGAGGAAGATCTCGTTGGCGTCGACCGGGTGCAGGATCTCGCAGCCGGGAACGCTGGTGAGCCCGTCGGCCAGGCGCTTCGCCATGGAATTGGAACGGCGCGCGGTCCGGAGCCAGAGGTCGCCCTCCAGATAGGCCTCCATCTGCGCCGAGAAGAACCGCATCTTGGAGAAGAGATGGCCGCCCCGCATGCGGCGATAGGCCATCTCCTCCGCCTTCGCCTTGTCGAACAGCACCACCGCCTCGAGCGCGAGGCAGCCGTTCTTGGTGCCGCCGAAGGAGAGGATGTCGACGCCGGCCTTCCAGCTCATCTCGGCCGGAGACGCGTTGCGGGACGTCAGCGCATTGCCGAAGCGCGCACCGTCCAGGTGGAAGCCCAGCTTGTGGCGCTTCGCCACGTCGCCAAGCGCCCCCAACTCGGATGCCGAGTAGACGGTGCCGGCCTCGGTCACCTGGGTCACGCTCATCGCCGTCGGCGGCGCCCAGTGCGGGTCCTTGCCGACGCTGGCGATGGCGGCTTCGAGGTCGGCCGGCGCGATCTTGCCGTGCTTGCCTTCGACCGGATGGAGCTTGGCGCCGCCGGTGTAGAACTCGGGCGCGCCGCACTCGTCGGTCTGCGAATGCGCGCCGGGGTGGACGAAGATGCGCCCGAAGGGCGGCGACAGCATCGAGAGCGCCAGCGCGTTCGCGGCCGATCCGGTGGCGACCAGGAAGACCGCGACGTCGCGCTCGAACACCTCGGCCACGCGCTTTTCCATGCGGGCCGTGAGCTCGTCCGAGCCATAGGCCGCGAGCGCGCCCCTGGCGGCGCCGGCGACCGCGTCCATCACCTCGGGCAGCGCGCCCGCCAGATTGTCGGAAGCGAAGTTCATTTGAATGGGACCGTAGGTTATTGAGTTCTGGGAGGCCCGACAGTGACGGTGCCGAGCGGCTTGCCGGTCGCGAGGTCGATCACGTGGATGATCTCCTCCAGCCCGGGCGGCTTCACGTGGATCAGGATCCGGTTGCCGTCGCTGCGGAAATCCACCATGCGCCCGCCGCGGGGAATGGTGATGACGGTGTCACCGAAGGGCGTCGCCGGCGCGGCCAGCGGGGCCACAACCGAAACTGCGTCCTCCGGCCCCTTGCCGGCGCCCATCCGCTTGGCGATGGTGACGAAGATGACCACCAGGCCGATCACGATCAGGACGCCCATCCCGACCACCGCGAATTTGAGTGCGCGTTCAGGCATGGAGGCTCAGGACCGCGTTCTCGCCGGCACGTTCGAGCCGGCTGAGGCCGGTGAGCGCATCGACCGCGTGCTGGCGCGGCGGCTCCCAGAGCTTTCACGAAGCCGAATCAAGGGGTTGGTCGAGGCGGGACAGGTCACGATCGGGGGAGCTCCAGCCAAAGCCTCGGACAAGGCCAGGGCCGGCCAAATTTTCGCCATCATCCTTGCCGAGCCTACCGACGCTACGCCCGCGCCGCAACCGATGGCGCTGACTGTCGTCTACGAGGACGAGCATCTGATCGTGATCGACAAGCCTCCCGGCCTGGTCGTCCACCCCGCCCCGGGCAATCCGGACGGCACGCTGGTGAACGCGCTGATCGCTCATTGCGGCCAGAGCCTCGCCGGCATCGGCGGCGAGCGCCGGCCGGGCATCGTCCATCGGCTGGACAAGGACACCTCCGGCCTGATGGTCGCCGCCAAGACCGAGCCCGTCTTGACCGGCCTTGCCCGGCAATTCGCCGACCGCACGGTCGACCGCGCCTACAAGGCGGTGGTCTGGGGTGTGCCGCGCCCGGCCGAGGGCCGGATCGAGGGCAACATCGGCCGCAACCCCCGGAACCGGAAGAAGATGGCGGTCGTTACCTCCGGCGGCAAGGCGGCCAGAACTCACTACAAGGTGGAGGCACGGATCCTGGGCACGGTCGCCAGCCTGATCGACTGCCGGCTGGAAACCGGACGGACGCATCAGATCCGGGTGCACCTTGCTCATATCGGCCATCCGCTGGTCGGCGACCCCGCCTATGGCCGCCGCCGTGCCGGCGCCCCGACGGCCCTCGCCGATTTTCCCCGGCAGGCTCTGGATGCCTACCGCCTCGGGTTTACTCACCCGGCCACCGGCCGGGCGCATCGGTTCGAACGAGAAATCTACACTGATATCAAAGAGTTACTATCTTTGACTGCCAATGTTCAATCGAAACAATAACTTAGCCACCCGCTCGGACATTCTTGACAACGCGGGAAGGTTGGAGGAATATCTGGGTCGTTGGCACTCGTCTTCGGAGAGTGCCAAGACCATCGGCCGGCGCCCGACAGGGGCCGGCGTCTGGGGTCGGGCGCCAGCCCAAGGGAGGGGGAGGTCGTCCGGTCCTATGGACCACTCGCGAACGGAGGTCGTCACATGAGCAGCGTCAGCGTGCCGTCGGTCCCGGTGATGAGCGCGGAGGGCAACCTCTCGCGATATCTCCAGGAGATCCGCAAATTCCCGATGTTGGAGCCCCAGGAGGAGTACATGCTCGCCAAGGCGTGGCGCGAGCATGGCGACACCGAATCCGCCCATCGGCTGGTGACGAGCCACCTGCGCCTGGTCGCCAAGATCGCCATGGGCTACCGCGGCTATGGGTTGCCGCTGGGCGAGCTCATCAGCGAAGGCAACGTCGGCATGATGCAGGCGGTCAAGCGCTTCGAGCCAGAGCGCGGCTTCCGCCTGGCGACATACGCCATGTGGTGGATCCGTGCCGCGATCCAGGAGTACATCCTGCACTCCTGGTCGCTGGTGAAGATGGGCACCACCGCTGCCCAGAAGAAGCTGTTCTTCAACCTTCGCAAGATCAAAGGCCAGATCCAGGCGATCGATGAGGGCGACCTTTCGCCCGAGCAGGTGAAGGTGATCGCCGACCGCCTGGGCGTGCCCCAGGACGACGTCATCAGCATGAACCGGCGCCTCGCCGCTCCCGACCATTCGCTGAACGCGCCGCTCCGCGCCGAAGGCGAAGGCGAGTGGCAGGACTGGCTGGTCGACGACCGCGACAACCAGGAGGCCGAGCTCGGCCAGCGCGAGGAGACGACCCAGCGCATGCACCTCCTGAAGGAGGCGATGAAGGGCCTGAACGAGCGCGAGCGCCACATCCTCACCCGCCGCCGGCTCCAGGACGAGCCGG
The DNA here is from genome assembly GCA_964201945.1 of Alphaproteobacteria bacterium. Classification (GTDB taxonomy): domain Bacteria; phylum Pseudomonadota; class Alphaproteobacteria; order SHVZ01; family SHVZ01; genus SHVZ01. The sequence continues at coordinate 6,200 of CAXNIC010000131.1, forward strand.
CGACCCTCGAGGATCTGAGTCAGGAATACGGCATCAGCCGCGAGCGGGTCCGCCAGATCGAAGTCCGGGCCTTCGAGAAGCTGCAGAAGGCGATGAAGATCGCCGCTTCCCGCATCGCCGGGGCCCAGGCTCAGGCGGTCGCCAAGCCCAGGCCGCAGCCGGCGGCCTGACCACACGAATCGCGAACGGGGACGGGCCGAGGGGCCTGTCCCCGTTTTCTCTTCTGATGGTCGCTTGCCGTACCAACAATTTGCTAAAATAAATATAAATTCATTGGTCGTTTCGCGGCGATCGGCCGAGCATCTGGGCCTCCCCCTGCTGTTGCGATGGTAGCAATGATCGCAGACGATCTTCAAGACGACAGAGACCGACCACGCCCGGCACTGCGCCGGGATCCGCCGGCACCTCCGACGGACTTCGAGCGCATCTGGCGTGACTACAACCGGGCCCTTCGCGGGATGTCCGATATCGGCACCGTGTTCGTCCTCGGCCCGCAGCGTTCGGGTACGACCTGGGCCCAGCTCCTCCTCGATGCCCATCCGGAATGCGCCTGCCGCTTCGAGCTCCGGCTGCACGATGCGCTGATGGCCGGGATGCACCAGATGGTCGGCACCTACAACGCGCTCATCTCCCGCCACTCGCAGCATGTGCCGGCCTGGGCCACGGCCGAGACCCGCATGCTCGACCAGACGCACATGATGCTGATGATGCGGTCCGCCTTCCTCGCGCATTTCTTCCCCTCCCCGAAGCCGGGACTGCGCTACATCGGCGAGAAGACGCCGGAGAATCTGCTTGGCCTCCGCGATATCGAGCAGGTGTTCCCCGAGGCGCGCTACGTCATCGTCGTCCGCGACGGGCGCGACAGCGGCCTCTCCTCCTGGCATCACTTCCGCAATCAGGGGAGCGAGCCGATTCCGCTCGCGGCCTTCCTCGAGCGCTGGGTCCCCGAACATTGGTCCCCGCTCGCGACCGCCGCGATCGATCTTCGCCGGCGCCTCCCCGGACGATCGGTGCTGGTGCGCTACGAGGATCTGGTGGCGGAGCCGGAGGCCACGGCGAAGACGATCTTCGCGTTCCTCGGCGTCGACACCTCGCCGGCGGCGGTGCGCCCCTGCATCGAATCGACGTCATTTCCCAAGGTGTCCGGCGGGCGCGCGGCCGGCGATGAGCGTTCCGACGAGTTCTTCCGAAAGGGCATCGCGGGCTACTGGCGCACGGTCTTCGGTCCGGCGGAGATCGCCGCCTTCTCGACCGCCGGCATGGAAATCAACCGCCTGCTCGGCTACTTCGTCTGACCCTGCCGGGAGCGAGAGCTATCTCTCGGCCGCGGCCGCCTGCTTGTCCTCGGCGTTCTTGGCGCTCTCGGTCACGCCCTCGCCCCACTCGTCGATCAGCTCCTGCTGATAGCCCTGCATCTTCGAGATGCGGCGCTCGATCTGGACGCGAAGGACGAAAGCGACGATCGCCGGCGTGATCGAGTAGAGCCCCCAGCCGATCGCGGCCGCACCGTACATCATGAACCAGTTGAAGACGTTGGTGACGTTCCGCATGGCCGAATCCATGCTGTGGTCGCGGGTCCACATGCCGAGCGCCACGGGTAGCACGCCGAGCAGGTTCATCGCGCCGACGCAGAAGGCCGCGTATTTCTCGCGGCGCCGGTCGGTGAAGAAGGCGACGATGGTCGGCACCATCCCGATCACCAGCACCAACACCGTCGGCAGCACCCAGACGCAGACGCCGACGACGATGACGCCGCCGATCACCTTGGAGGCGACCGATTGCGCGCTTCGCGGCATGGCGGGAAAGTCGGCCATCCTGTCCGGATCAGATGAAGTAGAAGAGGAAAACGATGGAGGCGATCAGGGTCGCGATCGAGCCTGAGGCGATCGCGGCCACCTGCTCGCCCATTTCCTTGGCATGATGGTCGGCGTTGCCGGCATCGATATGCAGCAGCGAGATCTGGGACGCCGTCCGGTGATAGTTCGCCTGGGCGGCGTGATAGGCCTTCTCGTCGCGGTCGAGGACCTGCATGTCGTTGAACAGCGCCAGCAGCTCGGAGGTCTTCCCGGTCTTACCGGCAGCCTCAACGTCCGCATGCATCTTCTTGCGCTGCTTCAGATTGTTGAAGGACTCGACCACCGGCTGCAGCATCTCGGCCAGCACCTTGGTCAGGTCCGGCGCCTGCTCGAGCTTGCTCACCTGCTGGACCAGCGCCATGATTTTCAGGATGCCGATCTTGTAGGTGCTCGACTGCTCGCTGTCGCCCAGCGGTCGCAGCCACTGGTCGCTCATCTGCTTGCAGCGGACGGCGCAGAAGGCGGCGATGTGGCGGTCGACCAGCTTCGGTGCCGGACCGGGATTGCGGGCGTAGTCGTTCAGCGCCCAGATCAACTCGGCCATATTGGTGACGTAGAAGCGCTCGACGATCGGGCTCTGGCAGGGAATGTGCGCGTTCAGCTCGTAGAGGCAGCGCTCGATGCCGTAGCCGGCCGTGCCCGAGCTGATGAACTGAGGCAGCCGCTCGAAGGCCTGCTGCCAACGGGCGCTGTCCGATTTGGGCTCGGTCTGGCCGGCGAGCCAGATCGGGGCCAGGCGCGCCTGGAACAGCTCGGCCAGGATCTGCCGCCGCTCGGGATGGTCGAGGCTGGTCGCCACCATGTCGCCGATGCCGTCGAGCATCAGCGCCAGGCCCTTGAAGCGGAGCGGCGCCGGCCCGTCGAGAGCGATCGAGGCCCTCGCCGCCAGCCGCTCGCCGTCGCCCGTGCCGCTCTCCTTGGTCGCAGCCGAGCCGACCAGCTTGGTCAGACGCTCGACCACGCTCTCCTCGCTCAGGCTCCGCTTCAGCCACATCTCGAAAGCGGGTCCGCGGATCGCCGGCGCCGAGCTGCGCCATTCGAGCGAGAATCCCACGGCAAGCGCGCGGGTGTTGAAGTATTCGCGGCCGGCCAGCTCGAAGGGTCGGGTGGCGCGCTTTGGCAGCTTCGGCTGCTTCGGCGAAAGCCGTCGGCCGCCCATCCACAGCTCGATCTCGCGGATGGTCCAGCGCTCCTTCAGGTCGTCGGACAGAAGGCCGCGGAGCAGCTCGGCGATCGGCATGGAGACGCGGTGCTGGGCGGCCAGCGCCGCGTAGGAGCCGTAGTTGATCTTGTTGAGGAGAAGCTGGTGCTGATCGGCGTCGGGAACCGGGTTCCGGCCGATGGCGAGGGCCAGGATGGTCGCGCCGAGAGAGTAGATGTCATCGTAGAGCCGGCCGCGGCCGCGGGCGGACGGGTCGCACATGTGGCTTTCGATCGGCTCGACCCAGGCCGGCTGATGAAAGGCCGGCGGCGAGGTAAAGCAATCGCCCAGCATCACGTTGTGGTTCTGGCTGTCGGTAAAGAACAGGTTGGTCGGCCGGATGTTGCGGTGGGTCTGGCCGCGAGCCTGAAGGTCGCGGATCACCGGGATCAGCGGCATCAGCACGCCCTTGATGATCTGCTGCTCGTCGAAGACATCGAATGTCGCCTTCGGGCCAGCCATCACCCGGTCGCCGCCCGGCCGCTCCATCACCACCACCATCAGCCGCCGGTTCTCCGGTGCCCACGGCACGATGCCCCACTCCATCACCCGGGTCATGCCGGTCGGCGCGAAGTTGCGGAGCGTCGTCATGACGTCGATCTGCGGCGGCAGCTTCCAGTCGAGCAGCATCGCGACCAATTGGTCGTCGGCGTCGCGCTTGGACTGGGCGAGGTACGCCTTCGCCGAGGGCGAGTCGTATTGGGGCAGCGGGCTCGAGGGGAAGATGTCGAAGCGGCCGTCGAGCGTGACGGCTGCGCCGCTTGCCGCACTGACGTTGGTGTCCGCTTCCGCCATCGACCTCCTCGCACGCCCCGAATCGGGGCGGGAGGGCGGGATGTCAGGCCGAATCGCCTGTCGAATCCCACCCGGTCATTTATGCGGCCGGGACGAGGGCCCGGTCAATCGGTGAACGGATCGCGCACCAGAATGGTGTCTTCGCGCTCCGGGCTGGTCGACAGCAGCGCCACCGGGCAGCCGATCAGTTCCTCGATGCGGCGGACGTATTTCACCGCGGTCGCCGGCAGGTCGGCCCAGGAACGGGCGCCGCGGGTCGATTCCGACCAGCCTTCGAAGGCCTCGAACACGGGCTTGATCCGCGCCTGCACCGAGGCGCCGTGCGGCAGGTGGTCCAGCCTGGCGCCGTCCAGCGTATAGCCGGTGCAGACCTTGAGCTGCTTCAGCCCGTCGAGCACGTCGAGCTTGGTGAGCGCGATGCCGTCGATGCCGCCGATGCGGATCGACTGGCGCACCAGGACCGCATCGAACCAGCCGCAGCGGCGCGGCCGGCCGGTGACGGTGCCGAATTCGCGGCCGACTTCGCCGATGCGCTTGCCGATCTCGTCATGCAGCTCGGTCGGGAACGGGCCGGAGCCGACCCGGGTCGTATAGGCCTTGGTGATGCCGAGCACGTAGCCGATGGCGCGCGCGGCGAGGCCCGAGCCGGTCGCGGCCTGCGCCGCCACCGTGTTGGACGAGGTGACGTAGGGATAGGTCCCGTTGTCGACGTCCAGCATCGTGCCCTGGGCACCTTCGAACAGCAGCCGGCTGCCGGAACGGCGAAGGTCGTCGAGCCGCTGCCACACCGCCTCGGCGAAGGGCAGCACCTTCGGCGCGATCTCGATCAGGTCGGCCACCAGCTTGTCGCCGTCGTACGGCTCCTTGCCCAGGCCCTTCAGCAGCGCGTTGTGATGCTGCAGCAGCTGGCGGACCTTCTCCGGCAGCGTCGCCGGATCGGCCAGATCGCAGAGGCGGATGGCGCGGCGGCCGACCTTGTCCTCATAGGCCGGGCCGATGCCGCGGCCGGTGGTGCCGATCTTGGCATCGCCGCGCGCTTCCTCGCGCGCCAGATCCAGGACGCTGTGGACCGGCAGGATCAGCGTGCAGTTCTCGGCGATGCGCAGCGTGGCGGGGCTGACCTCGACGCCCTGCCCCTTCAGGATGCCGATCTCCTTCAGCAGGTGCCAGGGATCGAGGACGACGCCCGCGCCCAGGATCGACATCTTTCCGCGCACGACGCCCGAGGGCAGCAGGCTCAGCTTGTAGGTCGTGTTGCCGATGACCAGCGTGTGGCCGGCGTTGTGGCCGCCCTGGAAACGGACGACGACGTCGGCTCGCTCCGACAGCCAGTCGACGATCTTGCCCTTGCCTTCGTCGCCCCACTGGGCGCCGACCACCACAACGTTGGTCATGCCGCGCGCTCGATATCCTTGATGTTGCCGTCGCTGCCGACGAGATGCGAGCAGCCGAGCCGCCTCGCCTCGGCGGCGATGTCGGCCGCCGGCGCCAGACCGGCGACGGTGACCCAGCCCTGCTCGCGCAGCCGCCGCCCGACCTCTGGCCCCGAGCCATGCGGCAGGAAGACCTTGCGGCCGACCGCCGCCGCCGGAAGGGCGCGGATCACGGTGTCCATGTAGAAGGTGAGACCGGTCGCCGCCTCGCCGGTCTCGCCGGCGCGATAGCGCCCGCCGCGGCCGAGCTCGCCGCGCACGCCGCGCACGAACAGCGAGAAGCTGACGCCGATGTGATAGGCGAAGCCGCGGTTCTCGACCGCATCCACGGTGAGCGTGAGGCCGGGGTCGCCTGCCTGAACCAGGCGGGCAACGGTCTTCAGTGACTCGACCTGGACCTTGGCCTCTGGCGGAAGTTCGACGGCGTCCAGGGCGGCGAGGCCCGGCCCGATCGGGCCGGAGGCAGCCAGCAGCCTTTCGATCAGTACCGACGGACCGCCGAGGCGCTGGATCGCACCGGCATCCTTGCTGTCGATCGCGGTGCGGAAGGCCTTGGCGGCATCGCCCTCGATGCCGTGAGCGGAAAGGAGTGCCGGCACCAGGTTGGGCGCCATCAGGTCGATGGAGAGGCCCTTGACCCCGACCCGCCTGGCGGACTCGGCCGCCAGCAGGATGACCTCGGCGTCGGACTCCGGCGTCTCGGCCCCGATCAGCTCGAACCCGACCTGGGTGAATTCACGTTCGGGCGAGAGCTGCGAGCCCATCACCCGCATGACCTCGCCGGCATAGGAGAGGCGCACCGGCCGGGGGGCGTTCCGAAGCCGCGTGGTGGCGATCCGCGCCACCTGCAAGGTCAGGTCCGGACGCAGCGCCATCATCCGCTGCGAGATCGGGTCCATCATGCGGAAGGTGCGGTTGGCGACGGACGCGCTGACCTGGCCGAGCAGGCTCTGCTCGAACTCGACCAGCGGCGGCTTCACCC
>CAXNIC010000132.1:0-12350 GCA_964201945.1 Alphaproteobacteria bacterium
TCGGCATCGAGGACGACGAGGTCGGCGCGTGCGCGGGCGGCGATCCGGCCGATGGCGCGGCCGGAGGCCCGGGCCCCGCCGGCCAGCGCCCCCTGGTAAAGATCATGTGCGCCGCGCCGGTTGGTCAGCCGGTTGCGCCGCCGGGCGACCAGGCGCCGGCCATATTCGAGCCAGCGCAGCTCCTCGAAGCCGCTGACGGAGATGTGGCTGTCCGAGCCGATACCGAAGGCGCCACTGGCGGCGAACCAGTCCTCGGCCGGGAAGAAGCCGTCGCCGAGATTGGCCTCGGTCGTCGGGCAGAGGCCGGCGATGGCCCCGCTCGCAGCGGCCTTCTTGATCTCGGCCGGGTTGACGTGGGTGGCGTGAATCAGGCACCAGCGCCGGTCGACCGGCACGTGGGAGAGCAGCCACTCGATCGGCCGCTGGCCGGACCAGGCGAGGCACTGCTCGACCTCGCCGGTCTGCTCGGCGATGTGGATATGGATGGGCATGGCCGCCCCGGCCGCACGGACGACTTCCGCCAGGGCCTCTGGCGGGACGGCACGAAGCGAGTGCGGGGCGATGCCGATGGCGAGTTCGGCGTCGCCCTGGTGCCGCGTCGCCACTGTCTCCACCAGCTCGAGGAAACGTCCCGTCGCATTGAGGAAGCGCCGCTGGCCCGCGGTCGCCGGCGTGCCGGCGAAACCGCCGCTTTGATAGAGGACAGGCAAATGGGTGAGGCCGATGCCGGCCTCCTTGGCGGCGGCGATCACCCGTTCGGACAGCTCCGCCAAGTCATCGTAAGGCAGCCCGCCGGGCTGGTGATGCAGATAGTGGAACTCGGCGACGGCGGTATAGCCCGCCTCCAGCATCTCGACATAAAGCTGGGCCGCGATCGCCTGGATCTCTTCCGGCCGAAGCGCGTTGGCGAGGCCGTACATGAGCTGGCGCCACGACCAGAAGTCGTCCTCGGGGTCCTCGCCGCGATGCTCGGCCAGGCCGGCCATGGCACGCTGGAAGGCATGGGAATGCAGGTTCGGCAGGCCCGGCAGCACAGGGCCGTCGAGACGTTCGCGGCCCTCGGGCCGGGCACCAGGGGTGACGGAGGCCAGAGACCCGTCGGCATCCAGCTCGAGGCCGACATCGACCTGCCAGCCGTCGGGCAGGAGGGCGAGGGGCGCCAGAAGGCGTCGTGGGGCTTCCCGAGACATGGCGGCGGACTTTATCTAGCGTAAGGGAAACCAACAAGGTGACGGGGCCGGCATGTGGGACACCCTGTGGCTTGACGCCCGCCTGGCGACGATGGTTCCCGGGAATGCGCCCTATGGCGCCATCGAGGATGGCGCATTGGCGGTTTCCGACGGTCGGCTCGCCTGGGTCGGCCGGCGTGCCGACCTTCCCGGCCGGCCGGAAACGCTGGCCCGCGAGGTCCGGGGATGTGGACGCCGCTGGATCACGCCCGGCCTCGTCGACTGCCACACCCATATCGTCCATGGCGGCGACCGGGCGCACGAGTTCGAGCTTCGCCTGCAGGGGGCCAGCTACGAGGAGATCGCGCGGGCAGGAGGCGGCATCCGCTCGACCGTGGCCGCGACCCGGGCGGCGACCGAAGACGCGCTCTACGAAAGCGCCAGCCGGCGGGTCGCCGATCTCCAGGCCGAGGGTGTCACCACCATCGAGATCAAGAGCGGCTACGGCCTCGATCGCGAGACCGAGGCGCGCATGCTCCGGGTCGGACGTCGGCTGGGCGCGACGCTGCCGCTGACGGTCGCCACCACCTTCCTCGGCGCCCATGCCCTTCCGCCGGAATTCGAGGGGCGCGCCGACGCCTATATCGACTTCCTCTGCCATGACAGCCTGCCCAGCATGGCCGCCGAAGGGCTGGTGGATGCGGTCGACGCATTCTGCGATCGGATCGGCTTCACGCCGGCCCAGACTCGCAAGATGTTCGAGGCGGCGCGCGGGCTCGGATTCCCGGTGAAGCTGCATGCCGAGCAGCTTTCCGACCAGGGAGGGGCGGCGCTTGCCGCCGATTTCGGTGCGCTCTCCGCCGATCACCTCGAATACCTGTCGGAGGCAGGAGCCAAGGCAATGGCGGCGGCCGGCACGATCGCCGTGCTGCTGCCCGGCGCTTTCTACTTCATCCGCGAGACCCGGCTGCCGCCGGTCGATCTGCTGCGTCGGGAACGGGTGAGGATCGCGCTCGCGACCGACTGCAATCCCGGCACGTCGCCGATGACCTCGCTCCTGCTGGTCCTCAACATGGCGGCGACGCTGTTCCGCCTGACGCCCGAAGAGGCCCTGGCCGGGGTCACGCGCGAGGGGGCGGCGGCGCTGGGACTGGGGGAAACCCACGGCACGCTCGAGGCGGGCAAGGCCGCCGACTTCGTCGTCTGGAGCATCTCGCGGCCGGCCGAGCTCGCCTACCGCATCGGCGGCAATCCGGCGGCCCTCGCGGTCAAGGCCGGACACCCCCTTTGGCCGGAACTCAGGACCTGAAGTAGAGTGCGCCGATGAGGGTGTTTGCCTTCCTTCTCGCGATCGCCGTCAGCGGCCAAGCGCTCGCCCAGCAGTCCGCGCCGCTTCGCCCGCAGCCCCCGGCGCCGCCGCCGGCGCCGAAGGCCGGCGAATGCGCGCTTCTGCCCGGTGGCAATGCACCGGTGAACAGGATCGCCGACCTCACCCAGCCGCTGTCGCCTAGAAGCCTTGACCTCACCTATTTCAACAAGCGGCTGGCCGACCTGACCGAGGAGGATTTCGAGCGCATCGCCGACATTGCGACCAAGTGCAATCGCACGCAGGCTCGCGTCGCCGTCGAGAAGACCCGTCAGCTGCGCGATGTCATCCGCGAATCGCAGGCGGTGCTCCGGCAGGCTCTCAACAAGGTCGACCAGAGTAAGGCCAATCTCTCCCGGATTCAGAGCCCGCGCGAGAAGGTCGAGTGGCTGAACAACGCTTGGACGGAGCTGCCGCTGCTCGCCGAAGCCATCACCAAGACCGACCTCCGGGAGTACGCCGCCTGGATTGCCCGCTCCATGCAGGCCGTGTATGACGACGCTCCCGGCTACGGCAAGCGCCCGCCGCCGACCGCTGCCGAAATGCTGGCCACCGTCCCGCAAAGGGCCGACCAGGTATCGGCGGCGACGCGTGCGGCGCCCGATGCCAAGGGTCCGCTGCCGGGGCGCCCTTGGTGGGTGGCGACGCGGTCGCGGGAGGACGAGTGATGGCGGGCCAAGGCAGCGTGAGCTTCACCGACGCCCGCACGGTCGCGGAGCTGATGGCCAAGGGCCAGGTCACGCTGATCGACGTCCGCGAACCCCATGAATTCGCGGCCGAGCGCATCCCCGGGGCGAGGCTGGTGTCGCTTTCCGCCTTCGACCCCGCCAAGGCGCAGCCGGAGCCCGGCAAGCAGCTCGTGCTGCACTGCGCTGCCGGTGTGCGCTGCGGGGTCGGCGCGCAGGCCCTTCAGGCGAGCGGCTACAAGGGCGACATCCTCCGGCTGGCCGGGGGCATCAAGGCCTGGCGTGCCGAAGGGTTGCCGACCGAGCGCTAAGCATTTGCGCCGGCACAGTCGAGGGCGCAGAATGCCTAAGTCCCGCCGGTCTCCGCGCCCCAATCCCTGATGCATGTCTATCTCCCGATCGCCGAGCTGTCGGTAAACTGGCTCACCCTCCTCGTGATCGGCAGCGGCGTCGGCTTCCTGTCAGGGCTCTTCGGCGTCGGCGGCGGCTTCCTGATGACGCCGCTCCTGATCTTCCTCGGCGTGCCTGCCCCGGTCGCGGTCGGCACCGGCGCCGCCCAGATCCTGGCATCCTCGGTCTCCGGCGTGCTTGCCCATTGGCGGCGCCAGAACGTCGACGTGCAGATGGGCCTCGCGCTGACGGCCGGCGGCTTCGTCGGCTCGGCGCTCGGCATCTGGATCTTCACGCTGCTGCGTCAGGCCGGCCAGGTCGACCTGGTGATCCGGATCTGCTTCGTTCTCTTCCTCGGCGGCGTCGGCGGCCTGATGCTGGTGGAGAGCGCCCGCACCTGGTTTCGCCAGGCGACCTCGGGCGTCCGCAAGCGCAAGCTGCACGAGCACAACTGGCTGCACGGCCTGCCGTTCAAGCTCCGCTTCCGCAGCTCCAAGCTCTACATCTCGGCGCTTCTGCCGCTCGCCGTGGGTTTCGCCATCGGCATCCTGACGGCGATCATGGGCGTCGGCGGCGGCTTCATCCTGGTGCCGGCGATGATCTACATCCTCGGCATGCCGACGCAGATGGTGGTCGGCACCTCGCTGTTCCAGACGCTGTTCGTCGCCGCCAACGTCACCATCCTGCAGTCGATCACCAACCAGACTGTCGACGTGATGCTGGCGCTTCTCCTGATCGTCGGCGGCGTCATCGGCGCCCAGCTCGGCACCCGGTTCGGGGCCAGGCTCAGGGGCGAGCAGCTCCGGATCCTGCTGGCCGCCCTCGTCCTCGCGGTCGGGCTCAAGCTTGCCTTCGATTTGTTTACGACGCCGGACGACTTCTACTCGCTTGCCCCGGAAGGCCTGGGATGAGCGTGCTCCGTACCACCCTTCTTTCGGCGATCGTGATCCTGCTGGCGCTCGGAAGCGGCGCGCGGGCGCAGCCGCTGGTCGCCGATCTTTCCCAGCATCTGGTGGCGATCACCGCCGGCTTCACCGGCGCCGACATCGTCATGTTCGGAGCGACCGACGGTCCCGGCGACGTGATCATCGTCGTGACCGGGCCGCCGAAGCCGACCATCGTCCGCCGCAAGGGGCGGCTTGCCGGGATCTGGGTCAACCGCGAATCGATGCTGTTTGCCGACGCGCCGACCTTCTACGGCGTCGCCGCCTCGAAGCCGATCGACGAGATCCTGGCGCATAACCAGCTCGATCGTCACCAGATCGGCGTCGACCACATCCGGCTGCTGCCGCCGAACCCCGAGGCGAGGCGCGACGACATCCCGGAATTCCGCGAGGCCCTGGTGCGGGCCCGCCAGCGCGACGGCCTCTATGGCGGCGAGCCCGGCAAGGTGACTTTCCTCGGCGAGCGCCTGTTCCGGGCGCGGATGGCGCTGCCGGCCAAGGTCACCACCGGCACCTATCGCGTCCAGATGTTCCTGGTCCGCGAAGGCCAGGTGGTGACGGTGCAGACCACCCCGCTTCTGGTCAGCAAGATTGGGTTCGGCGCCGACGTCTTCGACTTCGCCCACCAGGACTCGGCCTTCTACGGCCTGATCGCGATCCTCATGGCGGCAGCAGCGGGCTGGACGGCAGCCGCCGCCTTCCGAAGAATCTGACGGCCATGAGCGAACAGTCCCTCGTCCCCGAGAGCAACCGCACCTTCCTCGTCGTCGTCGACGAGACCGAGGAGATGCAGGTGGCGCTCCGCTATGCGAGCCGCCGGGCCAAGGCGACCGGGGGACGCGTGGCGCTCCTCTACGTCGTCGATCCGTCGGAGTTCGAGCATTTCATGGGTGTGCGCGAGATCATGCGTGAGGAGAAGCGCCAGGAGGCCGAGCAGACGCTGCAGAAGCTCGCCGACGTGGTCGTCGAGGATTCCGGCCAGATCCCGGTCGTCTACCTCAAGGAAGGCAACCGGAGGGATGAGCTCCTGAAGATCCTGAACGAAGAGCCGGCGATCTCGATCCTGGTCCTCGGCGCCGGCACCGGGCCCGAGGGGCCGGGGCCGCTGATCAGCCACCTGATCGGCAAGGCCGCCGGCAAGATCCGTGTGCCCATCACCATCGTCCCGGGCAACCTGACGGAAGATCAGCTGGGCGCGGTCACGTGAGTTTCCTTTCACCCCCCGATCGCGTCGACCTGTCGGTGCCGTCCGCCGACGAGGTGAAGACCACCACGTGCTACATGTGCGCCTGCCGCTGCGGCATCAAGGTGCACCTGAAGGGCGGCCAGCTCCGCTACATCGAAGGCAACCGCGACCACCCGGTGAACAAGGGCGTGCTCTGCGCCAAGGGTTCCGCCGGGATCATGCAACACAACTCGCCGGCGCGCCTTCGGAAGCCGCTGCTGCGCACCGGCGAGCGCGGGTCGGGCGAGTTCCGCGAGATCGAGTGGGCGGAAGCGCTGGACCTGGCGACCGGCTGGCTCTCCGACATCCGCAAGACCGATCCCCGCAAGCTCGCCTTCTTCACCGGCCGCGACCAGAGCCAGGCGCTCACCGGCTGGTGGGCGTCGGCCTTCGGAACACCTAACTATGCAGCGCATGGCGGCTTCTGCTCGGTCAACATGGCGGCGGCCGGCCTCTACACCATCGGCGGTTCGTTCTGGGAGTTCGGCGAGCCGGACTGGGAGCATGCCCGCTACTTCCTGATGTTCGGCGTCGCCGAGGACCACGCCTCCAACCCGATCAAGATCGGGCTCGGCAAGTTGAAGGGCCGCGGCGCCAAGTTCGTTTCGGTCAACCCGGTGCGCACCGGCTACTCGGCGATCGCCGACGAGTGGATCGGCGTCCGCCCCGGCACCGACGGCATGCTGGTGCTGGCGCTGGTGCATGAACTGTTGAAGGCCGACAAGGTCGATGCCGACTACCTCGTCCGCTACACCAATGCGCCCTGGCTGGTGGTGCGCGCGCCGGGAACGGCCACGGACGGTCTCTTCGCCCGCGACGACAAGGGGCGGCCGCTCTGCTGGGACAAGCGGACGAACGCGGTCGGCGACGCGCTCTCGGCCGACGTCTCCCCCGCGCTGGCCGGAACCTATCGCCTGGCCGACGGACGCGAGGTGGTTCCCTCATTCCAGCTCCTGGCCGAGCGCTATCTCGATCCGGCCTATGCGCCGGAGAAGGCGGCCGCGATCACCGGCGTGTCGGCCGAGACGATCCGGCGGATCGCCGCCGAGCTGGCCGAGGTCGCGTTCTCCGAGACCATCACCCTCGACATTCCCTGGACCGACTGGGCCGGGCGCCGGCACGAGACCATGGTCGGCCGGCCCGTCGCCATGCATGCGATGCGCGGCATCTCGGCCCACGCCAACGGCTTTCACACCTGCCGCGCCATCCATCTGCTGCAGACCTTGCTCGGAACCATCGACGTGCCGGGAGGCTTCCGCTTCCGTCCGCCTTTCCCGAAGCCGGCCCCGCCGGCGGTGCGGCCCGCGGGCAAGCCCGGCCAGGTCGCGCCGGGCCAGGCGATGAAGGGGCCTCCGCTCGGATTCACCACCGGCCCTGAGGACCTGCTGGTCGAGGCCGACGGCACGCCTTGCCGCATCGACAAGGCGTTCTCCTGGGAGGCGCCGATCGCCGCCCACGGGTTGATGCATCACGTGATTAGGAATGCCTGGGCCGGCGATCCGTATCCGATCGACACGCTGTTCATGTACATGGCGAACATGAGCTGGAATTCGGCGATGAACGTGCCGGAGACCATGGCCATGCTCACCGACAAACACGCATCCGGCGCCTATAAGATCCCGCACATCATCTACTCCGACGCCTATGCGTCGGAGATGGTCTCCTATGCCGACCTCGTCTTCCCGGACACGACATATCTCGAGCGCTGGGACTGCGTCTCGCTGCTCGACCGTCCGATCAGCGACGCCGACGGCGCGGCCGACGCCATCCGCCAGCCGGTGGTGAAGCCCGACCGCGATGTCCGTGCGTTTCAGGACGTCGTGCTCGATCTCGGCGTCCGCCTCGGCCTGCCGGGCATGGTCAACGAGGACGGCTCGGCCAAATATCCCGGCGGCTATTCCGACTACCTGGTGCGGCACGAGCGGGCGCCCGGCATCGGCTCGCTCGCCGGCTGGCGTGGCGCCGATGGCAACAGCGACGGGGCGGGCGCGCCCAATCCCGATCAGCTGAAGCGCTACATCGACAATGGCTGCTTCTGGCAGCACGAGCTCACGCCTGACCAGCGCTACTTCAAGCACGCCAACCAGTCCTATCTCGCCTATGCCAAGAGCGTCGGCTTCGTCGGGTCGACCGATCCGATCATCCTGCAGCTCTATGTCGAGCCGATGCAGAAGTTCCGGCTGGCCGCGCAAGGCCACGGCCCGATCCAGCCGCCCGATCGCCTCCGCGCGCGCACGGAAAAATTCTTCGACCCGCTGCCGATCTGGTATCCGCCCTTCGAGCATGAGACCGCCGGCGACTTCCCGCTCTCGGCGCTGACCCAGCGGCCCATGGCGATGTACCACTCCTGGGGATCGCAGAACGCCTGGCTCCGCCAGATCCACGGCGCCAACCGCATCTATATCGGCCGGCGCCTGGGCGAGCGCGAAGGCATCGCCGACGACGACTGGATCTGGATCGAGAGCCGGCTCGGCCGGGTCAAGGGGCAGGTGCGCCTGATGGACGGCGTCAACGACGAGACCATCTGGACCTGGAACGCGATCGGCAAGCGCTCCGGCGCCTGGGGCCTCGCCAAGGACGCGCCGGAATCGACCCGCGGCTTCCTGCTGAACCACCTGATCGGCGACGTGCTCGCCACCGGCTCCCCCAATGCCGACCCGGTCACCGGCCAGGCTGCCTGGTACGACCTCCGCGTTCGGATCAAGAAAGCCGACGGCCCGCCGCAGTCTGAACCGCAGTTCCCGTCGCTGACGCGGCCGCCGGGCGCAGCGGAGCCCGCGAGCCTGCTTCGCTACGGCGCGCATTTCCGGGGGCGGTCATGACCAGTCTCCCAACCACTTCCGGCACGAAGAAGCTCGGCCTCGTCATCGACCTCGACATCTGCGTCGGCTGTCATGCCTGCGCGGTCAACTGCAAGGAATGGAACACCAGCGGCCACTCGGCGCCGCTGACCGACCTCGACCCCTATGGCAAGGACGTCGACGGCGTCTGGTTCAACCGCGTGCATTCCTTCGAGGCCGGCGACCACGAATGCGGGCGCACCGTGCATTTCCCGCGCTCCTGCCTTCATTGCGAGACGCCCGACTGCGTCACCGTCTGCCCGACCGGCGCTTCCTACAAGCGCGCCGAGGACGGCATCGTGCTGGTCAACCCGGACACCTGCATCGGCTGCAAGCTCTGCTCCTGGGCCTGCCCTTATGGTGCCCGCGAGTTCGACGAGACCGACGGCGTGATGAAGAAGTGCACGCTCTGCATCGACCGCATCTACAACGAGACGATGGAAGAGGTCGATCGCGTGCCGGCCTGCGTCTCGACATGCCCGGTCTCGGCCCGCCATTTCGGCGATCTCGGCGATCCCGAGAGCGACGTCTCCAAGCTGGTCGCGGCGCGGGAAGGTTACGACCTGATGCCGGAGCTGGGATACAAGCCGACCAACAAGTACCTGCCGCCGCGGATGCCGAAGCGGCAGTCGGCGCCCGCACTGATGCCGTCTGAGGAGGTCGCCGCCAAGGGCTTCCTCGCCTGGCTCGATCGCATGCTGTCCCGCTGATGCATCCGGCAGTCTCCATCATCTTCTTCACCACGGCGTCGGGCGCCGGCTACGGCCTTCTGGTGCTGCTCGGATGGGGCGTGCTCGTCGGCCATCTCGGGACGCAGGTCGGCTTCGGCATCTGCGCCTTCGGGCTGGCTCTCGGCCTCGTCGGTGCCGGCTTGCTGTCGTCGCTCGGTCATCTCGGTCATCCCGAGCGGGCGTGGAGGGCGCTGACGCAATGGCGCAGCTCCTGGCTCAGCCGCGAAGGCGTGAGCGCGATCCTGACCTTTCTTCCGGCGCTCTTCCTCGCCTGGTCGTGGGTCGTCGTCGGCAGCGTCTCGTCGGCTGCTGCCGCTCTCACCATCCTCGGTGCCATCGTCACCACCATCTGCACGGCGATGATCTATGCCTCGCTGAAGCCGATCCGCGCCTGGCGCAATCCGTGGACGGTGCCGATCTATCTCGTGCTTGGCCTCTACACCGGAGCATTGCTGACGGCGTTGCTGCTGCATGTCTACGGAATGCGAGGGCCGTTCATCGGCTTCATGATCGCCATCACCGGCCTCGCCGGCGCGGCGCTGAAGATCGGCTATTGGCTCTTCCTCGACCGTGGCGTGGCCGCCAGCACGCCGGAATCGGCGACCGGCCTCGGCGCCATCGGCAAGGTCAGGATGCTCGATCCGCCGCATACGGAGTCGAACTACCTCCTGAAGGAGATGGGCTACCGGGTCGCGCGCAAGCACGCGAAGCGGCTTCGCCTGATCGTCCTCGCGCTCGGCTTCGGCATGCCGATCCTGCTGACCTTCCTGGCGCACGGCGTCGGGCCGGCGATGGCGATCGTCCTGTCGCTGGCGGCGGCCGTCCTCGGCGGACTCGGCGTCGTGGTCGAGCGCTGGCTCTTCTTCGCCGAGGCGCGCCACACCGTCACCCTCTACTATGGTGCGTCCCACGCGTGAGGCCATCGTGACCGACCAACCCCGACACCCCCGGACGTTTCCGGTCTCCTGGGAAGAGCTGCATCGAGACTCGCGTGCGCTCGCCTGGCGCTTGCTTGAGAAAGGCCCATGGCAAGGACTGATCGCGATTGCACGCGGTGGCATGGTGCCGGCGACCGTGGTCGCCCGCGAGCTCGACATCCGGCTGATCGACACCGTCTGCATCTCCAGCTACGACGATCGCAGCCAAGGCAAGCTCAACGTGCTGAAGCGCGCCGATGGTGACGGCGAGGGCTGGCTGATCGTCGACGACCTGGTCGATACCGGTGTCACCGCGAAGGCCGTCCGCGCCATGCTGCCGAAAGCGCATTTCGCCACCGTCTATGCCAAGCCAGCCGGCCGGCCGCTGGTCGACACCTTCGTCACCGAGGTCAGCCAGGACACCTGGATCCTGTTCCCCTGGGATATGGAGGCGCAGGCGGTCGACCCGATCGTGCGCCGCCGGGGCCGCTGACGCTCACGAGGAGATCGGTCATGACGACGCTCGCACGTGCGCTCTCGCTCGGCCTTCTCACCCTCGCTCTCGCATATCCTCTCGCCGCCCAGCAGCCCTCGCAGCCGGAAGCCGCGACCGGCACGGCGGCCAAGTCGCTCGTCCATGCGCGCCACCAGATGGTGGCTGCCGCCAATCCGCTGGCGGCTGAGGCCGGGCGGCGCATCCTGCGCGCCGGCGGCTCGGCGGTCGACGCGGCGATCGCGACCCAGATGGTGCTGAACCTGGTCGAGCCGCAATCGTCGGGCATCGGCGGCGGCGCCTTCCTGGTGATCTGGAACTCGGGGAAGAAGGCGCTCACCACCGTCGATGCGCGTGAGAC
The DNA here is from genome assembly GCA_964201945.1 of Alphaproteobacteria bacterium. Classification (GTDB taxonomy): domain Bacteria; phylum Pseudomonadota; class Alphaproteobacteria; order SHVZ01; family SHVZ01; genus SHVZ01. Next base: position 11,123 of record CAXNIC010000132.1, read on the forward strand.
CGCGCCTGCGGCGGCGAAGCCCGATCGCTTCCTCGGCTCCGACGGCAAGCCGCTCCGCTTCTACGACGCGGTGGTCGGCGGCAAGTCGGTCGGCGTACCCGGCGTGCTGCACGGCCTCGAGCTGGCGCACAAGGCGCACGGCCGGCTGCCCTGGGCGAAGCTCTTCGATCCGGCGATCGAGCTCGCCGAGTCAGGCTTTCCGATCTCGCCGCGGCTCAACGGGCTGCTCAAATCCGAGCCGCACCTGGCGAAGACGCCGGCCGCCAAAGCCCACTTCTACGATGCCGACGGCAACCCGAAAGCGATCGGCACGCGCCTGACCAATCAGCCGCTGGCCGAGACGCTGAAGGCCATCGCCAGGGGCGGGGCGGACGCCTTCTACAGCGGCGATATTGCCCGTGACATCGTCGCCACGGTCCGCGGTGCCGCCACGGCCGGCGATCTCACCGAGGCCGACCTCGCCGGCTACCGGGCGAAGGAGCGGCCGGCAGTCTGCGGTCCCTATCGGGTCTGGGAGGTCTGCGGCATGGGACCGCCATCCTCCGGCGGGCTGACGCTGCTGCAGATCCTGGGCGTGCTGGAAAGCTTCGATCTCAAGGCCGAAGCGCCATGGTCGATCCGCGGGCTGCATCTGTTGAGCGAGGCCGAGCGGCTCGGCTATGCCGATCGCGGCCTCTACATGGCGGATTCGGACTTCTTCCCCGTCCCGATCAAAGGCCTCACCGACCGCGGCTACCTCAAAGGCCGCGCCGCCCTGATCAAACCCGATGCTTCGCTGAAGGTGGCCCAGCCTGGAACGCCGCCGCAGACCACGGCGGCGCTCGGCGCCGACGATGCGCTGGAGCTGCCCTCGACCACGCAGATCTCCATCGTCGACCGCTGGGGCAATGCCGTCTCGATGACGACGACGATCGAGGATCAGTTCGGCTCGCGCCTGATGGTGCGGGGCTTCCTTCTCAACAACCAGCTCACCGACTTCTCCTTCTCGCCGGAGGAGAACGGCAAGCCGGTCGCCAACCGGGTCGAGGCCGGCAAGCGCCCGCGCAGCTCGATGGCGCCGACGCTGGTCTTCGACCGCAACCGCAACCTCGTGATGGTGGTGGGCTCGCCCGGCGGCAGCGCCATCATCAACTATGTCGCCAAGGTGATCGTGGCCACCCTCGACTGGGGCCAGGACATCCAGTCGGCGATCTCGTTCCCGAATGTCGGCAGCCGCAACGGGCCGACC
>CAXNIC010000133.1:0-12334 GCA_964201945.1 Alphaproteobacteria bacterium
GCCTACACCTTCACGCTCCGCAAGGGCGTCAAGTTCCATACCGGCAAGGAGATGACCTCCGCCGACGTGAAGGCGTCGTTCGACCGCTTCGGCCAGCTGAGCCCGGAGAAGACGACGATGGCCTCGGTCGAGCGCATCGACACGCCCGATCCCTACACCGTCGTCTTCAAGATGAAGGCGCTCGACACCTCGTTCCTCGATCGCCTGGCGTCGCCGGCCTCGCCGACGACGATCATTCCGGTCGAGGAAGCAGGCAAGCCGGTCAACAAGACCAACATGATCTCGACCGGTCCCTACCAGTTCGTCGAGTGGGAGCCCGACACCCATCTCAAGGTGAAGCGCTTCGAGGGCTACACCGCAGCCCCGGGCAAGCCCGCGGACGGCCTCGGCGGCAAGAAGACCGCTCATTTCGACACGGTGACCGTTCGCATCATCCGCGAGGCGAGCGCGCGTGTCGCCGCCCTCGAAGCCGGCCAGGTGCACTACATCGAGGACGTGCCGGTGCTGGCGGCGCAGCGCCTCGCCGGCAACGCCAGGCTCAAGGTCGTCGACCTCCTGCCGGCGGCGCAGCCGGTGATGCTGATCAACTCCGTGCAGGCGCCGACCAACAACGCGAAGCTCCGCCAGGCGATGCAGGCGGCGGTCGACATGAAAGAGGTCATGACCGCTGCGACCGACGGCAACTACAAGCTCAACCACTCCTTCGTCTATCCGAACAACCCGTACTTCAACGACGCTGGCAAGCCGTACTACAGCGTCAACGACACGAAGAAGGCGAAGCAGCTGCTGGCCGAGTCCGGATACAAGGGTGAGCCGATCATCATGCTCACCAACAAGGACTACCAGTACATGTACAAGTCGGCGCTGGTGATGTCCGAGCAGCTGAAGGACCTCGGCGTCAATATCAAGCTCGAGGTGCTGGACTGGCCGACCATGGCCGACCTCTCGCGCAAGCGCGAAGGCTGGAACATGGCGGCGTCGGGCCTGGCGATCCAGCCCTTCGTCGGCCCTTACAGCTTCATGAAGCTGTTCTGGGGCGCGACGCATATCGCCTTCGCCGACAAGGACCCCGTGCTCGAGGAGGCGTGGACCAAGTTCAACAAGTCCCTCAAGCTCGATGACCGCAAGGCGGCGTGGACCCAGATCGAAGGCCGCATGGCCGATCAGGTCTATGTCATGAAGCTCGGCGATTCCGGCAACAAGCTCGCCATGGCGAGGAACCTCTCCGGGTTCAAGCCCTATGCCGGCGCCGTCCGCATGTGGGACGTCTGGTTGGATTAGCCGACATGGCCGCGGTGCTCGCTCGGGCGCCGCGGCCGACCTCGGGAGCGTCGTCGTAGATGGGTGCTTACATCGTCCGCCGGCTGCTGGTGACCATCGTGGTCCTGCTGCTGGTGAGCCTGATCTCCTTCTCCATCATGCAGCTGGTTCCGGGCGACCCGGCCGTGGTCATGGCCGGGCTGGCGGCGTCGTCGGACCAGATCCAGGCGATCCGCGTCCAGTTCGGCCTGGACCAGCCGTTCTACGTCCAGATCGTCCGCTGGTATGCCGGCATCGCCGTCGGCGACATGGGCCAATCGATGACGCTCGGCCGCTCCGTCGGCCAGGCGCTGATCGAGCGGCTTCCCGCCACCCTCGGTCTCGCCATGGTCGCCTTCGCGATGACCATGGTGCTGGGCCTCGGCGCCGGCATCCTGGCGGCCATCCGCCAGAACACCTGGGTCGACCAGCTGATCATGACGCTGGCGGTGGTCGGCGTGTCGCTGCCGTCGTTCTGGCTCGGCCTCATCCTGATCATCGTCTTCGCGGTCATGCTCGACCTGCTTCCGGCCGGCGGCTACGTCGCCTTCGCCCAGAACCCGCGCGACTGGCTGGTGAGCCTCTTGCTGCCGGCGTTCTCTCTGGCGCTCCTCCAGGTCGGCCTCCTCGCCCGCATCACCCGCTCGGCGATGGTCGAGACCTTGCGGCAGGATTTCATCCGGACGGCCAAGGCCAAGGGCCTGCCGACCTGGATGGTGATCTGCAAGCACGCGCTGATGAATGTCATGGTCATGGTGGTGACCATCATCGGCATCATCTTCAGCCTGATGCTGTCGGGCTCGGTGGTGGTCGAGACGGTGTTCTCGATCCCCGGCCTCGGCCGGCTGATGGCGAGCGCGATCCTGACCCGCGACTATCCGCTGATCCAGGGCGGGCTCCTGATCACCGCGGCGATGTTCGTGCTGATCAACCTGCTGGTCGACGTGCTCTACGCCTATCTCGACCCTCGCATCCGCTACGACTAGGACATCATGGCTGCCCCGACCGGCATCGCTCAGTCGCCGCAGATGGCCCGCACCAAGGGGGCCTGGCGGCGCTATGCCACGCACCAGCTGTTCGTCGCCGGATTCGTGCTCTGCCTGATCGTCGTGCTGCTGGCCGTGTTCGCCGACGTGCTGGCGACCCGCTCGCCCGAGCGCACCCGGATCTCTCAGGCCTTCCAGCCGCCGTCCGGAACCTACCTGATGGGCACCGACAATCTCGGCCGCGACGTCTGGAGCCGGGTTGCCCACGGATCGCGGGTCTCCATCCTCATCGGCCTCGCCACTGTCGTGCTCGCGGGCATCGCCGGCACGCTGGTGGGACTTCTTGCCGGCTTCTACCGCAAGCTCGACGAGCCGCTGATGCGGGTCATGGACGCGCTGATGTCGTTCCCGGCGATCCTGCTCGCGGTCGGCATCACCGCCGCGCTGGGACCATCGGCGACCAATGCGGTGATCGCGCTCGCCGTCGTCTATGCGCCGCGAACGGCGCGGATCGTCCGTGCCTCGACCCTGGTGCTGCGCGAGATGGACTTCGTCGTCGGTGCCAGAGCCGCGGGCGCGACCGATATCCGCATCCTGTTCCGTCACCTGCTGCCCAATTGCCTCGGGCCGCTGATCGTCCAGCTCACCTTCGTCTTCGCCTACGCGGTGCTGGCCGAGGCAGCGCTGAGCTTCCTCGGCATGGGCCCGCCCCCACCGGCGCCGACCTGGGGCAACATCATCGCCGACGGCCGCGATTATCTGCGCGAAGCGGCCTGGATCTGCCTGTTCCCCGGCCTCGCCATCTCCATCACCGTTCTCGGCCTCAATCTCCTCGGCGACGGGCTTCGCGACCTGCTCGATCCGCGCATGAAGATCCAGGAGTCCTAAACCCCGAGACCTCGGCAACCGGCATGCTACAGTCCCTTCATAAACAAAACGAAGGGGAGGCAGCCGTGCTTAGAGGAGCAAAGCTTGCGGGGGCCCTAGCCCTCCTCACCATCCTGTCGCCGATCGCCGGCGCCCAGGCTCAGCCGTCCGTGATCAAGGTCGTGCCGCATGCGGATCTCCGCGTGCTCGACCCGCATCTGGCGACGCCGCTCATCACCAAGATGCACGGCGCCGCGGTCTACGAGACGCTGCTGACCTGGGATTCCAAGCTCAACATCCGGCCGATGGCGGCACAGTCGCTGTCGGTGTCGGCGGATCGGCTCACCTACACCTTCACCATGCGTCCGGGCGTCAAGTTCCATGACGGTACGCCGGTCAGGAGCCAGGACGCCGTCGCCTCGCTGAAACGCTGGATGGCGCGCGACAGCCTCGGCCGCCGGCTGAACGGCCTAGTCTCGGCCTATGAGATCCAGAGCGACCAGGTCTTCAGCCTGAAGCTGAAGGAGCCCGATGCCTTCGTCGAGTTCACGCTTGGTGCCGTCGGCGCGCTGCTTCCGCAGATCATGCGGGAGAAGGACGCGATGACCGACCCCAACACTGCGGTCACCGAGATCGTCGGCTCCGGGCCGTTCAGGTTCGTCGCCAGCGAATGGGTCCCGGGCTCGAAGGTCGTCTATGCCAAGAATCCCGACTATGTGTCGCGCACCGAGGCGACCGACGGCCTCGCCGGCGCCCGCATCGTCAAGGTCGACCGCGTCGAATGGACGATCATCCCCGATCCGGCGACGGCGGCAGCGGCGCTCGGCAAGGGCGAGGTCGACTTCTGGGACACCGTCGCCCTCGACCAGCTGCCGGTACTGGCGAAGAACAAGGACATCGTCACCGGCAAGCTGGTGCCGCTGCCCTATGTCGCCAACATCCGGATGAACCAGATCCAGCCGCCCTTCAACAACGTGAAGGTCCGCCAGGCGGTCGCCCATCTGCTCGACCAGAACGAGCTGATGCAGGCCGCCATCGGCGATCCCGACTGGTATGCGACCTGCCTCGCCTTCTTCGTCTGCGGCTCGCCCAACGGCACGCTGGCCGGCAGCGAGCCCTATGCCAGACCGAGCGTCGCCAAGGCCAAGGAGGCGCTCGCCGCCTCCGGCTACAAGGGCGAGAAGGTGGTGATCCTCGGCACCAAGGAGCTGGCGCCGATCGGCGGCATGGTCGAAGTGCTGAACCAGCGCATGAAGGAGGCGGGCTTCAACGTCGAGCTCCGCATGATGGCCTGGGGCGTGCTGACCACGCTCATCAACAAGAACCCGCCGGATGCCGACAGCTGGCACATCTTCGCCACGTACTCGACCGGCGGCGTCATGCACCACCCGCTCACCAACATCTTCGCCGACATGGACTGCAATGCGAAGAACGTCGCCGGCTGGCCCTGCGACCAGGAGCAGATGCGGCTGAGAGCGGCCTACCTCAAGGCCTCGGGCGACGCGCAGAAGCCGGCGCTGGACGCGCTCCATCGCCGCATCTGGGACCAGGTCGTCTACGTGCCCGGCGGCCAGTTCGACGCCCCCTTCGCCTGGCGGAAGAACCTGGAGGGCGTGGCGCCGATGGCGCTGCCGGTCTTCTGGAACATCACCAAGAAATAGGCTCAACTGTCGTCTCGTCTCGAGGGGCTGGCGATCGAGCCGGCCCCTCATCCCTCCTCCGGCCAAGTCCCCCTAAATGACCGACATCGTCGTCTCCTCAGGCGGGCTCCATGCCGCCATCTCCGCCATCCTCGCCGGCGCCGGCAGCAATGCCCGCGAGGCCCGGCTGGTCGCCGATCACCTGGTCGGCGCCAACCTGACCGGGCACGACTCCCACGGCGTCGGCATGCTGCCGAACTACATCGCCTCCGCCCGCGAAGGCCGGCACCGGATCAACGGCAAGGCCGAGCTGGTCGACGACGCCGGCGCGCTGCTCACCTTCGACGGCGGCACCGCCTATGGCCAGGTCGTCGCCTTCGAGGCGATGAACATGGCGATCGAGCGCGTGCAGCGTCACGGCGTCGCCGTGGTCACGATCCGCAACACCAACCATGTCGGGCGCATCGGCCACTGGGCCGAGCAATGCGCTGCCGCCGGCTATGTCTCCATCCATTTCTGCTGCGGCTTCGCCAGCCGCACGCTGGTGGCGCCCTTCGGCGGCACCGATGCCCGCTTCGGCACCAATCCGTTCTGCGCCGGCTTTCCGCTTGCGGGCGAAGAGCCGATCATCCTCGACTTCGCCACCTCGAAGATTGCCGCCGGCAAGGTCAGGGTCGCCATGAACAAGGGCGAGACCCTGCCCGAGGAGGTCCTGCTGGACGCCAAGGGCAAGCCGACCACCGATCCCAAGGCGCTCTACGTGCCGCCGACCGGCGCGCTGCTGCCGATCGGCGGCCACAAGGGCTACGGGCTCGCGGTCATCTGCGAGCTGTTCGGCGGCGCGCTCTCGGGCGGCGGCACCTGGACCCAGGCGAAGCTGGGCCGCCGGGTCAACGTCAACAACATGTTCTCGATCATCGTCGACCCCGCCCGCCTCGGCGGCCGCGAGGTCATGGCCGAGGAGGCGCGCAACTTCGCCGAATGGGTGAAGGCCTCGCCCCCGGCCGACGGCGTCGAGTCGGTGCTGCTGCCGGGCGAGCCCGAGCGCCAGCGCCGGAAGAAACGCGAGGCCGACGGCATCCCGATCGACCCCACCACCTGGGGCGAGGTGCTGGCGGCGGCCGAGTCCGTCGGCGTCGCCCGGGCCGAGATCGCCCGCGTCGCCGGCCTTACCCCTTAAGGAGAGAAAAATGCGCGAGAACCGCGTCAAGACGATCTGGAAGAACGGCGGCGTCGTGCTGGCCGGCGGCGTCAACCTCGACAGCCCCTACCTCGCCGAGCTGATCGCGCATCAGGGCTTCGATGCGATCATCGTCGACACCCAGCACGCGCCGCTCGACTACAAGGGCATGCTCGCCAATCTGCAGGCGATCTCGACCACGCCGGCGATCCCGATCGTGCGTGTCGGCTGGAACCACCCGCCGCTGATCATGCAGGTGCTGGACGCCGGCGCCTATGGCGTGATCTGCCCGATGGTGAACAGCCGCGCCGACTGCGAGGCCTTCGTCGCCGCCAGCTACTACGCGCCCAAGGGCTATCGCAGCTGGGGGCCGATCCGCGGCACCCTCTACGGCGGGCCTGACTATTTCGAGCGCGCCAACGACACCATCCTGCCGATGATCCAGATCGAGACGATCCAGGCGGTCGAGCGGCTGGACGAGATCCTGAGCGTGCCCGGCCTCGGCGGGATCTATTTCGGCCCCGGCGACATGTCGATCACGCTCGGACTGCATCCGCAGAAGAGCTACGGCGATCCGAAGCTGCTGGAGGTCGTCGAGACGACGATGAAGGCCTGCCGCAAGCACAACGTGCTGGCCGGCATCATGACGCCGAACGCGCAATTCGCGAAGCAGGCCATCGGCTGGGGCGCGCAGCTCGTCACCCCCGGCTCCGACATCGGCTTCGTCCGCACCGGCGCGCAGACGGCGCTGGCCGAGTTCCGCAGCTTCGCTCCCGCCATCTGAGGTCCCAACCGCAATGTCCAAGCCCAAGGTTCTGGTCGCCCCCTATCGTCTCAACAACTCGACGCATCCCGAGTTGATGCGCTTGAAGGCAGCCGGGCTCGACCTGGTCTTCAACGCGAACGGGCGCAACTTCACGCCGGACGAGCTGGCGCGGGCGCTCGACGGCTGCATCGGGACCGTGGCCGGCGCCGAGAAATACATCGAGCCGGTGTTCGAGGCGGCGAAGGAGCTGAAGGTCATCGCCCGTCTCGGCGTCGGCTGGGACGCGGTCGACGTCGACGCCGCCACGCGCCACGGCGTGGTGCTGGCAATGGCGTTCGGGTCCAACCACGAGTCGGTGGCCGACCTCGCCTTCTCGCTGATGGGCGCGCTGATGACCCGCCTCTTCACCTATCACCCGCAGATCGCCGGCGGCGGCTGGCAGGCGCAGACCCACGACTCCCTGTGGAAGTCGACGATCGGCATCATCGGCATCGGCCGCATCGGCAAGGCCGTGGTCCGCCGCGCCAAGGCCTTCGAGATGCGGATCCTGGTCGACGACGTCAAGCCGGACCTGGCATTCGTCAAGGCGAACGGCCTCGAGCTGGTCGACAAGGACACGATCTTCCGCGAGTCCGACATCGTCACCCTGCACTGCTCGGCCAATGCCGAGACCGCCGACCTGATCAACGCCCGCACGCTCGGCCTGATGAAACCGGGCGCCTTCCTGATCAACGCTGCCCGCGGCAGCATGGTCGACGAGCAGGCACTGGCGGAGGCACTGGAGTCCGGCCGCATCGCCGGCGCCGGGCTCGACGTCTTCAAGAAGGAGCCGCCGGTCGGATCGCCGCTGTTGACGGCGAAGAACGCGATCTTCACGCCGCACGCCGCCGGCGGGAACAAGCGGGCCTTCGATGCCGCGCTCACCATCTCGGTCGATAATGTGCTGGCGGTCGCCGGCGGCGGACGGCCGCGGGAGGATCTGGTCGTCAACCCGGAGGTGTGGCAGCGCCCGCGACACACTTAAACGGACCGGCATGGCGGACCGCCAGGACTTTCGTATACGATAAAAATCTCACCTAAGAGGGGACCTCCAATGACATCGCGCAGCTTGCTACCCGGGCTCCGCACCGCGACCGCGATCGCGGCGCTTGCCGCCATCGGCCTCGCCGCCTCGCCGGCTCACGCCCAGAAGAAGGGCGGCACCGCCGTCATCGCCCAGGAGGCGGGTCCGCCTACGATGGACATGCAGTTCTCCACCAACATTGCCGTCCGCAATGTGGTGATGCAGATGTACGAGACCCTGATGACGCGCGACGAGAACAACGCGCCGATGCTGGAGCTGGCCGAGAGCCTGGTCGAGGCGCCGGACGGGCTCTCCTACACCTTCAAGATCCGCAAGGGGGTCAAGTTCCACAACGGCAAGACCATGACGTCCGCCGACGTGCTTGCCTCCTACCAGCGCTTTACCAAGGTCGGCATCCAGCGCGGGTTCTTCGAGCAGGTCGCCAGCATGGAGGCGCCCGACGCCGACACCTTCCGCATCATCATGCGCAAGGTGATGCCGGTGGCGCTGGAAGAGATCAGCCAGTTCGGCAACCCGGTCGTGATCTACCCGGCCGAGCAGAAGGATCGTGAGGGCGGCAAGATCGACCCGATCGGCACCGGCCCCTACCAGTACGTCGACTGGGTCGCCGACAGCCACGTCAAGCTGAAGCGCTTCGACGGCTATGTTCCGGACACCCGCCACAAGGGCACCAACGGCTTCGGCGGCCACAAGGTCGCCTGGCTCGACGAGCTCGACTTCCGCTACGTCAAGGAGCCGGTGGCCCGCGTCGCCGGCATGGAGACCGGACAGTTCCAGCTGACCGAGGATATTCCGACCAAGGCGGCCAAGCGCCTCCAGGACAACAAGACCATCACGCTCTACCCGGTCAAGCGCTGGTGGATCCACGGCGCCTGGGTCAACCATGCCAACCCGCCGTTCAACAACATCGATATCCGCCGCGCCATGCAGATCGGCCTCGACATGGACGAGATCATGGAAGTCGCGACCGACGGCGCCTTCGATCTGCAGCCGGGCTTCCAGTACCCTGGGAACCCCTACTACACCGACGCCGGCAAGCAGTACTACAACGTCAAGGACACCAAGAAGGCCGCCGACCTCCTCAAGTCGTCGGGCTACAAGGGCGAGGAGATCGTCGTCATGACGCTCCCCGCCTATCAGAGCATGTATGACGCGGCGGTCGTGCTGGTCGAGCAGATGAAGGCGATCGGCTTCAAGGTGAAGATGGACCCCGTCGACCTGCCAACGGGTGCGGCCCGCCAGCGCAAGCCCGACGGCGGTTGGCACCTCTCGTTCACCGGCCTCGGCTCCGGCCCTGCCGTCGGCCCGTTCGGCGCCATGGTGCTGCTGGTCGGCCCGAACACGCTCTCCCAGGTGCGGGACCCGGTCTTCGACCAGCTCTACGCCGAGATGCAGGGCGGCGCCACGCTGGACGCCCGCAAGGCGACCTTCGCCAAGCTGCAGGAGCGCGTCTACAGCGAGGTCAAGATGCTGAAGATGGGCGACCTCACCAAGGTCATGGCCGCCCGGTCGAACGTGAAGGGTTTCATCCCTTACCGGATTCCGCGCATGTGGAACGTCTGGCTCGATTAGACAGCATCTGACATGCTCTAACCCCGTCCGAGCCACCCAGGCCCGGACGGGGTTTCCTTGTGATCTTGGAGCTCCATGGGCCGCTACATCATCCAGCGAGTGCTCAGCGCCTTTCCCGTGCTGTTGATCGTCACGCTGATCTCGTTCTGCATCATGCAGCTCGTGCCGGGCGATCCGGCCGTGGTCATGGCCGGGCCTCAGGCGACGGCCGTGGAGATCGAGCGGGTCCGCGTCCAGCTCGGCCTCGACCAGCCCTTCCTGCAGCAGCTCGGCAAATGGCTCTGGGGCCTGACCCAGGGCGATCTCGGCCAGTCGATCCTGCTCGGACGCAGCGTCTCGACCGCGATCGCCGAGCGCCTGCCGACGACGCTCACGCTCACCGTCTTCTCCTTCATTCTGACGCTCGCCATCGGCATCCCCTTCGGCATCATCGCCGCGCTGAAGCAGAACACCTGGATCGACCAGACGGTCATGACCGTGGCCTTGATCGGCGTCTCGCTGCCGAACTTCTGGCTGGCCCTGATGCTGATCATCCTGTTCTCGGTGATGCTCGACCTGCTGCCGGCCGGCGGCTATGTCGCGATCTCCCAGGGGTTCTGGCCCTGGTTCAAGAGCCTGCTGCTGCCCTCGCTCTCGCTCGGCCTCCTGCAGATGGGCCTGCTTGCGCGCATCACCCGCTCGACCATGCTGGAGATCCTGCGCCAGGACTATATCCGCACCGCCCGCGCCAAGGGCCTGCCGGCGTTCAAGGTGGTCGGCAAGCACGCGCTCAAGAACGCGATGATCCCGATCGTCACCGTCATCGGCATCATTTTCAGCCTGCTGCTCACCGGATCGGTGGTGATCGAGACGGTCTACTCGCTGCCCGGCCTCGGCCGGCTGCTGGCCACCTCGATCTTCAGCCGCGACTACCCCGTCATCCAGGGCGGCCTGCTGCTGACCGCGTCGATGTTCGTCGGCATCAACCTCCTGGTCGACGTGCTCTACGCCTTCCTCGACCCGCGCGTGCGCTATGACTGAGACCACCGGTCCCACGATCTTCGCCGAGCGGGCGGCGCCGCTCCGCAAGCAGAAGAGCACGCTGCAGCGGCTCTTCGAGCATCGCCTGTTCGTCACCGGCCTCGTGCTCTTCGCGCTGATGGTGATCATGGCGGTCTTCGCCGACTGGATCGCCACCCACAACCCCGTCCAGGTGCGCGCCCGTTTCCGCTTCCGCGCGCCGGACATGGACAACTTCTTCGGCACCGACAATTTCGGCCGCGACATCTTCACCCGGGTCGTCTACGGCGCCCGCATGTCGATCCTGATCGGCTTCGCCACCGTCACCTTCACCGCCATCATCGGCACCGCCTGCGGCCTGATCGCCGGCTACTTCCGCCGCGTCGACAACGTGCTGATGCGGGTCATGGACGCGCTGATGGCATTCCCGACCCTGGTACTGGCCCTCGCCCTGGCCGCCGCGCTTGGCCCCTCGGCCTTCAACATCGTCGTGGCACTCACCACCGTCTACGTGCCGCGCACCGCGCGCATCGTCCGCGCCTCGGTGCTGGTGGTGCGGGATGCCGACTACGTGCATGCAGCCCACGCGGTCGGCGCCAGCAACCTCCGCATCATGCTGGAGCACATCCTGCCCAACAGCATGGCGCCGCTGGTGGTCCAGCTCACATTCGTCTTCGCCTATGCGGTGATCGCCGAGGCGGTGTTCAGCTTCCTCGGTGTCGGCCCGCCGCCGCCGACGCCGAGCTGGGGTAACATCATCGCCGAGGGCAAGGACTACATCCGCGAGGCCGCCTGGATCACGCTGTTCCCGGGCATCGCCATCTCGATGACCGTGCTCGGCCTCAACCTGCTTGGCGACGGGCTCCGCGACGTGCTGGATCCGCGCATGAACGTCGAGAACCGATGAGCGTCCGCGACGATCTCCTCCAGGTCCGGAACCTGGCGAAGCATTTCCCCATCCGGAAGGGTTTCTTCAGCTCGCGGATCACGGGGCATGTGCGCGCGGTCGACGACGTCAGCTTCAACATCGCCCGTGGCGAGACGTTGGGCCTCGTCGGCGAGTCCGGCTGCGGCAAGTCGACCACCGGCCGGCTGCTGATCCGGCTGATGGAGCCGACCTCCGGCTCGATCCTGCTCAACGGCGACGATATCGCCACAATCCCGCCCGACGAGCTCCGCGCCCGGCGGCGCGACGTGCAGATCATCTTCCAGGATCCCTTCTCCTCGCTCAATCCGAGGAAGACCGTCGAAGGGATCATCTCCGAGCCGCTGATCGTTCATCGGATCGGCACCAAACCCGAGCGCCAGGCGCGCGTCGCCGAGCTCCTGAAGACCGTCGGCCTCGCTCCGGACCATGCCCGCCGCTACCCGCACGAGTTCTCCGGCGGCCAGCGCCAGCGCATCGGCATCGCGCGTGCGCTCGCGCTGAATCCTAAATTCATCGTCTGCGACGAGCCGGTCTCGGCCCTCGACGTCTCGATCCAGGCCCAGGTCATCAACCTGATGCAGGACCTGCAGCGCGAGTTCGGCCTCACCTACCTGTTCATCAGCCACAATCTCGCCGTCGTCCGCCACATCGCCGACCGCGTGGCGGTGATGTATCTCGGCAAGATCGTCGAACTCACCGACAAGCATTCGCTCTACGAGAATCCGCTGCACCCCTACACCAAGGCGTTGCTCTCGGCGATCCCGGTCGCCAATCCCGAGCATCGTCGCCAGCGGATTCCGCTCTCGGGCGACGTGCCGAGCCCGATCGGACCGCCCCAGGGCTGCCGCTTCAACTCGCGCTGCCCCTATGCCGAGCCGCGCTGCCGAGAGATCGAGCCGCCGCTGGTCGATGTCGGCGGCGGGCACCAGGTCGCCTGCCATCTCGTCACCTCCTGAGGAGGCCGTCATGCCCCCGGTCGCATCCTTCTTCTCCGCCTCCTATGCCGAGGCACG
>CAXNIC010000134.1:0-12228 GCA_964201945.1 Alphaproteobacteria bacterium
TGGATCGAGACCCTGTTCGCGCGCGACGAGAACGCGAACCCCATTCCCGATCTCGCCACCAAGGCCGACATCTCGGCCGACGGCCTGACCTACGTCCTCACGCTGCGCGAAGGCGTGAAGTTCCACAACGGCCAGGAGATGACGGCCGAGGACGTGATCGCGTCGCTCGAGCGTTACGGCAAGGTCGGCGGCTCGGCGCAGATCATCAAGCCCATCACCAGCATGACGCCGACGTCCAAATACGTCGTCACCCTCAAGCTGAGCGCGCCCTTCCCGGGCCTGATCGACAATCTCTCCAGCCCGCGCGCCCCGGCCGGCATCATGCCGAAGTCGGAAGGCGCCAAGGAACGCGGCAAGATCGAGCACATCGGCACCGGCCCCTTCCAGTTCGTGGAATACGTGCCGGACAGCCACGTCCTGGTAAAGCGCTTCGACGGCTACACCCCGAACATGAACTACACAAAGCGTGACGGCTTCGGCGGCAAGAAGACCGCCCATTACGACACCGTCCGCTTCCGCCACATCCCGGAGTCGGGCGCCCGCGCCGCGGCCCTGGAAGCCGGCGAACTGACCGCGGTCGACGCGCTGGCCCCCTCCTCGGCCAAGCGCCTCAAGGACAACAAGGCGATCAAGATCTACGAGGCGATGCCCTGGGCCTACCAGACCATCATCATGAACGCCTCGTTCGGCCCGACCAAGGACGTGAAGATCCGCCAGGCGATCCAGGCGATCCTCGACACCGAAGAGATCATGGCGATCGCGGGCGAGGGTCTCTACCGCATGACCCATGGCTGGCAGCACCCGGGCACCGGCTACTTCGCCGGCGACATCGGCAAGGACCGCTACAACATGAAGGATATGGCCAAGGCAAAGGCGCTGCTCGCCGAAGCCGGCTACAAGGGCGAGGAGATCGTCGTCCTCACCGACTCGACCATCCAGAACCACAAGGATACCGGCGTCGTCGCCGCCGAGCAGCTGAAGAAGGCCGGCCTCAACATCAAGCTGAACATGGTCGACTGGCCGACCGCCTTCAATCTCCGCGACAAGCCGGATGGCTGGAGCCTCTGGACCCTCGGCATGGGCATCGAGCCCTATGAGGGCCCGTACAACGTCGCCTCGTTCTTCACCACCGACCACGAGGGCAAGGGCGCCCAGTGGGTCTCCGATCCCGAGCTCGCCCGCGCCAATCGGGTGCTGACCACCTCGACCTCGCTCGACGAGCGGAAGAAGGCGTTCGCCGACTTCCAGACGCGCATGTTCGAGTGGGTGCCGGCGATCAAGGTCGGCGACCTCGGCCGCTACCAGGCCACCCGCGCCAATGTCCAGGGCTACGCGCCTGCGCGTATCCCGCGGATGTGGGACGTCTGGACCGAGTAGTCGATCCTTCGATCTCGTTACCGACGGGGGGCTTCGGCCCCCCGTTTCTTTTCTGGAGGTCGGCGCGGATCGCCGGCTGATGGGGATGTGATTGCGGGGAAAGCCGGCCTTCCGTTTACGATCGCCTCTGCCGGTTTGTCTGGAGGTCTCATGCGTCGCCTTGCCGTCGTCCTGGCCGTGCTGCTGTCCGCGACACAGGCGCTCGCCGCCGAGATCAAGGTCTTGAGCGCCGGCGCCTTCAAGCCGGTCGTGACGGCGCTGGTCCCCGACTTCGAGATAGAGACGGGCCATAAGGTCACGGTCGACAACGACACCGCCGGCGCGCTTGCCCGCCGCATCTCGGGCGGCGAGGCCTTCGACCTCGTCGTCGTCCCGCCGGGCGGCATCGAGCCGCTGGTCAAGGCCGGCAAGGTCGTCGACGGATCGGCGGTGCGGCTGGCGCGCGTGGCGATCGGCGTGGCGATCAAGAAGGGCACCCCGGCACCGGACATCAGCACCGTTGCGGCTTTCCAGGACGCGCTGCTGAAGGCGCGCGCCGTTGCCTATATCGATCCCGCCGCCGGCGGCTCAAGCGGCATCTACTTATCCGAGCTGTTCGTGAAGCTCGGCATCGCCGATCGCATCAAGCCGAAGGCGGTTCTCGTCCCTGGAGGCCTCGTCGCCGAGCGGCTGGTCAACGACCAGGCCGACATCGCGCTGCACCAGATCAGCGAAATCCTCGCCGTGCCCGGCGCGACACTGGTCGGTCCGATCCCGCGCGAGATCCAGAACTACACGGTCTATGCCGGTGCGATCGGAACCGGTGCCCGCGACGCAACGGCGGCGCGCGCCCTGCTCGCCGCGCTGAAAGGGGCCGGGGCCGAGGCGATCCTCAAGGACAAGGGCATGGAGCCCGTCCCCGCCAACTGACGACGCCTCCCTCAAGAGGCGCGCGCCGTCCTCGTCGCCTCGACATCAACGGCCGGCGGCTCGCCTGAGATCACCACGCCATAAGCCGCGCGCGCGTGCTCGCGGTCGACCTTGCCGAGGATCACGTCGTTCAGCACGCGCTCAGGCTCGCGCTCGCTGGCCTTGCCCCAGCCGCCGGCACCGGGAAGCACATGGCGGAAGAGGTCGCCCTTCTTCAGCATCACCGGCTGGGTCACCAGCACCGGAAGCGAGCGCGCCTCCTGATCGGGGTTGATGATCGAAAGGCAGGGCGCGCCCGGCTGACCGCCCGCAAGACCGAAGGGCGGGAAGCGGCGCTTGTCGGAGCGCAGCGTCATCGTCCCCCAATCGCCGAGGAAGCGGTAGTCGCGAATCATCGAGAGGCCGCCGCGGTGCTTGCCGGGACCGCCCGAGTTCGGCACCAGCGCGTATTGCTCGATGCGGATCGGGTACTCGGCCTCGATCATCTCGACCGGCACGTTCGACTGGTTGGCGCCCATATGGGTCACGCCTTCCTGCCCGTCATGGGATGACGAGCCGCCCCAGTTGCCCATGAAGGTCTCGACGAAGACGAAGGGCTTCCCAAGGTATTCGCCGCCGATCGCGGGGATCGAGGAGCCGCCATTGCCGTCGGCCGGCACGCGGTCGGGCACCGCCTGGGCGAGCGCCCCGAACACCGTGTCCATGGTGCGGAATCCGGTGATGCCGCGGGCGCCGCAGGCGCCGGGCGAGCGCGGGTTGACGATGGATCCGAGAGGCGCCTTCACATGGATCGGCCGGGTGAAGCCCTGGGCGTTCGGGATCTCCTCGCCCATGACCGAGCGGATGGCGGCATAGCAGGCGGCCTTGGTGAAGGGCACCGGCGCGTTGATGCCGGCCGGCACCTGCGGCGAGGTTCCTTCCATGTCGACGGTGATCTCGTCGCCGGCGACCGTCACCGCGGCTGAGAAGCGGATCGGTTCCGGGTTCTCGCCGAAGCCGTCGATCCAGGATTCGAACTTGTAGGTGCCGTCCGGGATCTCGGCGATCACCGAGCGGGCCAGACGCTCGGCATGGTCGTGGATCTCGGCGAAGGTGGCACGAAGGCGCGCCTTGCCGTATTTGGCGAACAGCGACTGGATCTCGCGCACGCCGATGGCCGTGGCGGCGATCTGGGCGTTGAGGTCGCCCAGCACCTTCTCCGGCACCCGCACATTGGCCGAGAGGATGTCCATGATCGCCCGGTTCTCAACGCCGGCGGCTGAGAGCTTCAGGAACGGCAGGCGCAGCCCCTCCTGGTAGATCTCGGTCGAGCCGATCGAGTTGCTGCCGGGAACGATGCCGCCGACGTCGTTGTGGTGCGCGACCGTGGTCGCCCATCCCTCCAGCGTCCCGTCAACGAACACCGGCCGGATGATGTAGATGTCGGGCAGGTGCTGGCCGGCCGAGAGGTAGGGATCGTTGAAAATGAAGACGTCGCCCTCGGCGACATCGCCGTGGAAATGCTTGATCAGCGCCTGCATGGCGTCCTGGAAACTGCCGAGATGCAGAGGCGTGGTCAGGCCCTGGGCCAGGGTGGCGCCGGCCGCATCGCAGACCGCGGTCGAGTAGTCCATGGAATCGCGAACGATGCCGGAGCAGGCCGTGCGCAGCACGATCAGCGCGATCTCGTCGGCGATGGCGTCGAGTGCGTTCCGGACGATCTCGGTCAGCACGGGATCGGTGTTGTTCGGGATGGTGTCCATCTTCAGCTCCCGGCGAAGACGACGTGGACGTTGCCGATGGCGTCTCGCGACGCTGCGGCCCCCGGCGGCACCACGGTGGTGCCCTCGTACTCCTCGATGATCAGCGGCCCCGGTCGCGGCTTGTCGCTGAGCGCGGCACGGCCCAGCACCGGCGTCTCGATCCGGCCGTGGCGCGGACCGAAATAGGCCGAGCGCCTCAGCTCCGCCGCCTCGGTGCGTCCGGAGGAAACCCGCAAGGTCTCGGTCGATCCGCCCGCCGGTGCCGTCGCGGTCACCGAGAGCGCCACGATCTCGGTCGCCACCGTGCCGCGGAAGTTATGGCCGTAGGTCGACTGGTGCTCGGCCTCGAAGCGCGCCGGCAGCGCCGCCAGCACCTCGGCGGTGATTGCGCCCTCCGGGATCGGGATCTGCAATTCGAAGGCCTGGCTCGAATAACGCATCGAGGCGACGCGGGTCGGCGTCGCGGTCTTGGCCCAGGGGCCGAGCTTCGCCAGCACCTCCGCCGAGAGTTCGTCCAGCAGCCGCCCGACCTCGGCCGGCGAGGACTCGAGCGTCTTCTTGAGATAGCCCCGCGAGCGCCCGAAGGCGACGTCGGAGACAAGCAGGCCGATGGCGGAGAGCACACCTGCCGCCGGCGGCACGATCACCCGCGCGATGCCGAGCTCCTTTGCCAAATGCGGGCCGAAGACGCCGCCATTGCCGCCGAAGGCGACCAGGCCGAACTCGCGCGGATCGCGGCCGCGATATGTCGAGACCGCCTTCAGCGCCCGCATCATGGTCGACGAGGCGACCTCGAAGACGCTCCAGGCCGCCGCCTCGACCGAAGTGCCGAGGCGGCGTGCCACCTTCTCCTCGATCGCCGCCCTGGCCTTGCCGGCATCGATCGGCACGGTGCCGCCGGCCAGTGCCTTCGGGTTGACGAAACCCAGCATGACGTTGGCGTCGGTCACCGTCGCCTCGGTGCCGCCGAGGCCGTAGCAGGCAGGCCCGGGCGCCGCACCCGCGCTCTCCGGCCCGACCTTGAGGCCGCCGCCGCGGTCGAACTTGACCAGGCTGCCGCCGCCGGCGCCGACCTCGGAGATGTCGATGACCGGCAGCTTCAACGCGTAGCCGGCGCCCTTGACCAGGCGGCTCGAGAGCGAGATGCCGCCGCCGACCTCGTATTCGTCGGTATGCGCGATCTTGCCGCCTTCGATCAGCGACGCCTTGGCGGTGGTGCCGCCCATGTCGAGGGTCAGCACGTCGTTCATGCCGGCCGCGGCGGCAACGCGCGCGGCGCCGATGACGCCGGCGGCCGGGCCGCATTCGACGATGCGCGCCGGCTGCTCCATCACCGTCGGCGCATCCAAGATGCCGCCCGAGGACTGCATGACCAGCAGGCGGCCGGCGACACCGTCGTCCTTCAACCGCTTCGCCAGCGCGCCGACATAGGCCTTCACGGGAGGGCCGACATAGGCGTTCACCACCGTGGTGCTGGTGCGCTCGTATTCCCGGATCTCCGGTAGGATGTCGATCGAGAGCGTGACGAAGGCGTCGGGAAACGCCTTTCGCAGCTTGGCTCCCACCCGGCGCTCGTGATCGGGATTGGCATAGGAGTGGAGGAAGCAGACCGCGATCGCCTCGACCTTGGCCTTGCCGATCTCGGCGATGACGCGATCCAGTTCGGCCTCGTCCAGAGGAAGGATCACCTCGCCATCCGGCCCCAAACGCTCGGTCACCTCGAAGCGGAGGTTGCGCGGCACCAGTGGCGTCGGCTTCACCCAGAGCGGGTCGTAGAGCTTCGGCACCCGCACGCGACGCAACTCCAGCACGTCGCGGAATCCCTTCGTGGTGAGCAGCGCGGTGCGGGCACCCTTCCCTTCCAGGATCGAGTTGGTGGCCACCGTGCAGGCGTGCAGCACCTCCGATACGTCGCTGCCCTTTACGCCCCGGCTCTTCAGCAGATCGCGGACGCCGTCGACCACGGCGGCGGCATAGTCGGCCGGCGTCGACAGCACCTTGTGGGTGGCGATGGTGCCGTCGGGAAGCGTGAGGGCGATGTCGGTGAAGGTGCCGCCGATGTCGGCGGCGATGCGGATGGCAGCAGTCATGCGGCCGAGACTAGGGCCAGGGCCGCAGGGGGTCGAGTTGGGCTTCCCGATACAACCCGATAAGTTTGGCTGATGACATGATCACCGGCGTTTCACCTGATCGACGCGTGGCTTGGCCCGGATCGCAAGTGCGGGCTAGCCTCGACGACATGAAGCCGGTCAAGACCAAGTATCCCCGCCGCGTCCGCACCATCGAGAACGTCTTCATCCCGATGCCGGACGGACGCCGGCTCGCCGCCCGGATGTGGATTCCCGAGGACGCCGAGACCGACAAGGTGCCGGCGATCTTCGAGTACATGCCCTATCGCAAGCGCGACCAGAGCCGGGCGCGGGATGAGTCGATCCACCATTATCTCGCAGGTCACGGCTATGCGTCGTTCCGCGTCGACACGCGCGGCTCCGGCGATTCAGACGGGTTACTCCGCGGCGAGTGGGAACAAGGCGAGCTCGACGACGGGCTCGCGGTCATCGACTGGATGGTGAATCAGTCCTGGTGCACCGGCTCGGTCGGCATGATCGGCAAGTCGTGGAGCGGCTTCTCGGCGCTGGCGCTGGCCGGCCTCGCGCCGCCGGCCTTGAAGGCGATCATCCCGGTCTGCGCCGGCGACGACCGCTATCACCAGTCGCTGCACTTCACCGGCGGCGCTTTCCTCGCCGAGCAGCTGTGGTGGACCGACACCATGATCCAGTTCAACGCGCGTCCGCCCGATCCCGAGATCGTCGGCGAGCGCTGGCGCGAGATGTGGAAGCAGCGCCTCGACGACAATCACCCCTGGCTGACCGACTGGCTGAAGCATCAGCGCCGCGACGAATTCTGGAAGCACGCGTCCCTCTGCGAGCGCTTCGACAAGGTGACGGCCGCGGTCTTCGCCGTCGGCGGCTGGGCCGACTACATCTCGCGCGCGGTGCCGCGGATGATGGCCGGCCTCAAGGGGCCGCGCTTCGCGCTGATCGGTCCCTGGGGCCATCACTACCCGCATGACGGCGTCCCTGGCCCGGCGGTCGGGTTCCTGCAGGATTGCGTCCGCTTCTTCGACCGCTACACCAAGGACATCATCAACGGCTGGGACGCCGGGCCGACCTATCGCGCCTATCTCCAGTCCTTCGAGAAACCGTCGGCGAAATACGGGATGAAGCCCGGCCGCTGGGTGGCGATCGAGGGCTGGCCCTCGGACAAGGTGAAGCCGCGGGTCTTCCACCTGAACCCCAGCCGTCTCGACGCGCGGTCGAAGGGAGAGCAGGCGCTGACCCATTCCTCGCCGCTGGCGACGGGCCTGGCGGCGACCGAGTGGCTGAGCATGGACATCGAGGGCGAGCAGCCCCGCGACCAGCGCGAGGATGACGGCCGCTCGCTCAGCTTCGACTCCGAGCCTCTGGGCAAGTCGTTCGACATCCTCGGCCGCGCCTCGCTGGAGATCGACGTCGCCGTCGACCGGCCGCTGGCGCAGCTGGTGGCGCGGCTCTGCGACGTAGCGCCCGACGGCACCTCGGTACGGGTCGCCTTCCAGGTGCTGAACCTGACGCATCGCGAAAGCCACGAGAGCCCGAAGCGCATGATCCCCGGCCAGCGCACGCGCATCCGCCTCGATCTGCCGGATGTCGGCTGGACCTTCGCCAAGGGCCATCGCGTGCGGTTGGCGCTTTCCACCTCCTACTGGCCGATCGTCTGGCCGGCGCCCGAGCCGGTGACGATGACGGTGTTCACCGGGTCCAGCACGTTCTCGCTGCCGGTCCTGAGCGGGCCAACCCGGACGCCGAAGTTCGGGCCGAACGAGCGCGGGCCTGAGATCGACGTGAAGGTGATCCATCCGAAGAAGATCGAGCGCCGCGTCATCCAGGACGCGATGACCGGGGAGATCACGGTCGAGACCATCGGTACCGGCGGCTTCCTCGGACCTGGGCTCGAATGGCTGATCGGTCCGATCGGCACTTCCATCGGCCATACTTTGGAAAAGCGCTTCACCATCACAGAAGGCGATCCGACCTCGGCCAGGGGCGAGTACCGCCAGGTCTACCGGCTCTCGCGCGAAGGCTGGCGGATCCGCATCGAGACCGAGACGCGCTTTCACGGCACCAAGACCGACTGGGTGCTGGAGCAGCAGGCGGTCGCCTATGACGACGAGGTCGAGATCTTCCGCAAGACCTGGTCGAACACCACACCACGGGATCTGATGTAAGCCATGCTCTACGATCGCGCACCGACGCACGGCGTCGTCGTTTCCGAGGATGTGATGGTGTCGATGGCAGACGGCGTCCGCCTCGCCACCGACATCTACCGCCCGGCGCTTCCCGACGGCTCGCCAGCGCCCGGCCGCTTCCCGGTGATCCTGACCCGCACCTCCTACGACAAGTCGAACCCAGTGATGCAGGTCGGGCCGGTCGCCAAGTTCTTCACGCCGCGGGGCTACGTCACCGTGGTGCAGGACCTGCGCGGCCGTGGCCTCTCGGAGGGACATGGCCAGTATTTCCACGTCGCCAATGTCCGAGAAGGCTTGGACGGCGTCGACACGCTGGCCTGGATCGCGGCCCAGCCCTGGTGCGACGGACGCGTCGGCATGGTCGGAAGCTCGCATTCCGGCATCGTCCAGAACGTCGCCGCCTTCCATAAGCCCCCGGCGCTGAAGGCGCTCTGGGTCGATGTCTGCCCGACCTCGGCCTTCGACTGGGAGGCGCGCCAGGGCGGCGCCCAGGCGCTGCAGATGTTCGCCGCCCTCTTCCTGCATGGCTGGGACGTGCCGGAGATCCAGGGCGACGCCGCCGCCAAGCGCCGGATCGAGGAGGCGGTCGAGAACATGCGCTCCCTCCTGGTGCAGGGACCGTGGAAGGAGGGGCAGAACCCGCTGACGGTGGTGCCGAACCTGGAGCAGGTGCTGATGCGCTACCAGAACAACGGCATCAAGGACGACTGGTGGAACATGGAGGTGCTGGAGCACAAGGCACACTTCGACCACTTCGCCGACATCCCCTGCGTCGTTTCCTCCGGCTGGTTCGATCCCTTCGTCGCCGACGTCGTCGGGCAATACGCGACCCTGTCGAAGCGGCTCAAGTCCCCGCAACGCCTGGTCGTCGGCCCCTGGGGCCATGCCGGCATGCGCGCCGGCGGCACCGCCTCGATCGAGGTCGACTTCGGCGGCGCCGCCGACTGGGGCTACCGCGTCTACAATGCCGAGCGGCTGCGCTGGTTCGACCGCTGGCTGAAGGACCTCGTGACCGGCGTCGACGACGACACCCCGGTGCATCTGTTCGAGATGGGCGGCGGCACGGGCCTGCGCACCCGCCGCGGGCACTTCGACCATGGCGGCGCCTGGCGGATGGGCGACACCTGGCCGCCGGAAGGCAGCACGCCGACGCCGTTCCATCTCGCCGATGGCGGCGCGCTCGCCAGGGCCTCCGCCGACGGCAAGCCGATCTCCTGGACCCACGATCCCGACCACCCGGTGCCGACCATCGGCGGCGCGGTCGCCGGATTCCTCGAATGGGTGAAGCCGGCCGAGGGCATGGACCTCTCCTATGTCAGCCCGCGCGCCCGCATGCGCTCGCTGGTGCCGGACGGGCCGATGCACCAGAAGGAGCGGCCGAACCTGGTCGGCTGCAAGGCTCCCTACCCGCTTCTGGCCGAGCGCCGCGACGTGCTGGTGTTCCAGACCGAGCCGCTGGAGGAAGACTTGGTCATCGCCGGGCCGATCGAGGCCCGGATCTGGATCTCCTCGACCGCGGTCGACACCGATGTGACAGTGAAGCTGGTCGACGTCTCGCCGCCGACGGTGGACGACCCTGCCGGCTTCCACATGCTGCTCTGCGATTCCATCCGGCGCGCGCGTTTCCGCGGCGGCTATGACCGCGAGGTGCTGCTGACGCCGGGCGAGGTGGTGGAGATGGTGGTCGAGTTACCGCCAACCGCCAACCGCTTCAAGGCCGGCCACCGCATCCGCGTCGACATCGCGTCCAGCAACTTCCCCCGCTTCGACATCAACCCCGGCACCGGCGAGCCTCTCGGCCGCCACACACGCAAGATGAAGGCGGTGAACACGCTGCATCTCGACAAGACGCGGCCGTCCCGGATCATCCTGCCGGTGATGCCGGGGTAATAGCCTTCAAATCATGCCGCATGATCGGCCGCGCCGGGACGTGTCGGGCGACGACCTTGAATCCCAAGCGAGCGAAGGTCGAGGCGTAGCCGGTGCCGGATGCGCTGGGCGAGACCGCGGCGTCGAAGGGGTAGGCTTCCAGCGCCGGGGCCTTGGCGCGCTTCGCCGCCTTCAGTGCCGCGTGGATGAGCGCCCCGGTCACGCCCTTCCGGCGATACCCCTTCCGCACGTAGAGGCAGGAGAGCGACCACGCCGGCTTGTCGTCGACGCGCTTCAGCCGCCAGGTCCGGTCGAGCTCGGGCACCGCGTCGCGGGGCGTGAGCTGGCACCAGCCGACCGCGACTTCGCCGTCGAAGGCGAGCAGGCCGGGCGGCGGCCCCGCCTCCACCACCTTCCGGAAATCCCGCTTGTTCTCTTCCTGCGGGCGCTTCCGGTAGGCGGCGCCGATGCGGCCATACATGCACCAGCAGCCGTTGCAGGCCCCGGCCTTGCCGAACAGATCCTCGAGAGCCGGCCACAAATCCGGCGTGAGCGGGCGGATCGCGAGCTTCATTTCTTCTCCAAGTCTATCAGCTTGTGAAGCGGTGGCGCTCGGTGCCACGTTTCGGTCAACAAGGAGGGTGTCCATGAAGTTCATCGATTCCGACAAAGAGTTCCCGATCAGCTCGGCCGTGGTCCACAGCGGCAAGATCTTCGAGGCGGTGGTCGTCGGCATCCGCGACGGCGAGAGCAAGCCGGTTCCCGGCGGGGCCGGCGCCGAGATGCGGGAGGCGTTCCGCCAGCTCGACCTGCTGCTGAAGGAAGCTGGCGTCGACCGCAACGCCATCTGCACCGCCCGGATCTACATGCAGGACGTGCTGGCCGAGGTCGGCGAGGTGAACGTCGTGTGGAAGGAGTATTTCGGCAACCACCCGGTGGTCCGCCGCTGCTACGGCGTCGTGCTGCAGTCGGGTATGCGGATCGAGGCGGCCTTCACGGCGGAGATCCCCTGATGCGTATCGCGACCATCGCCATCGGCCAGGAGACCAACGACTTCAACCCGGTCCCGACCACGCTCGACGACTTCCGCGCCTTCGGCATCCACGAAGGCCAGGAGATCCTGGAGAAGATGCAGGGCAAGGGCCAGGTCGGCGGCTGCGTCGATGCGGTGGCCGCCTCGGGCATGAACGTCGAGTGGATTCCGATCATCTCGGCCTGGGCGATGGCCGGCGGACGGGTCTCGACCGAGGCCCGGATGTTCTTCGAGGAGAGGATCGGCACGGGGCTTCGCAACTCCGGCAAGATCGACGCGCTGGCGCTGCACCTGCACGGCGCCGCTGCAGCCGAAGGCGTCGACGACATGGAGGGAGCCCAGCTCGCCATCTGCCGGGCGATCCTCGGCCCCGACATACCGATCGTGCTGTCCCTCGACCACCATGCCAACATCACGCGGCAGATGGTCGAGCTCTCGACCGCCATCGTCGCGCACCGCACCCAGCCGCACGACGTCTACGACACCGGCAAGATCGCCGGCGAGATCCTGGTGCGGATCCTCCGGAAGGAAATCAGGCCGGTGATGGCTTGGCGGAAGCTGCGACTGGTGACGCACCAGGAGCAGTTCCTCACCAGCCAGGGACCGATGAAGGCATGGTTCGACCATGCCCGCGCGCTGGAAGCCAAGGACAAGCGCGTGCTGCACCTGGCGCTCTGCCCGATGCAGCCCTGGCTCGACGTCGCCGAGGGCGGCTGGACCTCGGTCGTCGTCGTCGACGGCGACAAGGCGCTCGCCGAGCGGCTGGCGGATGAGTCCGCCGATCTCGCCTGGTCGATGCGCGCCACCTTCATGAAGAAGGAAGCGGTCTCGATCGACGACGCCGTCCGTCGGGCCGACCAGGCGGCGAAGGGCGTGGTCGTGCTCAGCGACACCGGCGACACCGTGTTCGGCGGCACCGCCGGCGACTCGAACCTGATCCTGGAGGCGATCCTCCGGCTCGGCATCAAGAGCCGGGCGCTGATGCCGCTGATCGAGCCGGTGACCGTCGC
>CAXNIC010000135.1:0-12212 GCA_964201945.1 Alphaproteobacteria bacterium
GAATTGCAGCCCGTCGACCCTACGCGTGGCGACCCGCCCGCCAATGCCGCGCCCCTTATCGAACAGCACCGGCGATCGCCCGGCCGCGGCCAGCCGGCGCGCACAAGCAAGCCCCGTGATCCCGGCACCGATAATGGCTACATCGATCACGCCGGCACCAACTGGTTGAGAATGCGCGGAATCTGCTGTTTCACCTTAAAGAAGCCCGCGGTTGCATGCGGCCAGATCGCGCTGTCCCAGTCACGGCGCCATTCGTGGACGGCGATGCCACGGACAGCCAGCAACGGTACCGCCTTGGCCATCCAGTCATGCAGCGGGCCACGGGTGATGTAGGGCGTGACGACCTGCGTGACCCCGGCCTCGGCGGCCCACCTGACCAACACCTCGGGGTCATCCGCCCGCAACCGCACGGGAACAACGCCAGCGCGCGCCGCGGCATCGGCCAAAGCCTCGTTCTCGAACCGGGTCACACCCGCCGACACCGCCAGCGGGGAGCGCAGATGACTGGAGGCCAGGGTCGCGGAGATGCGAATCTCGAGGCGGGAACGGTCGAAATCCTCGACGAGGCAGTCTTCATCCGTGAACAGGAGGGCCGTGGGCTGGCCCTGCTGTGGTGACGTCAGTGTCCGCAGCAGTTGCACTGGCGGCAACCCGTCAGGTTCCAGCGATTCAAGGCTGTCGACCACCTGGGCAATATCGCGGTCGCGCGGTGTGAACCGTTGGCCGGTGAACTTGGCGATGTTCCAGGGTTGCGCGTGATACGGCTTGCCGCGCGTGTGCAACCCGGCCACCCAGCGCCAGCCCAGTGTGTTCGAGGCCGCGTCCCCGTCCAGGAGATGACGGTAGAAGTAGTCGGCTCCAATCCGCCACGGCAGGCCGAACGTGAAGATCCAGATCGAGGCGAACCACATCCTGGCGTGGTTGTGCAGATAGCCGGTTTCCATCAGTTCCGCGGCCCAGTCATCAAAGCACGCCAGCCCCGTCTGCCCCTCGACAGCCCTGTCGACATCGCGCCGCAGGCGACGGTTGTCCTCCAGCGCCGACAGGTCATCCGCCAGACCCTGCGTGTAGCTGGTCCAGACCTGGGGCCTGCGTTCCAGCCAGCCCTTGAAATAGCCGCGCCAGAGAACCTCCTGCACGAATTTCTCGGCCGCTTCGGGGCCGTGGGCGCGCAGTGCCGCATGAACCACCTCCGGCTCGACGACCAATCTGCGGCGGATGTACGGAGAGAGGGAAGACACTCCCTTTCGGTTGCCGGCGCCCAGATCGTAGTTTCGGAACTCGGCATAGTGCCGCCCCATGCCGGGAACGAAGGCTTCCATCACCAATAAGCCTGCGGACCGCGAGCCCGTAAAGATATGCGACATTCTTAGAGCCATGTTGTCCCGATAAATTAGGATGTGGGGTGAACTCCCACGAAATCAATGTTGTCATTGGTGGCGTCGGCGGCGGCGATGCAACCGCGGACCATGTGCACCGGCAGGTCGAGACGGCGAGTGGATCGGAAGTCTACGTTGTAAGGTAAAAAAACAGAAACGACCGATAGATCAGTCAGTTAGGCGGCTTCGCCTAGCGGTTCGTTCGGTGGCCCCGTACAATTTCCAGACGGCCGCCGACGCCGTCGCCGGGGTCAGGACAGAGCAGGGGGGCGTTTATGGATTGGGCGCGCATCCTTGCCTACGTGACGGGGACGGTGGTGCAAGAGTTGCTGGCGCGGCACGGATATCTGGCGGCCGGCACTGCGCCAAACGTCATCCGCGTGTGGTCAAAAAACAGAAACGGCCAAGAAACCATTGAGCTG
This sequence comes from Alphaproteobacteria bacterium, assembly GCA_964201945.1. Lineage (GTDB taxonomy): Bacteria > Pseudomonadota > Alphaproteobacteria > SHVZ01 > SHVZ01 > SHVZ01. The sequence goes on from CAXNIC010000135.1 coordinate 1,802, forward strand.
GGTGGGGTCGGATAGCAGTGCCTGAGGCGGTCCGGTACAATTCTCCAGACGGCCCACGAAGCCGTCGCCGGGGTCAGGACAGGGCAGGGGGCGGTTATGGATTGGGCGAGGATCCTGGCCTACGTGACGGGGACGGTGGATCCGGTGCTCTCGCCCGAGCGTGCTGAGCCAAAGCGAAGCCTCCGCAAGGCGCTGGAAGGAAACGATATGAGGGGGAAGCATGGCGATCCGCTTGTGCAAACCCTCACCACGCAGGGTTATTTTCTGAACCTTGAAGCAGCGGACATTCGCCTGGTGAATTGATCGGCGTTGCCGCCGCCAGGATATTGCAACCATTGCAAACTTATCTGCGCCACGGGGCGATCCGGCCGGACAATGCTATCATTGCTGAGGTGAGAGAAATTGGCGAGATGCGATGGCGCCGGTTCAGAAGTGGCAATTCAAGGCGAGAATGCGGGCCCGCTCCTATAATTGGCGCGGTACAGCCCTCGCGACCGCTCGGCTGAAGGCTGCGGTCTCCGAAATCAAGAAGGTAGCGAAAACCGATCCTGTCGCGGCGGGAGGCGGGGTGGTGTCGCTGATGGAACGGATCTGGCCGGCATTCCAGGATATCGACACCTCATCTGGCGCGCTTGGAACGGCGGTTGCGCGGACCTTGGACGAATTGATCCCGATCCTGATCGCCGCGCCGGCAGACCGGGCGACCAGAGGCAAATGGTTGGAGAGATTGTTCCAGGCTGTCCAGGACGATGGCGTCCAATATCTAACGCCGGCGGAAGATCGGTGGGGAGAGATCGCCCAGTACCCAGAGCTGATCAATGATTATGCGGACAGGTTGCTGTGGGTGGTGCGCCGCGCCTGGGCCAATCACAACGGCTTCGAATACGTGGCCGGCACGGCCATTTGCCTGTCATGCCTGCTTGAGGCGGGCCGCTATGCCGAGCTGCAGGAGTTGCTGGCGACAAGGCGGTCCAAGTTCTGGTCCTGGCACCGGTTCGGCGCGGAGGCGCTGGTTCTTCAGGGTCTGTGGGAAGCCGCCATAGCTTTCGCCGAAGGCGTGCGCGATACCTCGAATTCCCCCTACGAGGACAGGTCAATCGATCGTTTTTGTGAGGATCTTCTTATCCGCCACGGTCGCACCGGTGAGGCCTATCCCCGATATGGCCTGGTTGCTGCGGGCGGGACGACCAACCTCGCCACCTTCCGTGCTCTGACGAAGCGATATCCGGATCGCGACCGCCGTCAGACGCTGATCGATCTGATTAAAACGCGCGGCGACAAAGGGAAGTGGTTTGCCGCCGCCAAGGATGCAGGATTTCTCGACATCGCGCTCGAGTGTGCTGAATTGAGCGGCGTGGATCCGTCGACGCTGGTTCGCGCGGCCCGGGATTTTTGCGACAAGGAGCCCCGGTTCGCCGCCATGGTGGCACTGCTGGCCATCAGGCATTTGCTCGCGGGCGGCGGTTATGATCCTCCGGTGTCGGACGCAGCCGACGCGACGACCCATCTCATCGCAGCTGCGCGCCAGATTGGTGCTGTCGACTGGGCAAGAGCAGAACTCGGCAAACTGGCCGATGGACCCTGCAACTCGGAGCGGCAGTTGTTCCGAAACGCCGTCAAGGTCGCATTGGCACGCGACATCGCAGGTAATCTCAAAGCCTGATCCAGCGTCACGACCCCGGCGGGCCTGGCGACCACATTGTCCTGGACCGCCAAAGGGCGGATTCGTGCCCTCAGGCTGTCGATGCTGGGCCTTCCCATAGCTTCCCATAACAAGACCAACCGTATGGGAAAGACGCACCTCTATCTTCGGTCTCCAACAGCGATGACCGAGGGGTCCGCAGATGCGGCAGTCGATTTCCCAAGACGATCTCAGGACGCTTCTTCAAGAAGCCGACCGATGACGGTATGGCCGTGGCACAAGAACGCTACACTTTCTGAGCTTTTTGGAGTTTTTAGCAAAGACAGCCGGCAGGGCAAGAGCGGAAGCGCCGACCAGCAGCGCGTGTCGTGAAACCTTCATGGCGATCTCCTCGAAGTGCGGGCCCCTCAAAGAGCAGGACGTTTGGAACGCCAGGGCGTCGCGCGCTCGTAGGCGGCGCCGGCGGCAAGGACACTGGCCTCGTCGAAGGCGCGGCCAGCGAGCTGGAAGGCAAGTGGAAAGCCGTCGCTGTCGAAGCCGCAGCACACCGTGAGCGCCGGCTGGCCGGTGACGTTGAACGGCATGGTGAGCTGGGGCTTGCCGAGGAAGTGGAAGATCGACTGCGGCTCTTCGAAGATCTCCGGCAAGCCCCACTGGTTGGCCATCATGATGAGGTCGTAGCCGCGCATGGCGGCCCTGGTGTCCTGGTGGAGCTGGCGGCGGAAACGCAGCGCCGAGAGATACTGTTCGGCGGTGATGAAGGCGCCGAGCTGGAAGCGTCGGCGCGTCGTGTAGCCGAACTTCTCCGGCGTCTCGATCACCTCCTGGCGATGGATGGCATGCGCCTCGGTGGTGATGATGACGCGGCCGCAGATGTGATAGTCGCGGAGATCGGGGAAGGTCACATCCTCGACGGTTGCGCCCAGTTCGCGTAGCACGCGCACGGCATCGTCGATGCCCTTGGTCATGGCGGGCGTGACGCCCTCGTTCCAGCCGCGGGCGAGTGCGATACGCATGCCCTTGATCGGCCGTTGCGCCGCCGCGCCATAGTCGACCTTGGGGGCGGGCACTGAGCCCACATCGTCGGGATCGTAGCCGGCCAGAACATCGAGCATCAGCGCGCAGTCTTCCGCCGTCCAGGCCATCGGCCCGGCCGTGTCCATGCTGAAGGACAAGGGAAAGATGCCGCAGCGGCTCACCAGCCCGTAGGTCGGCTTGATGCCCGAGGTGGCGCAGAAGCCGGCGGGATTGCGGATCGAACCGCCAGTGTCGGAACCCATGGCGCCCATGCAGAGCTGGGCCGCGACCGCGGCGCCCGAGCCGCTCGACGAGCCGCCGGGCTGGTATTTGGTGTTCCACGGATTGCGCACGGCCGGGAAAGGCTGGTCCGGCGTCATGGCGCCATTGGCGAACTCATGCGTCCCGAGCTTGCCCAGGATGACCGCGCCGCCCACTTTCAGCCGCCGCACGGTCTCGGCGTCGATCACGGGAATATAGTCGGCCTTGAGATGCGAATGGCCGGTCGTCTTCACGCCGGCGGTCTCGTAGATGTCCTTCAGGGCGACCGGGATGCCGTGCATCGGACCGCGACGATGGCCACCCTTCATCTCCAGATCGGCCTGCCGGGCGGCGGCGCGCGCCTCTTCGGCGGTCACGGTGATGTAGCTCGCGATCTTGTGATCGACGGCGTCGATGCGTTTCAGGAAAGCCTCGGTGAGCGCCGCCGAGGTGAGGTCGCCGCGCGCCATCAGGCGGCCGGCTTCGGCGATGCCGAGCGTCGTGAGGTCGGTCATGGCAGGCCTATCGGTCGGCGCGGAAGACGAGGGGCGGCTCGGCGGCCCAGGCCCAACTGCTGGGGATGCGCTCCATCAGCGCCAGCAATCCGACATAGCCCTTGTGGAGGTGTTCGATGTCCTCCGCTGTCAGCGTAAGCCCGCTTTGCGCAGCGCGAACGCGGAATTCCTCGAGCGTTGGTGCCTTTGGCGACGTCATGAAGTCCTCCCGGGGCGGCAGATGCAAGCGACGTGCCGCTGTTTTAGCCTATCTGCGGATCCAAGTCGTTCCCCGACGAAAAGTCTCCGAGATGGGTCTGGATGACCCCCCTGCACTTGGACATGCCGGGGTCGGCAGTGGTAGGGTTGGCTCTAGCCTTGCATAAGCACCAGCGAACGGGGAGTCATGAATGTTCAAACATCTCAGTATTGCAGCCATCGGCCTCGGTCTTGTCGCCGCTTCCCCCATGCCTGCGCTTTCGCAGGGCACTCTGCGCATCGGCATGACGGCCGCCGATATTCCCCTGACGACGGGCCAGCCCGACAATGGCTTCGAGGGTTACCGCTTCACCGGCTACACGATCTATGACGCGCTGGTGAACTGGGACCTGTCGAAGGCCGACGCCCTCGCCGACATCAAGCCCGGCCTCGCCACCGAATGGGCGCCGGTCGACGGCGATCTCAAACGCTGGACCTTCAAGCTGCGGCAGGGCGTGAAATTCCATGACGGTACGGACTTCGATGCCGACGTCGTCATCTGGAATCTCGAGAAGATTCTGAACGACAAGTCGCCACAGTTCGATCCCAAGCAGGCCGCCCAGTCGCGCCAGCGCGTGCCGACGCTGATCGGTTGGAAGGCAATCGACAAGTACACGGTCGAACTCACGACCCGCGTGGCCAACGCGCTGTTTCCCTACGACATGTCATACGTCTTTTACTCCGGCCCAGCGAACTGGGAGAAGCAGGGCAAGGACTGGAACAAGGTGGCACAGCAGCCCGTCGGCACCGGTCCGTTCAAAGTCGACCGCATGGTGCCGCGCGAGCGTCTCGAACTGTCGCGCTTCGACGGCTACTGGGACAAGACGCGCGTGCCGAAACTCGACAAGGTGCTGCTGTTCCCGATGCCGGAGGCGACGACCCGTACCGCGGCACTGCTGGCGGGCCAGGTCGACTGGATCGAAGTGCCGGCGCCCGATGCCATTCCGCGGCTGAAGCAGGGCGGCATGACCATCGTCACCAACAAATACCCGCACAACTGGGCCTATCAGCCCAGCATGGTCGAGGGCTCGCCGTGGACCGATATCCGCGTGCGCAAAGCGGCCAACCTCGCTATCGACCGCGCCGGCCTCAACAAACTTCTGGGCGGCCTGATGATCGAATCCAAGGGCGTGGTCTATCCCGGCCATCCCTGGTTCGGCTCGCCCAGCTTCGACATCCAGTACGACCCGGCGGCCGCCAAGAAACTGCTGACCGAGGCGGGCTACAGTGCGACCAACAAGCCTAAGATCAAGATCGCCATCTCGACCTCCGGCTCGGGCCAGATGCTGCCGCTGCCGATGAACGAATATGTTCAGGAGAATCTCAACGCCGTGGGCTTCGACTGCACCTTCGAAGTCATGGAGTGGAATACCCTGCTCACCTTATCGTTCCAGCCCGTCACCGGCGACGCCTCGAAGAAGGCCGGCACCAACGCCATCAACATCAGCCGCGCCACGGTCGATCCCTATTCGGCTTTCATGCGCCTCTATCACGGCGATTTCGTCCCGCCCAAGGGCGCCAACTGGGGCATCCTGAAGGATCCCAAACTCGACGCGCTGATCGACAAGGCGCACGCCTCGTTCGACAAGACGGCACAGCTCAAGGCGCTGAGCGACGTGCACACCTACATCGTCGACCAGGCCTACTGGGTTTATATCGCGCACGACCTCAACCCGAGGGCGATGAGTCCCAAGGTAGTGGGCTTCGTGCAGGCCCAGAGCTGGTTTCAGGACCTCACACCCATCTCGATCAAGTAGAGCAGAGAGGCGGAGGCGTGCTGCTCTATGCGTTGAGAAGGCTGATCTACCTGATTCCGGTCGCCTTCGGCGTGTCGCTGCTGGTCTTCGCGCTGGTGCATCTGGCGCCGGGCGATGCGATCTCTGCCATCGTGCCGCCCGATGCGCCGCAGGAGCTGATCGACAAGCTGAAGGAATACTACGGCTTCGACAAGCCGCTGCCCGTCCAATACTTCCGCTGGCTGGGCGTGACGCTGACCGGGGATTTCGGCACCTCGATCGGCACCGGCCGGCCGGTGGCGGACGAGGTGGGCTCGGCCTTCGGCAACACCATCATCCTGGCCATCTCAGCCACCTTCTGCGCCTTCACCCTCGCCATCATCCTCGGCACGGCGGCGGCCTATGCCAAGACGCGCATCGTCGACCGGCTGGTGACCTCGATCGCGCTGGTTGGTGTCAGCGTGCCTCACTTCTGGCTGGCCATCGTGCTGGTCATCATCTTTTCGGTCGAGCTCGGCATGCTGCCGCCGATGGGGCTGGGGCCGGAGAACGCCACCGGCTGGCGGCTCGACTGGCCGCATGTCCAGCACATGATCCTGCCGACCATCGCCTTGTCGGTGATTCCGCTCGGCGTCATGACGCGCACCGTGCGCTCGACGGTCAAGGAGGTGCTGAGTTCGGAGTTCGTCACCGCCCTGCAGGCCAAGGGCATGCGCGACGGCGCCATCCTGCGCCATGTCATGAAGAACGCGGCGCCTACCTGCCTTGCCGTGATGGGCCTGCAGGCCGGCAACCTGATCGGCGGCTCGATTCTGATCGAAACGGTTTTCTCCTGGCCGGGCACCGGCTTTCTGCTGAACAGCGCCATCTTCCGCCGCGACCTGCCGATCCTGCAGGGCACGACCCTGGTGCTGGCCGGCTTCTTCATGTTGCTCAACCTCACCGTGGACGTGATCCAGACCATGGTCGATCCGCGCATTAAGCGAGGCTGACAGCATGGCCATCCAGAGTCCCTCGATCGATCTCGGTTCCGGCGTCGCCATCAATGCCGTGGCGGCCACCGCCTCGCGCGGATACTGGCAGTCGGTGCGCCGCCGTCTCAGGCGAGACCCAGTGACCCTGGTCTGCGCCGGCATCCTGCTGCTGATCGTGCTGGGCGCGATCTTCGCGCCGTTCCTCAATCTCGCCGATCCCTACAAGACTTCGATGATCCGCCGGCTCTATCCGCTGGGCTCGCCGAATTTCCCGCTCGGCACCGACGAGCTCGGCCGCGACATGTTCAGCCGCCTGATCTATGGCGGGCGGCTGTCGCTCTTCATGGGCGTGACGCCGGTGGTCTGCGCGCTCCTGATCGGCGGCACGCTCGGCATCACCGCGGGCTTCCTCGGCGGCTGGGTCAATATGCTGATCATGCGCGTAATGGACGTGTTCTACGCCTTCCCCTCGGTGCTGCTCGCCATTTCGCTGTCGGGCGCCATGGGCGCCGGCGCCAGCAATACCCTGCTGGCGCTGACCCTGGTCTTCATCCCGCCGGTCTGCCGCGTCTCGGAGAGCGTGACGACGCAGGTGCGTGGCTTCGATTTCGTCGATGCCGCCAAGGCGAGCGGCGCCGGCAGCTTCACCATCGTGCGCGTCCATGTCCTGGGCAACGTGCTGGGGCCGATCCTGGTCTATGCCACCTCGCTAATCAGCGTGGCGATCATCCTGGCGGCCGGCCTCAGCTTCCTCGGCCTCGGTGTGAAGCCGCCGGAGCCGGAATGGGGCCTGATGCTGAACACCCTGCGCCAGGCGATCTACGTCAATCCCGTGCTGGCGGCGCTGCCAGGCGTCATGATCTTCATCACCTCGATTTTCTTCAATCTCATGAGCGACGGCCTGCGCGCCGCCATGGACGTCAAGGCCTGACATGGATGCGCTGTTGCCCCACAAGGATCGTTGCGGCCCGGCCCAGCCGCTGTTGCTGGCCGAGAACCTGCGCAAGTATTTCCCGGTGCCGGGCGGGCTGTTCGGCCGCGCCACGCGCGTCGTGCGCGCCGTCGACGATCTGTCGCTGTCGGTCGCCAAGGGCGAGACCCTGGGCATCGTGGGCGAGTCGGGCTGCGGCAAGTCGACCGTCGCGCGCCTGCTGATCCGGCTGCTGAAGCCCGACCGCGGCCACATGGTGCTGGACGGCGATCCGGTCGACGAGCCGCACGGCCTCACGCTGAACCAGCTGCGCCGCCAGGTGCAAATGGTGTTCCAGGACTCCTACGCCTCGCTCAACCCGCGCCTTACCATCGGCGAGACCCTGGCCTTCTCGCCGAAGGCGCACGGCCTGCCGGCGGCCGAGGCGCGCGAGCGCGTGCGCGATCTTCTGAGCAAGGTCGGCCTTGATCCCGAGAGCTACTACACACGCTATCCGCACGAGCTGTCGGGCGGCCAGCGCCAGCGGGTCAATATCGCGCGCGCGCTCGCGCTCCGGCCGCGGCTGGTGATCCTCGACGAGGCGGTGTCGGCGCTCGACAAGTCGGTTGAGGCGCAGGTGCTGAACATGCTGGTCGATCTCAAGACCGAGCTCGAGCTCACCTATGTCTTCATCAGCCACGATCTCAACGTCGTTCAGTACCTAAGCGACCGCGTTCTGGTGATGTATCTCGGCAAGATCGTCGAGATCGGCGCGGTCGAGGCGATCTACGGCAATCCGCAGCATCCCTATACCCGCGCCTTGCTGTCGGCGCGGCCGTCGATGGATCCGCGCAAGCGCACCAAGGAAGCGCCGATCCAGGGCGATCCGCCCAACCCGATTGATCCGCCCTCGGGCTGCCGCTTCCGCACCCGTTGCCCCTTCGCGGAGGATGTCTGTGCGAGGGTCGAGCCGCCGCTGGCCGATATCGGCACGCAAGCCGTCTCCTGCCACATGCGCGTCGCCGGCTCCGGCCATTCCAGGGCCGCCACGCCGTGAGCCCCTCTGCCTCGAGCGACCTCCTTCTCCAGGTCAAGGACCTCCACGTCACCTTCATGACGCCCGAGCGCACAGTGCATGCCGTGAACGGGGTCAGCTTCGACGTGAAGCGCGGCGAGACGCTCGGCATCCTGGGCGAGTCGGGGTCGGGCAAGAGCGTCACCCTGCGTTCGATCCTGCGACTCCATCCCGAACACCGCACGCGCTGGTCGGGCAGTATCAGGCTCGAGGGCGACGAGATACTCGACATGAACCCGCGCACGCTGTCCGACCTGCGCGGCCAGCGCGTGGCCATGATCTTCCAGGAGCCGGCCACCGCCTTCGATCCCGTCTTCACGGTCGGCCACCAGATCACTGAGACGATCAGGCGCCACACAGGCATGGACGTTGCCGATGCTTGGAAGCGCGCCCGCGAACTCCTCGAGCTGGTGCGCATTCCCTCGCCGGCGCAGCGGCTGAAGGCCTATCCGCACGAGATGTCGGGCGGCATGCGCCAGCGCGCGATGATCGCGCTGGCGCTGTCATGCAATCCCAGCCTCCTGCTGGCCGACGAGCCAACTACGGCGCTCGACGCCACCGTCCAGATTCAGGTGCTTCTTCTGATCCGGGAGCTGCAGCGCGAGCTCGACCTCGGCGTGATCTTCGTCACCCACGATATCGGCGTGGCGGTCGAGGTGTCCGACCGGGTGGGCGTCATGTATGCCGGCAAGCTCGTGGAGCTGGCGGGCGTCGAGGCCATGGTCGACACGCCGCGCCATCCCTATAGCCGTGGCCTGCTCGCCTCGACGGTCCATGGCGGCATGCGCGGCACCCGGCTGGAAGCCATTCCCGGCGCGCCGCCCGACCTCGGCGAGGCGCCGGTTTCCTGCAGCTTCGCGCCGCGCTGCAAATACGCCGAACCGCAGTGCGTCGCGGCGCCGCCGGCGCTGCGCGAGATGACCGCAAGCCATCTGGTCCGCTGCGTGAGAGCCGAAGTGCTCGCCTGACCGCTCGCGGCTAGCCCGGATATCTTACAGCCTGCCATTGGCCGGTTGTCGGCGCGCATGCGCCGTACCGTGATCTTACCCGTTCGGTCAAAAAACTGAAACGGCCGAGAAACCAGCCAGTTAGGCGAGGTCGGCAGAGCGGTGCAGGGGGCGTTCCGGTACCGGGGAATGTGTCCCACGCTGGGCCACGGATGGCTCCGCAGCGGCCGCCCTGAATGCCGCGATCGCCGTTGAGGTCGCCAATCTCAATAACCGCGTGACGCGGCATCTCGGCGCGAGCCGGCGGATGCCCGTGGGGTCAAAAAACTGAAACGGCCGAGAAACCAAGCCAGTTAGGCGAGGTCGGCAGAGTGGTGCAGGGGGCGTTCCGGTACCGGGGAATGTGTCCCACGCTGGGCCACGCACGGCCCCGCAGCGGCCCGCAGCGCTGCGCGGAGACGGTTGGAGCCCAGCTCCTTTCCCTCGTGAGGTCAAAAAATAGAAACGGCCGAGAAACCAATGAGTTGGGTGGGGTCGGATAGCAATGCCTGAAGCGGTCCGATACAATTTTCCGGCCGCCCGTGATGCGGTCGCCGGGGGGGGTAGGGCAGGGGGGCGTTTATGGATTGGGCGCGCATCCTTGCCTACGTGACGGGGACGGTGGACCAGGAGGTACTGGCTCGAAACGAATACCTGGCCGCCGAAAACCGCATCATGAAAGCCCAACTGAAAGGGCGGCTAAAGCTGTCGGACGCGGAGCGAGGCGCGCTGGGCGAGATCGGTCATCGTCTGGGCCGCAAGGTTCTGGCCGACATCGCCACGGTCGCCCGGCCGGACACCATTCTTGGCTGGTATCGCAAGCTCGTCGCCCGCAAATTCGATGGCTCGAAGGCCTGGCAATATCCGGGCAGGCCCCGGATCAAGCGGGAGGTCGAGGAGCTGATCCTTCGGATGGCCAGTGAGAACCGGGATTGGGGCTATGACCGGATTGCTGGGGCGTTGGCCAATCTGGGGCACGAGGTTTCGGATCAAACGGTCGGCAATGTCTTGCGGCGTCACGGCCTGCCGCCGGCGCCGGAGCGCAAGCGCACGACCAC
>CAXNIC010000136.1:0-12131 GCA_964201945.1 Alphaproteobacteria bacterium
CAGCTCGCCGGCGCCAGCGTGACGATGTTCGCCGACGCGCGGGCCGCGGTCGCCGCGCCGGTGCAGGTGGCACAGACGGCACCCAGGCCCGGGCCTCTACCGACGGACTACGACAGCGCCTTCCGGGCGATGATGGCCAATCCGGCCGACCTCGACCTCACCTTTCGCTTTGCCGAGCTGGCGATGGCGGCGGGCGACCTCGAGGGGGCCGTCTCGGCTTTCGAGCGGCTGCTGATCTTCAACCCGGATCTTCCGCGCATCCGCTTCGAACTCGGCCTCCTCTATATGCGGCTCGGCTCCTACCAGATCGCCAAGGGCTACTTCGAGGACGCCGCCCGCGCGCCCGGCATGCCCGACGATATCCGTGCCTCGACCCAGGCCAATCTTGCCGAGATCGAGAAGCGGCTTTCCGCCACCACCTTCGGCATGACCGTCCAGTCCGGGTTGCGCTGGCAGTCGAACGCCAACGCCGCCAACAGCGCCGGCGTCGTCAAGCTGTTTGGCCTGGACGCGACGCTGGACCCGACCTCGCAGAAGCGCTCCGACTGGAACGGCTACGCCCAGGCCAGCCTCGCCTTCGCCTATGACCTCGGGACCCAGGACCAGGACACGCTGGAGGCCGGGATGCAGCTCTACGGCACGCGCCAGTTCCAGGTCTCCTCGCTCGATCTCCAGGTCGCCCAGATCGATCTCGGGCCGCGATTGAAGATGGGCGGCGAGGGCGGCTGGAACTTCAGGCCCTATGTCCTCGGCAGCCTGGTCACGCTGGACGATGCCCGCTATTTCGTCAGCTATGGCGGCGGCGTCTCGGTCGATCTGCCGGTGTCCGACACCCTGTTCGCCGATCTCGATCTCCGGTCACGCTTTCGCCGCTTCCATGTGTCGGAGACGCTGAGCGGCGTCGCCGCCAAGGACGGGTGGGACCATGGCGCCCGCGCCGGCGTCCGCTACGCGCTCGGCCCTTCGGATCAGATCAGGGCGGGAGGCGCGATCAGCTTCACCAACGCCCGTGCCGAGTTCGAGCGTTCGCTCGAATACTCGCTCGACCTGACCTATCTCCGGCAGTTCCCGGCCCCCTTTGCGCTGACCGGCCAGCCGTGGATCGCCAGCGTCAGCGGCGGACGCACGCTTCGCTACTACGACGGCGTCGATACCACCGTCGACCCGTCGACCACCCGCTACGATCGCGAATGGTCGCTGGGCGCCGGGCTCTCGATCCGTGCCGCCGGCAGCTGGTCGGTCAATCTTCAGGTCCAGCAGCAATGGGTCAGGTCCTCGATCGCGAACTTCACCTATACCAACACGACCGGCACGATCGGCCTCGGCTATGCGTTCTAAGTGTGAGCCCTGTCACGTTTTTCCTGTGAGGCCGGTCACTTCGCGGGCGGTCCGGTTCGGCTAGGGTCGGGAACGAGTTCAGGAGGATTGCCATGCGGTCACGCTCGCTCGTCCTTGCTCTCTTGGTATCGGTTGCCTGGGCCGGCGCTGCCCTAGCGCAGACGCCTCCGACCAAGATCGGTGTCGCCGCGGCGGTGAACCAGAATCTCACCGGAACGCCGCCGGCCTCGCCGAGCCGCGTCCTCGAGATCGGCAACGACGTCTTCCATCGCGAACGCCTGGTGACGGACGCGCGCGGCCAGGCGCAGATGCTGTTCATGGATGGCTCGGCCTTCACCGTCGGACCGGAGTCGGATCTCCAGCTCGACGAGTTCGTCTACGATCCTGCTTCCGGCACCGGCAAGCTGGCGGCGACCGCGGCCAAGGGTGTGGTCCGCTTCGTCGGCGGCAAGCTCAGCAAGAACCAGCCCGTCACCATTACGACGCCGACCGCCACGATCGGCATCCGTGGCGGTATCGGGATCGTCTCGATCGACGCGGTCACCGGTGCCACCCGCGCGACATTCCTCTTCGGTGTCGAGATGACGGTCCTCTCGGCGAACGGTGCGCTCGAACGGATTGCCCGCCCGGGCTTCACCACCACGGTGCAGAACCGGGCGACGGCACCGACCGCGCCCTCCAAGGCGAGCGGCGACCAGATCAAGCAGAACCTCGATCAGCTGAACGGCCGGCCGGATGCGACCGGAGGCGCCCCGCAGGCGCCGACGGACAATCAGGTGGCGACCCGCATGCCGCCACAAGGCCGGGCCGGCCCGCCGCCTCCAGGTGGACCCCGGCCCCCGGGGGCGCGTGGACCGCAGCAAGGGCAGGGACCAATCAATCCGCCGCCGATCAATGGGGCGGCTCAGCAGAGCCAGCAGAACGCGACCAACAATGCCGCGCTTCCGGCCGGCGCGGTGGTCGCCTATCGGCTCGATCCGGACCCCGCGCTCGGTTCCACCCTGCCGACCGTGCGCGGCCAGGCGACCGGCGTGAGCGGCGGTACCTCGAGCCCCCTCTACGCGGTCTCCAGCGGTCCGACGGGCACGGTCAAGAGCGTCCAGGTGTCGGTCGCCATCGAGGGGCAGGGCACGGCTCAGCGCTCGGTCGTGGTCGTGACCACCGGCGAAGGCGGCGACGGCGCCGGAATGCAGGCGTCCACCCGCGGCACGTCCCGCATCACCGCCGATCGCAACACCACCGGGGTCAAGTCGAGCTCGACGCTGACCGGCACCGGCTCGACCACGAGCTTCGCCGCCGGGCGGGTGCCGGAGGGGTTCGTGCAGAATGGCAGCGGCACGGACGAGCAGCTCACAGGCGGCAGCGCGTCTTACGGCTACCGGCAGACGGGCACGCGCGTGACCTCGCCGCCGGTCCTCGGGGCCCGTGAGACGGTCTTTCTCAACGGTTATGCGAGCGTCATCGCGGACACTGCCCGCGCTGACGGGCGGACCGATCCATCGACTCCTTTGCTTTCGGGGCAGAACGGCGTGGCGGGAGGGCCGAGCAACATCCAGGTCAGCACCGACGCGACGACCGGCCGCCTGGCCGCGACCTTCCGCATGACCACGGAAGGCGATGAGAATGGGCCGACCGGCGTGGTCTTCAATTTCGGTGCCGATCCCGCCCGTGGCACCTATGTCGATCGCACGCGCTTTGCCGCTGTCGAGTCCTCCACCGCCACGCAGATCACCGATAGCGGAGTCACTACCTCGGCGACCTCGAGCAGCCTCTACATGGTGTCGAGCGGACTTGCTTCCGGTCTGCCGGGCGGTGTCCAAGCCTGCCAATGCGAGTTCGCTCAATGGGGCTGGTGGGGAGGCACCGTGAGCGGTCTTGGTCGCGATGGGGGCACTCAGACCGTTCACCTGCATATGGGCAATTGGGTGGCCGGCCCGATGGTGTCGTCGGCCGACATGCCGACGACCGGCAGCGCCAGCTATGCCGGTCATGCGGTCGGCACCGTGGTGAACAACACCGCGCGTTACGTTGCGGCCGGCAGCTTCAGTGCCCAGTTCGACTTCGCCTCGCGCCGAGGCAGCATGACGATCGGCAACTTCGACGGCCTGACCATGTCGGGGGCCATCTCCTCGCAGAACGGCCGCGACTACGGCGCCACGCTCGACGTCGCCGGCAAGCCCGGCCTGGGAGGGCGGGCGCAGGGGTCCTTCTTCTCAGGCGGCGGCGATCCGGTGCGTGAGACCGGTGGCCAGTTCACGATCGCCAATACGCCCGGAAACACGGGAACCTATGCCGCCAACGGCGTCTTCGTCGGCAGAAGGCAATAGATGAACCGGCTGCGCCGGTATGCATCGCTCGCGGTGCCCGGCGCGGTCCTTGCGTTCGTCCTTGCTCTTCGAATCTTCGATCCGGGCGGCGTGCTCGAGGAGGTGCGGCTCCGCGTCTTCGACGGCTATCAGCGCCTTGCGCCGCGAGTCTCGGAAGAGACTGACGTCCGCGTCGTCGACATCGACGACGAGTCCCTGTCCAGGATCGGGCAATGGCCGTGGCCGCGGACGATCGTCGCCGAGCTGGTGACGCGGCTTTCCCTGGCGGGCGCGCTCGCCATCGGTCTCGACATCGTCTTTCCCGAGCCCGACCGCACCTCGCCGATGGAGGTGCTGAAAGTCTGGCCGAAGACCGAGGAACTGCAGGAGCTGCTGGCGCGCCTTCCCGATCACGACACGGCGCTTGCCGAGGCGCTGGCGCTCACGCCGTCGGTCACCGGCTTCGTGCTCGTCGGCGAGGCCAACGATCGCGTGCCGGTCCGTAAGGGCAGCTTCGCCAATGCCGGCATGGACCCGCGGCCGTTCATCCCGGCGTTCTCGGGATCGGTGGCATCGCTTCCGGCGCTCGAGGGGGCCGCCCGCGGCAATGGCAGCATCAATCAGGTGCCGGAGCTCGACGGCATTCTCCGCCGGGTGCCGTTGGTGGTGAGGCTGGGCGACCGTCTCTATGCGTCGCTGGTGACGGAAACGCTCCGGGTCATGCAAGGCGCCAGCACCACGATCATCCGTGCCTCCGGTGCCCAGGCGACAGCCAGCTTCGGCGCCGAGACCGGCATCGACTCGATCAAGATCGGCAGCTACGTCGTGCCGACCGACGCCAACGGCCAATTCTGGCTGCACTACGCGCCGCTCTCGCGCGACCGCACGATCCCTGCCTGGAAGGTCCTGGCGGGAGGGGCCGGCGACGATGTGTTCGACGGGACCATCGTCCTGGTGGGCACGAGCGCGGCGGGACTCCGCGACCTAAGGACTAGCCCGCTCGATCCGGCATTGCCCGGCATCGAGGCCCATGCCCAGGCGATCGAACAGATCCTTGCCGGCCGCACCCTGCTGCGTCCGGACTGGGCGCATGGGGCCGAGATCCTCTATGTCGCCGCGCTCGGCGTCGTCCTCATCTTCGTGCTGAGGCGGGTCGGCGCGCTCTGGTCCGCGGCCGTCGGGGCAGGGGCGGCGGCGCTGGCCATCGGCGCTTCCTGGCAGGCCTTCCACAAGGTCGGATTCCTGGTCGATCCGGTGACGCCGGTTGCGGCGACGCTCGCGGTCTACATGGTGGCGACGCTTCTCAGCTATCTCACCGCCGAGCGGGAGAGGCGCGAGGTCCGGGCCGCCTTCTCGCAATATCTCGCCCCGGCGATGGTCGAACGCCTGGCTGCCGATCCGTCCCGGCTAAAGCTCGGCGGCGAGACCCGCGAGATGACCTTCCTCTTCTGTGACGTGCGGGGATTCACCACGATCTCAGAAGGCTACAAGAGCGACCCGCAGGCGCTGACCCGGCTGATCAACCAGTTCCTGACGCCGATGACCGACGTGATCCTCGCCTCGCGGGGCACCATCGACAAGTACATGGGCGACTGCATCATGGCATTCTGGAACGCGCCGCTCGACGACCCGGCGCATCCGATCAATGCCTGCCGGGCGGCGCTGGCGATGCGGGCCGAGCTGATCGAGCTGAACAAGCGGATCGCCATCGAGGATGAGCAGGCCGGGCGCCGCCATGTCCCGCTCGCGATCGGCATCGGCCTCAATTCCGGCGCCGTCGTCGTCGGCAATATGGGCTCAGACCAGCGCTTCGACTATTCGGTTTTGGGCGACGCGGTAAACCTGGCTTCGCGGCTCGAGGGCCAATCGAAGACCTATGGTGTCGACATCGTCGTCGGCGAGATCACGAGGATGGCGGCGCCTGCCTTCGCCTACCTCGAGCTGGATCTGATCGCGGTCAAGGGCAAGGCGGAGGCGGCTCGCATCCACGCCCTTCGCGCCGCGGCGCCGGACGAGGCGCATATCCGGCTGGCGGCGATTCAGGGCGAGATGCTGACGGCCTATCGCGCGCAGCGATGGGACGAGGCGGCCACCCTGCTCGATACTGCACGGTCTCTGGCGACCGATCTGGCCCCGCTCTGGGCCCTCTATGCCGCGCGGATCGACGGATACCGCCAGGATCCGCCGGGTCCCGGCTGGGACGGGGTCTACGTCGCCCGCAGCAAGTAGCTTTCCGGATGCTACGGTGGAGACCGAAGCATCCGTCGGGCCGCGGATCTAGAGTGCGGTCGCACCTGAAGGAATGGCTCCCATGGCCAGCAATGCCGTGTTCGCCGAGATCGCTGCCCTCGCCGGAGACCCGGCACGGGCCGGCATGCTTCATTCGCTGATGGACGGACGTGCGCTGACCGCGTCCGAGCTGGCGCGCGCCGGCGGCATCACCCCGCAGACCGCGAGCGGCCATCTGGCCAAGCTGGTCGCTGCCGGGCTGCTCGCCGTCGAGACGCAAGGCCGCCATCGCTACCATCGCCTGGCGTCGCCGGCGGTTGCCCGGATGATGGAAAGCATCATGGAGGTGGCGTCGGACGCGGCGTCGGGGCGACGGCCGGTCGTCGTCGGGCCGCGCGATGCCGCGCTCCGGACGGCGCGCACCTGCTACGACCACCTCGCTGGCCGTCTTGGCGTGGCGCTGGCCGATGCGCTGGTTGCCGGCGGGCATATGGAACTGGGCAGCGATGCCGGGCTCCTGACCGACTCCGGCATGGCGCTGCTGGGCGACATCGGCCTGGATGTCGAAGGCATCTTCGCCCGGCGCGGCAAGCGGACCGGCCGGCTTCTCTGCCGTCCTTGCCTGGATTGGAGCGAGCGACGCCCGCACCTCGCCGGTGCGGTCGGGGCGGCCCTGTGCGCGCACTGTTTCACCAAGGGCTGGATCCGCCGCAGCGAAGGCACCCGCGCGGTCGCGATCACGCCCAAGGGACAGCAGGGCTTTCGCGACGTCTTTGGAGTGACGTTGGGCTAAGGCGGTACTGTTCCGCCGTGAGGAACAGTGTGTCCGCCGCCTGCGACCCTGGCGATCTGGCACCGGCGGGCCATATGTGCTCCTACATCTGCGGCCGGAAACCGGCCGCCGGAAAGGAGACGATCCCATGAAGAAGATCCTTGGAACCTACACCAGCGCCCGCGGCCATTGGGTCGGCGACGGCTTCCCCGTCAGGACGCTGCTCTCGAGCCACATCCAGGGCGCGCAGATCAGCCCGTTCCTGATGCTCGACTATGCCGGGCCTAAGGACTTCGCGCCTGCGCCGCAGAAGCGGGGCGTCGGAGAGCACCCTCATCGCGGCTTCGAGACGGTGACCATCGTCTACCAGGGCGAGGTCGAGCACCGTGACTCGACCGGCGCCGGCGGTCTCATCGGTCCGGGCGACGTCCAGTGGATGACGGCGGCCTCCGGCATCATCCATGACGAGTTCCACTCCGAGGCGTTCACGCGAAAGGGCGGGACGCTGGAGATGGTCCAGCTCTGGGTGAACCTGCCGGCCAAGGACAAGATGGCCAAGCCCGGCTACCAGACGATCCCGGGCGGCCAGATCCCCTCGGTGGCACTTGCCGACGGGGCGGGCACGGTCCGCGTCATCGCCGGCGACTATCTCGGCCACAAGGGCCCGGCGCGCACATTCACGCCGATGGATGTCTGGGACCTCAAGCTCGGCCGCGACCGCACCGCCGCGCTGGCTCTTCCGGAGGGACGGCCGGTCATCCTGGTCGTCCTCAAGGGAACGATCCTGGTCAACGGGTCGGAGATCGTGCGCGAAGGCGCCGTCGCGATGCTGGATCGCGAGGGCACCGACGTCGAGGTGGAGGCCAACAGCGACGCCGCCGTCCTGCTGCTCTCGGGCGAGCCGATCGACGAGCCGGTCGTCTCCTACGGTCCGTTCGTGATGAACACCGAGGACGAGATCCGCCAGGCGATCGAGGACTACAACGGCGGGCGGTTCGGCCGGATCGAGCCCGCGCCCGCCGAGTCGGTAGCGACCTCCTGACGATGGCTTGCCCGCTCCGTCCGACGAAGGGCGGGGCGGGAGGCCGTCTCAGCGCAGCTCGGTGTGGATGGGAACGCCGCCCTTGATCGCCAGCGTCACCGGGGTGCGCTCGGCGATGTCGGCCATCCGGGCGCGCTGCTCCTCGCTAAGCGAGCCTTTGAGCGTGAGGCCGCGCTCGATCCGGGCCTCGTCGCTGGTCTTGAGGTAGCGAAGGTCGACTTCGACCGCCTCGACCGGCCACTGCTTCCGCTCGGCGTACATCTTCAGCGTGATCGCCGTGCAGGCGCCCAGCGCCGACAGCAGCAGCGCGAAGGGGGCGGGGCCGGCGTCCTGGCCGCCGAGCGCCGCATGCTCGTCGGCGATCAGCGCATGATGGCCGGCCTGGATCTGCGTCGCGTAGCGCACCTCGCCGATCGACGCCCTGGCCTTCGCCACGACGGTCGTGCCCTTGGCCGTCATCTCAGCCTCCGCGGACGAAGGCGGCGAAGCCGGCCATGAACTTCTGCAGGCGCTGGCGGATCGCGTCGTCGGTCAGCCGGCCCTCGGCGTCGAACGACTTCCCGGCCTGGGTCACCATCAGCCGGCCGCCTGTCCAAAGCCGCACGCCCAAGGTACGCATCACCGGCAGCCAGTGGTTCTGGGCGAGGATCGTCCCGAAATTGCCGGGCGAGGCGCCGATGATCGCGACCGGCTTGTTGCCGAATACCTTGGCCGAGTCCGACGGTGGGCGCGACGCCCAGTCCATGGCGTTCTTGAACACGCCGGGGACGCCGTTGTTGTATTCGGGTGTCACCAGCAGGATGCCGTCGGCGGCGATCATGGCGTTCTTCAGGGCGGTCACCGCTGGCGGGATCCCGTCCGCGTCCTCGGCGTCGCCGTCATAGAGGGGGATGCCCCGGATGGTGGCGATCTCGAAGGTGACGCCGTCCGGCAGGCCGTCGCCCGCGGCATTCAGCAGGCCGGTGTTGAAGGATGCTTTCCGGAGGCTGCCGGAGATGCCGACGATCTTGGTCATGGGAGTACCCTTCAGAGCAGGTGCAGGAAGTCGCGCAGCGAGTCCCGGCGGTTGCCGTCGCGGCCGACCAGGGGATCGGCGGCCAGCATGGCGTCGATCACGGCCTCCTCGGTCGCCTCGGCGGCGGCACGGAAGGCGAGATCGATCCGGGTCTCGGCCAGGGCATGCCAGGGGATCACCGCCCGCGGCTCGTCGTGAACGACCCGGTTCGCCGTGGTGAAGGCGATGCAGAGATCGCCCGATCCGTGGCCGAGATGGGACCCGGTGCGGGCAAGGCCGACGGTTGTCCGCCGGGCGATCCGGCGGAGCTGGCGTTCGCTGACCGGCAGGTCGGTTCCCAGCACGATGATGATCGAACCTGAGTCCGGCACCGCGGTCGAGCGTCTGCCCTCGGCGATGCGCCGGCCGATCGGCCGTCCTGCCACGATCAGATCCTCGAGCCGGCCGAAATTGGCAAGGACGAGGATGCCCAGATGATAGGTCTGCCCCTTCATCTTGAGGCGGCGGGAGGACGAGCCGATGCCGCCCTTGAGGCCATAGGCGGACATGCCGGTGCCGGCGCCGACCGCGCCCTGGATTACCTCCGCCCCGGCCCCCAGAAGCGCTTCATCTACATGGGAAGCTGTGACGTGCAGGCCGCGGATATCGTTTAAAAATCCATCGTTGCACTCGCCGACGACGGGATTCACGGTCCCGGTGGTGATGCCGATCTCTGGATTGCGCCGGAGCTTGTAGCGGACCAGCGCTTCCGCTGCCGTCCCGACGCTGAGGGTATTGGTCAGCAGGATCGGCGTCTCGATCGCGCCCAGTTCGTCGACCTGGACCAGGCCGGTGGTCTTGCCGAAGCCGTTGAAGACGACGGAGGTCGCCATGACCTTGTCACGGAACAGGTTGCCGCCATGAGGCAGCACGGCGGTTACGCCCGTATTGACGCTGTCGCCCCTCAGCGTGGCGTGGCCGACGGCGACGTCCGGCACGTCGGTGATGGCGTTCCGCACGCCCTGCTCGATCTCGCCGATGCTGAGCCCAAGGTCGCGCAGGCGGCGGGGAGGGGAGGTGCTCATGGGGACCGGCCGCAATGGAAAATTACGATTGTTCCAGCACTTCACCCTGCAAGCCGTTGAATGTCCAACGGAATGATGCGAAACTTCAGGTTCTGGCCCGGTCTTACAGCCGGGTCAGTTCACGACGGGGGGACGTCGTATGGTCAGGTGCGCGATCGTAGGGCTGGGGCGCTGGGGGCAGACCCTGGTGAACTCGGTCCAGGGGAAAAGCGACAAGATCCGTTTCGTGCGCGGCGTCACCCGCACGCCCAGGCATGCCGCGACCTTCGCTGCCGATCACGGCTTCCCGCTCGACTCCGACTACGAGGCGGCCCTGGCCGACCCCAAGGTCGATGCCGTCGTCCTGGCGACGCCGCACTCCGTCCATGCCGAGCAGATCCTGCTCGCGGCCAAGGCCAAGAAGCACGTCTTCGTCGACAAGCCGGTGACGATCACCCGCGAGAGCGCGGTCAAGGCGGTCCAGGCGGCGAAGAAGGCGAACATCGTGCTCGCCGCCGGTCATAACCGCCGGTTTCTGCCGTCGCTCCACGAGATGAAGCGCCTGATCGACGACGGCGCGCTCGGGACCATCCTGCACCTGGAAGGCAATACCTCCGGGCCTGGGGGCTTCCGCTACCGCAAGGGCATGTGGCGGGCCGATCCGACCGAGAGCCCGGCCGGCGGCATGGGCGGCAGCGGCATCCACACGGTCGACTCGATGATCTACTTGGTCGGCCATATCGCCACGATCCAGGTCGCAAGCTTCCGGCTGGTGCTGGAGGTGCCGCTCGACGACACCACCAGCATGCTGTTCCGCTTCAAGAATAAGATGTCGGGCTACCTCGCCTGCCTGCAGGCGACGGCCCCGGCCCAGCGCCTGACCGTCTACGGCTCCAAGGGGTGGGCCGAGCTGAAGGGCGAGACCGAACTCACCGTCTGCCTCGTCGACGGGCAGCCGAAGACCCGGAACTTCCCGTCGGTGAACAAGGAGCGGGCCGAACTCGAGGCCTTCGCCGCCGCCGTCAATCGCGGCGTGCCCTATCCGGTGCCCCTGGATGATGTGGTCCACGGCGTCGCCTGCTTCGAGGCGATCGGCAAGTCGGCGAAAAGCGGGGAACTCCTCAAGGTCAAGTGACGTCATGACCGCTCCCAGCGCCTCCCTCGCCACTCGCGAGGTCCAGATCCCGGTCATCCTCGTCAGCCTGGGCCACGGCGCCACCCACTGGATCGCCGCGACCTTCTATCTGGTCCTGCCCTTCATCACCCGCGACCTCGGCCTCAGCTACACCGAGGCCGGCCTGCTGGTGACCTGCTTCTATGTCAGCTCGGCGCTGGCCAACGTGCCGAGCGGCAGCGTCGTCGACCTGACCGGGCGGCGCATCCTGATCCAGGCGATCGCGCTGGTCGGCGGCTCGGCCGGCCTGTTCTTCGTCGGCATCACAACCAGCTATGTTGCGCTGGCCGCGGCGGTGACCCTGATCGGCGCCACCAACATGCTCTGGCATCCGGCGGCGATCTCCTATCTCTCCAATCACCTGCCGAAGAACCGCGGCTACGCGCTCTCCATCCATGCACTCGGCGCCAATGTCGGAGACGCGGTAGCGCCGGTCTTCGCCGGCTGGCTGATGCTGACCATGACCTGGCACACGACCGCCGAGATCAACGCGCTGTCGGGCATCATCGTCGCGGCGCTGCTCCTGATCGTGCTCAACGGCGGCGACACCGCCGCCAAGGCCCAGGCGAAGGCGACCGACCTCCGCGCCTATATCAGGAACACCGTCACCGTCTTCCGCCGGCGCGAGGTGTGGACGCTTTGCCTGATGGCCGGCGTCCGTTCGATGATGCAGGGCGGCCTCCTGGTGTTCCTGCCGCTCTACCTCGCCAACGAGCTCAAGCTGAACCCGTTCTGGATGGGCATGGCGCTGATGCTGCTGCAGGTCGGCGGCATCATCGCCGCCCCGATCGCGGGTGTGCTCTCCGACCGCATCGGCCGCCGGCCGATCGTGCTGGCCGGCATGACCAGCACCACCGTGCTGGTGGCGGGTCTTACCTTCATCTCCGACGCCACGGTCTTCGTCGCCGCGATCTCGGTCCTGGGCTTCTGCATGTATGCGATGCGGCCGGTGATCCACAGCTGGTTGATGGACCGGACTCCGCCGGCGCTGGCGGCGACCATGACCAGCGCCATGTTCGGGACCCAGTCGATCTTGACCGCGCTCGCCCCGCCGATCGGCGGCCTGATCGCGGATCACTATGGACTCGCCGCTGTCTTCTACTTCCTCGCCGCCTGCGTGCTCGTGGCCAATGCGCTCGCGCTGGTGGTGCCGCGCTCCGAACAAGGCGACTGACCGACAATTCTCAGGGGATCTCTCATGACCGATATCGT
>CAXNIC010000137.1:0-12112 GCA_964201945.1 Alphaproteobacteria bacterium
TGCGTCCGCGCTCGGCCGGCAACAGGTCTTTCAGCAACCGCCATTCCGCTTCGCTCAGATCGCCTCGGCTCACGAATCCCTCCTCCAAGAGGAATCCTTGAATCAAGGTTCGAGTCACACGTCAATCACTTTGTAAACACCGCCTAGTCTCGCCGCCCGCACTCCATACCTCCGAACGGACTTCCGATGATCGACCTCTATACCTGGGGCACGCCCAATGGCCGCAAGGTTTCCATCATGCTGGAGGAAGTCGGACTGCCCTATGCCACTCACAAGATCGACATCGGCAAGGGCGACCAGTTCAAGCCCGAGTTCGTCGCCATCAACCCAAACTCCAAGATCCCGGCGATCGTCGATGCGGACGGCCCCGACGGAAAGCCGATCTCGGTGTTCGAATCCGGCGCCATCCTGATCTACCTCGCTGAGAAGACCGGCAAGCTGCTGCCGGCCACGGTCCGGGCGAGGAGCGAGGTGATGCAGTGGCTGATGTTCCAGATGGGCGGCGTCGGGCCGATGTTCGGCCAGAACCATCACTTCCGCCGCTTCGCGCCCGAGAAGGTTCCTTACGGCATCGAGCGCTACGGCAAGGAGACCGAGCGGCTCTATGGCGTCATGGACAAGCGCCTTAGCACCGTTTCCTGCCTTGCCGGCGACTATTCGATCGCCGACATCGCCACATATCCCTGGGTTTCCCGCCACGACTACCAGGAGATCGACCTGGCCCGCTTTCCCCATGTGAAGCGCTGGTTCGACGCGATCTCCGCCCGGCCCGCCGTAGAGAAGGGAATGAAGATCCCTTGAGCCGCGGTGGACAAGGCCGGGGCCGGCCTTTAGCCTGATCGCGCGCGTGCCAGAGGCCCCGGACAACGGGGCTCGGCGAAACCCACTCGGGAGGACCAATGATGACGCTCGTCGCGAGACTCTTCGCCATTGCCGCCGCAGGCGTGCTGCTTGCACATCCGGCCGCCGCACAGGCGCCGAAGTCGCTGACCCTGGGCACCGCCTCGGTCGGCGGCGTCTTCTTCGTCTATGGCCAGGTCTGGGCCAACATCGCCGCGGATGCGATCAAGGTGCCGATCTCGACGCGCCAGACCGACGGCCCGAACCACAACATCATCCTGACGGAGACCAAGCAGGTCGACCTCGGCATGACGACGATGGGCGTGGCGCTGCAGGCCTGGAAGGGCGAGGGCGCGTGGACCCAGGGGCGCAAGTTCCAGAGCATTCGCGCCATCTTCCCGATGTACGACACGATGTTCCACTTCGTGTCGCTGCAGAAGAGCGGCATCAAGTCGGTCGATCAGCTCGCCGGAAAGAATGTCGGCGTCGGTCCGCGTGCCGGCACACCCGGCACCTATGTTCCGCTGATGCTGGAGGCGCTGGGCGTCAAGGTCGGCGCCATCCGCAACGGCGGCGCCAGCGACATGACCTCGCAGCTCGGCGACGGCCTGATCGACAACTTCGCCTTCGCTGCCGGCCTGCCGTTCCCGGCCTATTCGGAGGCCGAGGCCTCGCATGCGGTGAATTTCTTCAGCTTCACCAAGGAGCAGATCGCGACCTTGAAGCAGAAGATGCCGGAGCTGTCCGATGCGACGGTTCCGAAGGGCACCTACAAGACCCTCACCGAGGACCAGCCGACGGTCGGCGTCTTCAACTTCGCCATCGCGCACAAGGACGTCAGCGCCGACCTCGTCTACGGCATCGTCAAGGCTGTGATGGAGAACAACCCGCGGATGGTCCAGGGCCACTCGGCGGCGAAGGAGACGCTGCCGGCGAACGTGACGAAGAACACCTTCCTGCCATTCCATCCCGGCGCAGTGAGGTACTTCGAGGAGAAGGGCTTCAAGATTCCTGCCGACCTCAAGGGCTGACGCATATCGGCGCGTCGTTCGAGGGGGGCATCTCGATGCATGAACGGCGCGTCGAAGGCGGCGTTGCGGGGGGCGCGCGATGGTAGACGGGAAGGGCTCGGCTTCGGCGACCGAGACGGAGATCTCGGCCGCCGCGGTCGAGAAGGCGCTCGAAATCGAGTACGGCGCCCGTAAGCGCCCGCTCGCCGGCTGGACCAACCAGTTCATCTTCTGGCTCGGCTGCGGCTACGTCCTCTTCCATCTCGTCGTCCTCAACATCCACCCGATCGACCCCTGGGTGTTCCGGACGTTCCATATCTGCATCGGCTCGGTCATCGGCTTTGCCATCTACGGTGCGCGCGCCGGCGATCTCAGGCCCGATATTCCCTGGTACGACTGGGCGATGATGGCGGCCAGCGTCGCCATCCTCGCCTACATCGCGGTCAACCTCGACGAGCTCCTGTTCCGGGCCGGCGTCCTGCCGACGACGTGGGACCTCGTCGTCGGCGCCTCCGGCACCTTCATGGTGCTGGAGCTCACCAGGCGCGCCGCCGGCTTGGCGCTGCCCATCCTGGCGTCGGTGTTCATCCTCTACGCTTTCGTCGGCCCCTGGATGCCGGGCGTGCTGCACCACAACGGCATCTCGGCCGACGTGTTCTTCAGCTACATCTATTCGATGCAGGGGATCCACGGGATCACCACCGACGTCTCGGCCACCTACATCATCCTGTTCATCGCCTTCGCCTGCTTCCTCAACGCGTCCAGGGCCGGCGACTTCTTCAACGATCTCTCGATTGCGCTGGTCGGCTGGGCGAGGGGCGGGCCGGCCAAGGTCGCGGTCGTCTCCGGCGTCCTGTTCGGCACGATCTCGGGCAGCGCCGTCGGCAACGTCGTCGCCTCCGGGATGATCACCATCCCGATGATGCGCCGCGTCGGCTACGACCGCTCGACCGCGGCAGCGATCGAGGCGACGTCGTCGACCGGCGGCCAGATCACGCCGCCGATCATGGGCGCCGGCGCCTTCATCATGGCCGAGATCCTCGGCATCCCCTACACCGACATCGCGGTCGCGGCGATCATCCCGACCCTGCTGTTCTATGTCGCCTGCTACTTCCATTGCGACCTGCACGCCCGCAAGAACGACCTGCGCGGCATCCCTCGCGACGAGCTGCCGACGCTGCTCTCGGTGCTTCGGCGAGGCCACCTTCTGCTGCCGGTGGTGCTGCTGATCACGCTGCTGCTGCAGGGCTACTCCGTCTTCCGCGCGGGCTCGGTCGGGATCATCGCCGCCGTGGTCGCGAGCTGGCTTTCGGGCCGGGTCGGGCGCATGGGGCCGCAGGCCGTTCTCGACACCCTCTCGCTTTCGGCGAGGGAGGCGGTGCAGCTGATGGCGATCTGCGCCTGCGCCGGCGTCATCGTCGGCGTCATCGCGCTCACCGGGATCGGCGGCCGCTTCTCGAACATGGTGCTGGCCATCGCCGGGGAGAGCCGCTTCCTCGGCCTGGTCTTCGCCATGCTGATCGCGCTCGTGCTCGGCATGGGCATGCCGACGACGGCGGCCTATGCGGTCGCGGCCTCGGTGATCGCGCCGGGACTGCAGCAGCTCGGCATCCCGCCGCTGACCGCGCATCTGTTCATCTTCTATTACGCGGTCATCTCGGCGATCACGCCGCCGGTGGCCCTGGCATCCTTCGCGGCCGCCGGCATGGCCAACGCCGATCCCTGGAAGACCTCGTTCATCGCCCTCAAGCTGGGCCTAGCGACCTTCATCGTGCCGTTCATGTTCGTCTACGGACCGGAGCTGCTGTTCAAGGGCGAGACGCTCAACATCCTCGGCGCCTTCGTCAGCGCCTCCTTCGGCGTCTACCTGCTGGCGTCCTCGACCGAAGGCTGGTTCGCGGGCGGACGGATCGGCTGGCCGGCCAGGGCGGTCCTGTTCGTCTCCGCCCTCCTCCTGATCGACCCGGGTCTGGTCACCGACCTGATCGGGCTCGGCGGGGCGATCCTGGTCTATGCCTATCAACGGATGGTGGCTCGCCGCGCGGTCGCTTGAGCCGCGCCATCGTCGGAGTCGATTTCGGACGGATGTGACCTGGCCACTGACGCCCAATGCGCGATATCGCAGGGCGGTATTTTGCGGGATGCGGGCGCCGGCCGTCCTTTTCGTTGACAGTCCGTCCGATGCCACCTAAGCAGACGCCAGCATACGCCGTGCGAAAACACCACTTCTCGGCGGAGGGGTGGCCGAGTGGCTGAAGGCGGCGGTTTGCTAAACCGTTATAGGGTTGTAAAGCCTTATCGTGGGTTCGAATCCCATCCCCTCCGCCAGATTCTCTCGTTAATCGGGTAATTCGAGACGCGCCTATCTCTTCTGCGGATACGGCGACCCGTCGCGGTGGACGAAGCCCTCGGGGCCGGCAAGCATGTCGATATCGGGATAGACGCAGAGGTCCGCGTCCTCGCCGTTGCCGATCTCCAGCACCTTGGCCGGGCGGCCGGACTTGTTGACCAGGTGGTGGCCGTCGGCCTCGCCGCGCTTGAAGGCGGCGCAGTCGCCGGCGCGCAGGACTTCTTCGCCGGCATCGGTGACCAGCGTCAGCTCGCCCTCGACCACCCAGACGAACTCGTCTTCGTGGCTGTGCCAGTGGCGCTGGCTTGACCAGCCGCCGGGCGGGATGACGGTGAGGTTGACGCCGAACAGCGTCAGGCCGGCGTTGCGGGCGAGACGCTGGCGCGTGAGCCCGTTGCAGGGCTGGTCGAAGGGCGTGGGGTAGCTGCTGCCGGACCGCACCGGCACGGCGGCGACATCGATCTTCTTCATGTGTTCAAACCCCGGTTCGCAGCGTCGCGCGGAAAGCCCGCCCCGACGCGGTCGAGCGCGCTGCTAGTAGCGGCGCATCAGCGCGATCAGGCGGCCCTGCACCTTGACCCGGTCGGGACCGAAGATCCGCGTCTCATAGGCCTTGTTGGCCGGCTCGAGCGCGATCGAGGCGCCCTTGCGGCGAAGCCGCTTCAGCGTGACCTCGTTGTCGTCGACCAAGGCGACGACGATCGAGCCGTTCTCGGCGGTCTCGCAGCGATGGACGACCACGGTGTCGCCGTCCTGGATGCCGGCATCGACCATGGAGTCGCCGGCGACCGTGAGCGCGTAGTGCTCGCCGCCGCCGAGCAGGCTCGCCGGCACGTCGACGAAGCTGGAGGACTCGCGCAGCGCCTCGATCGGCGTGCCCGCGGCGATCTTGCCGTAGAGGGGCAGCGAGATGTTGGCGACCTCGGGCCGGCTCTCGGCACCGGAGAGCGCCGAGCCGAAATTCCCGGGAATGACGTTGGGGGCAAATCCGCGCTGCTGCGGAGCGGCGGGGCGATGGTCGGGGAGGGAGGCCTGCTCGGGCAGGCGCGTCACCTCGAGGGCGCGGGCGCGATGGGCGAGGCGCTTGATGAAGCCGCGTTCTTCGAGGCCGGTGATCAGGCGGTGGATGCCCGACTTGGACTTGAGGCTGAGCGCCTCCTTCATCTCTTCGAACGAGGGAGAAACTCCGCTCTCCGACAGCCTTCGATTGATGAAGGTCAACAGTTCGAACTGCTTCTTTGTCAGCATTTGTAGTCCCCCGCGTATCGACCACAACATCTAGAACAAAAGCGCAACGTCTAGGCATGTTCTAGTTTGGTTCCCCGGGAGCTGTCAAGCGCCCTGTGGACTAAATCGCCGGAATGGCCAGCGCGAAGGAGAGAACGCGCGTGATTTCGCCGGCCTTTCGGGCCGGATCATGCGCCGGGCGCACGATCAGTCCGTCCGACTGCGCCAGCAGCGACAGCATGGAGGAGTCCTGCTTGGCGAACGGCGTGGCGACGGGAACGCCATCGCTGCCGCGCGCGAGCTTCGCGCGGAGATAGTCCTGGCGCTGGTCGTTGGCGGCGAGGTCCTGGCCGAGGCGGGCGTCGAGCAGAGTGGCGGCCTCCGGATCGAGGCCCGACAGCGTCTCGATCGCCGGCTTCAGGAACACCAGCGCGCAGACCAGGCTCGAGACCGGATTGCCCGGCAGGCCCAGCACCGGCAGGTCGCCGAGGCGCCCCCACATCAGCGGCTTCCCCGGCCGCATGGCGATCTTCCAGAAGTCGACGGCGAGGCCCTGGGTCGCGAGCGCCTTCTGCACTAGGTCGTGGTCGCCGACCGAGGCGCCGCCGGTGGTGACCAGCAGGTCGGCACCGCGGGCGCCCTCGACCTTGGCCAGCGTGTCCTCGACCGTGTCCTTGGCGATGCCGAGCAGCACCGGCTCGGCGCCGAGCGCACGCACGACAGCGGCCAGCGCATAGGTGTTGGAACTGACGATCTGGTTCGGGCCGACCGGATCGCCCGGCCGCGCGATCTCGTCGCCGGTGGCGAGCAGCGCGATGCGGGGGCGGCGGCGGACGCGAAGCCACGGCACGTTCATCGCCGCGGCGAGGCCGATGTCGCGCGCCGTCAGCCGGCGTCCGGCGGTAATGCCGACATCGCCCGCCTTGAAGTCGAGCCCGGCGACGCGGATGTAGCGGCCGGCCGGCGCGCCTTCCTTGACCGTGACCTTGCCGTCGGCGGCGGTCGTGTCTTCCTGGATGACGATGGCGTCGGCGCCGTCGGGCACAGGCGCGCCGGTGAAGATGCGGACGGCGTCACCGGCGCCGACGGTGCCGGCAAAGGCCGATCCCGCCGGGGCGGCGCCGATGATCTTCAGCGTTACTGGAACCGTGGCGACGTCGCCGGCACGGACGGCATAACCGTCCATCGCCGAGACGGCGAAGGGCGGCTGGGTCAGGCGGGCGCGGACGTCCTCGGCCAGGACGCGGCCCTGCGCCTCCAGCAGCGAGGCTTCCTCGATGCCGACGCAGCGAAGCTCGGCCAGGATGCGCCGGCGCGCCTCGTCGACCGGGATCATGCCTGTTCGAAGTCCCCGGACTTGCCGCCGCTCTTGCGCAGCAGGCGTACCTCGCCGATGCGCATCGCCCGGTCGATCGCCTTGCACATGTCGTAGATGGTGAGTGCTGCGACGCTGACCGCGCACATCGCCTCCATCTCGACGCCGGTGCGGCCATGCACCTTGCAGGTGGCGGTGATGTCGACGGCAAAACGGACCTCGTCGAGGGCGAAGTCGACGGAGACGGCGTCGAGGCCGATCGGGTGGCAGAGCGGGATCAGGTCGCCGGTCTTCTTCGCCGCCATGATGCCGGCGAGCCTGGCCACCGCCAGCACGTCGCCCTTGGCGATCTGGCCCTCGCGGATGCGGGCCAGGGTCTCCGGCTTCATGACGATGCTGCCGCCGGCGACGGCGACGCGCTCGGTCACCGGCTTGGCGGCGACGTCGACCATGACGGCATCGCCCTTGGCGTCGAAATGCGTGAGCCCGGCCATCAGCCCGCCGCCCGTGTCCGCGCCGGCTCCGGGAGGAGGGCGCGGGTCGCCGCCGCCACATCGGCCCGGCGCATCAGCGACTCCCCGATCAGGAAGGCGCGGGCGCCGGCCGCTGTCAGCCGGTCGATGTCCTCGCGACTGCCGATGCCGCTTTCGCCGACCAGCAGGCGATCCTTCGGCACCCGCGGTCCCAGTTCCGTCGTCGTCGCAAGATCGACCTTCAAGGTCTTCAGATTACGATTGTTTATCCCAACGAGCTTGGCCGGCAGCTTCAGCGCGCGGTCGAGTTCGGGGGCGTCATGCGCCTCGATCAGCGCGTCCATGCCCCAGTGGCTCGCGGCAGCCACCAGGTCGGCGGCGAGCGCATCGTCGACGGCGGCCATGATCACCAGGATGCAGTCGGCGCCGAGCGCCCGGGCCTCGGCGACCTGATAGAGGTCGACCATGAAGTCCTTGCGGATCGCAGGCAGGTCGACGGCGGCATGGGCGGCGGCGAAATGCGCGTCCTCACCCTGGAAATAGGGCGTGTCGGTCAGCACCGAGAGGCAGGTGGCGCCGCCCTGGCGATAGGCGCGGGCGAGCTCCGGCGGGTCGAAGTCGGCGCGGATCAGCCCCTTCGACGGGCTCGCCTTCTTGATCTCGCAGATCAGGCCATAGCCGGAGGCGGCGGCCGCGGCTTCGAGGCGGCGGGCAAAGCCGCGGGGAGCGGGCTGTCGCTTGGCATCGGCCTCGACCGCGGCAAGCGGCCGGGCAGCCTTCTGGCGGGCGACATGGGCGCGCTTGTCGTCGCAGATGCGGGTCAGCACGTCGCTCATGCCGGCTTCTCGTTGGTGATGGCGACCAGCTTCGCCAGCGTCGCAGCAGCAGCACCGCTGTCGATCACCTTCGCCGCCATCGCCGCGGCATCCTTCAGGTTGGTGGCCTTGTCGGCGACGATCAGCGCCGCCCCGGCATTGAGGAGGACGATGTCGCGGTAGGGGCCCTTCTCGCCGGCGAGTACCGCGCGCAGAGCCTGGGCGTTGTGCTGGGGATCGCCGCCCTTGAGCTGCGCCGGATCCGCCCGCGGCAGGCCGGCCTCCTCGGGCGTGACCTCGAAGGTGGTGACCTTGCCGACGACGAGGGACGCGACATGGGTTGGGCCGGAGGTGGTGATCTCGTCGATGCCGTCGGAGCCGTGCACGACCCAGGCCTTCTCGATCCCGAGCAGGCCCAGCACCTTCGCCATCGGCTCGACCCAGTCCTTGCCGAAGACGCCGACCAGTTGGCGCTTGGTGCCGGTCGGGTTGGAGAGCGGCCCCAGCAGGTTGAAGATCGTGCGCGTGCCGAGTTCGACCCGTGCCGGCGCGACGTGGCGTGTCGCGGCATGGTGGCGGGGCGCCATCAGGAAGCCGATGTTGGCCTCGAAGATCGCGCGGCGGACCAGGCTCATGTCGGCGTCGATGTTGACGCCGAGCGCGGTCAGAACGTCGGCGGCGCCGGACTTGGAGGAGAGCGCCCGGTTGCCGTGCTTGGCCACGGGCACGCCGAAGGCCGCGACCACCAGCGAGGCGGCGGTCGAGATGTTGTAGGTGCCTGACGCGTCGCCGCCAGTGCCGCAGGTGTCGATGGCGCCGGGAGGGGCGTCGATCTTGAGCGACTTCGCCCGCATGACCCGGGCGGCGCCGGCGATCTCGTCCACGGTCTCGCCGCGGACGCGGAGCGCCATCAGGAAGCCGCCGACCTGGGAGGGGGTGGCGTTCCCCGACATCATGATGTCGAAGGCCATCTCCGACTCGGCCACGCTGAGGCGTTGGCCGCCGGCGACCCGCCCGATCAGCACCTTGAAGTCCGGCATATCCCCGGTCATGGCGTCTTCGATCCCAACTCCGCAAACCCTTTGACCATTAAAGCGTCCTTTTCGAGAGGGCGGCAGTTTGGCTCATTCGCTCGTGAGACCCAAGGCGGGAATACGCGCAGGCGGCCGGTTTGAATGCTCCGCTGCCCCCCATCTCGCCGGTTCGCGAAACCGTGCCACGAGGGGGGGCGACGTCGGGATGCCGGCGCTGTTGACCGGCAAAGCAGCTGATGTGTAACTATTGATTGTAATTCTCTGAAGAGACCGATGCATGACTACGTTCGATCAAGTTAACAAGACGGCTGTCGACGGGGTCTGCATCGTGCCCAGCGGCAAGGATTCAAAATACGGTTGCGCATGCGGAGGGCCTGACCTGTACAGCGGTCCGGAACTCCGGTCGTTCGGCTATACGGGTTGCGTCGGCATCGTCACGTTCCGCCATACAACCGGCGTTTACACGCTGTCTCACATCCCGCCTGCCGGGCTCGGCGATAAAATACTCGTCCAGTATGTGAAGCTATTTCTCAAGCGATACGCCCCGACGGAGAGCCCAAGTTCCTCGACCTATTTTGTCGTTGGCGGCGTAAATGCCCGCCGGGACGAGTGCCCCGTGACGGATCTGACCGTGCGGACGATCTTCGAGATGCTGGATCGGGATCCGGTCTCCAGCTTCACAGGTCCGGGGGGAAGCGGCTGCGACGTCTATGTCTCTATGGGTCAGCTGAGGATCGTCACGCGTCCCGACGACCGAGAGACCATTTTCGACTGGGCGATCGGGTCCCCGCCGAGGCGCCGGTAACGGCCGAATGAGGGCTTCCTCGCCCAACGGATAGGAGGGAAGCACTCCACGCGCAGCGTGACTCGCCGAATCATTCAGCCTCACGTAAGATTCAAGCCGGTTCCAATAACCCGCGCTTCAGCCTTGTCTTCCCGCAAGTCCCGCCGCCGCCGCTTCCGCCACGACCAGGCCCTCGCCGGGCCGGGGGCAGGTGCGCCCCGCATCGACTGGGCGGCCAAGCTGAAGCGCGTGAATGAAAGGCTGCCGGGCCTGATTGCGGGTCTCGCGACGGTGGTGATCGGCGCCAGCATCGCCATCACCGTCAGCGTCGGTGCCCCTCAGCCCGGCCTTTATGTCGAGACCACCGAGGAACCGGCGGCGATCGCGCGTGCCTTCGCCATCCCGCTCGGCAATGGCGAAGCGCCGGGCTACCGGCCGAGCGGGCAGGGACCCTTCAACTGGCCGAGAGGTGCGCCGGCCGCAGCGGCCGTGCCGCCTCCGCCTCAGACGATCGTCTCGATAGAGCCGCTGCCGCGACTGCCGCCGGTCGCCTCGGCGCGGGCGGCGCTGCCGGCGATCCCTGCGCCGCGCGCGCTGCCGCCGACCCGTGCCCTGCCGCCGGCTGTGGTTGTCCCGGGAGCGGACACCTCGGACGAGCCGGCCTGGATCGCCAATGCGCTGCCGACGACGGCGCCCGACGGGCGGCCGGAGATCGCGGTGATCATCGATGATGCGGGGGTCGACCGCGCGCATACCGGCGTCGCCGTCCGGCTCAAGGGCCCGTTGACGATCTCGTTCCTGCCTTATGCGCCCGACCTCGCCGGCCAGGCGCGCGCGGCCCGCGCCAACCGGCACGAGGTCATGCTGCATGTGCCGATGGAGCCCAACGGCGCCTACGCCGATCCCGACGCCAATCTGCTGCGGATCCGCCAGGGACCCGTCGAGATCCAGCGCCGGCTGTCCAGATGGCTGGACACCATCCCGGGCATCGTCGGTATCAACAACCACATGGGCAGCCTGTTCACCTCCGATCCCTACGCGTTGGCGCCGGTGATGGAGGAGCTGGCGCGCCGCGGGCTCCTGTTCGTCGACTCGCGCACGACGGCGCGCTCTCTGGCCCAGGACTCGGCCCAGGCGCACGGCCTTCCCAACGCCGGGCGCGATGTCTTCCTCGACCATTACGAGGGCCAGGCCGAGGTGAGGAAGCGCCTGATCGAGACCGAGCGTGTGGCGCGAAAGCAGGGCTACGCCATCGCCATCGGCCATCCGCGGGCGGCGACCCTGGCGGAGCTCGCGATCTGGCTCGACGAGGTCGAGTCCAAGGGCTACCGCCTGGTCCCGGTCAGCGCCATCGTCCGCGGCCGCGCGCCCCAGCTCGCCGGGCGTCCGCCGCAACGCGGTTAGGTTCGTTGACACACTGGCTCGGCTCTACCTAGGCTAGAACCGACGGCTGTCCTCGTCCCTGCCCGGTCCGGGCGGCGACGTGATGCTCCCAAGCGAGGGACGCATCCCGGCTCGAAGGAGCGACGGCGCCGATCCCCTGCGACATCGCCACTCGCCTGCGACCGCGCCGACACGTGCGCGGCGCTGGACATCCGTAGAGGGAGGATCAGCATGAATCGTCGTCAGTTCCTGGGCACGACCGCCGCGGCCGCGGCACTTGCATCCGGCGCGGGCTTTCTCGGCGCGGCGCGTCCGGCCGAGGCCGCCATCGGCACCGTCGGTGCCTGGCGGCGGGTCGAGGTCACCTTTACCGCGAGTCCGAAATGGGGCGCGGGCGCCGGCAAGCTCTGGCTTCCGGCGCCGATGGACACGCCCTATCAGCGCGTGCTCGGCGTCACCTGGGGACAGGGACCCGATCGCATCGGGCTCAACTACGACCCGATCTACCGGGCGCCGGCGATCTCGGCGGAGTGGGGGGCCGGCAAGGCCAGGGATGTGCAGGTGACCTATGTGATCGAGACCATCGATCGCCAGCTGAACCTGAAGTCGCTGCCTCCGCGCTCGGGCGGACTTCCAGACGACGTCCGCGTCTTCCTCACCGCAACCCCGACCATGCCGGTCGACGGCATCGTGAAGGAGTCGGCGATGAAGATCGTCAAAGGCGCCCATCACCCGGTCGAGAAGGCGCGGGCGATCTACGACTGGATCGTCGAGAACACCTTCCGCGATCCCAAGACCAAGGGCTGCGGCATCGGCGACATCAAGTACATGCTGGAGAGCGGCAATCTCGGCGGCAAATGCGCCGACATCAACTCGCTGTT
>CAXNIC010000138.1:0-12087 GCA_964201945.1 Alphaproteobacteria bacterium
CGCGGATCCTCCATCATGTAGGTCAGGAGCTCGCGGAAGAGGCTGGTGTACATGGCGTCCACCTCCTCGTCCCGCTGCCAGACCTGGATGGCGCGCGCGGTGTCGGAGGAGGCGAAGGCGTCCAGCACGTCCTTGACGACATGGCGGGCAAGCTGGCCCAAGCGCACCACGCCGCCGACACTCGGCACCGGCGGAAACTGGATCAGCGCTTGCACGCGCTTGCCGACATTGGCGGCGTAGTCGCCGATCCGTTCCAGGTCGGCGGCGATCTTGAGGGCGGAGAGGATGGTGCGGAGATCGCTCGCCATCGGCTGGCGGAGCGCCAGCATCTTCACCACCGATTCATCGATCTGGCGTTCCAGAGCATCGACCCGGACATCGGAGGCGACGCAACGCTGGCCGAGCTCGGCGTCGCGGCTGCCGACCGCCTGGATGGCCTGGCCGAGCTGGGCCTCGACGAGACCGCCCATCTCGCTGATCTCGGCCTTCAGCCGTTTCAGCTGCTCGTCGTAGGAGCGGACGATATGCTCGGAAGCCATGACGTTTCCTTGATGATCCCGAGCCAGTCTCTAGACCCGTCACGCTAAGGTCATATGACCATCATATGACAGTTTAATGAATTCAGGGCGTCTGCGGCGCCAGCAAGCCGGGTGCATCTTGTCGCAATAGGCTGGAAAGCCCGGGGATTCCCGGCAGATGCGCGCCCTTTACATACAGATAGACGCGTCTCGCCAGCGGGTAGCGGCCGGAGGCGAGATCGGCCGCCGTCGGTGAGACACCTTCGACCGGGCGCCCCGTGCTCTCAGGCCCGAGCCGGCGGATGACGATCGGATCCGGACCCGACGGAAGGTCGCTGCGCAGGCCGCGGCAGAGCCGGGTCCGGTCGAGCTTGGCGTAGCCCGACGCACCGAGGCAGCCGGTCGCCAGGACCAGGGCCTCGATCAGCGGTTCCGGCGCCTCGATCCG
Source organism: Alphaproteobacteria bacterium (assembly GCA_964201945.1). Classification (GTDB taxonomy): domain Bacteria; phylum Pseudomonadota; class Alphaproteobacteria; order SHVZ01; family SHVZ01; genus SHVZ01. Next base: position 967 of record CAXNIC010000138.1, read on the forward strand.
GAGCGCGATCGGCCGGTCCGGCAGAGCGGGGTCGATCTTGCGCCAGCTCCGCTGCTTGTTGTCGGCGAGCTTCCCGTCCTCGGAGATCTGGCGGGCGACGGCCTGCCACAGGTGCCGGCGGGTCAGCCCGTCGAACGGCCCGTCGAGGGCGAGGCCGATCACGCCGAGAAGGCGTTCTGGTTCGCCCGCAATCGCCTCGGCCTCGCAGGAGGTCCGCTCGCGGTCGAGCAGGCGGCGGGTGAGCAGGAGCGCGTCGGCGGTCTGCGCGCCGAGGCCCTGGCAATAGGCGGTGACCGCTTCCTCCTCCTCGCGTGTCTCGACGCGGGCGGCCGGCCCGCCGAGGCTGCGGGCGACCTCGACCAGCGCCGATGGCGCGATCAGCCAAGGGGCATCGCGGGCTGCGGCCGGTGTCGCAAGAGCGACTGCCAGCGCGGCGAGAAGCGGGAACCGGGTCACTCGGCGACCGGCAAGAATACGGTGAAGGTGCTGCCGCGGCCGACCTCGGAGTCGATGACTAATGCGCCGCGGTGGCGGCTGACGATGTGCTTGACGATCGCGAGGCCGAGCCCGGTGCCGCCGAGATCGCGCGACCGCCCGACATCCACCCGGTAGAAACGCTCGGTCAGCCGGCTCAAATGCGCGCGGGCGATGCCTTCGCCCTGGTCGGTCACGGAGACGGCGATGGCGCGCCGCCTCGGATCGGGGAACGAGGGCGGGATCTGTGCTGCCTCGCCGGCGACAACGCGGATCTCGGTCCCGGGCTTCCCGTACTTCAGCGCGTTGTCGATCAGGTTCTGGAACACCTGGGTCAGCTCGTCGGGATCGCCGACGATGCGGGGAAGACCCGGCGCGAGGTCGAGCAGGACAGGCATTCGCCGGGTCTCCGCCTGGCGATCGAGGGTGGTCTTGAGCGCGCCGAGCGTGAGCGCGAGATCGACGGAGGCGGTCGGCGGCGTGTGCTCCTTGAGTTCGATGCGCGACAGCGAGAGCAGGTCGTCGACCAGGCGTGCCATGCGCCGGGCCTGGTCGTGCATGATGCCGAGGAAGGTGACCCGGGCCTGGGCGTCGTCCTTTCCGACGCCCTGCAGCGTCTCGATGAAGCCCATCAGCGAGGCGAGCGGCGTCCGGATCTCGTGGCTGGCATTGGCGACGAAGTCGGCGCGCATCTGCTCGAGCTTGGCGATCTGCGTGGTGTCATGCAGCAGCAACAAGGCACCAGCCTGTGGCAGCGGCTCGAGGCGGACGGCGAAGTGACGCTCGGCCGGGCCGGCGAGCTCGATCTGCACCTCGCGGCCGGGACCGCCGGCCAGCACCGCCTCCGCCGCCTCCAGGACGTCGGGCTGGCGCAGGACATGCGCCAGGTCGCGGTCCTCGATTTCGGGACCGAACAGGGTGCGGGCGGCGCGGTTGGCGGCCAGGACCACCCGGCCGGTGCCGACATGGAGCAGCGGGTCCGGGATGTTGTCGAAGAGCCGAAGCTGGCCCTCAGTCAGCCGGGTGACGTCGCCGGCGCCGGAGGTCGGACCGGCCGTGTCCTCGGCAACAGGGCGGCGCTCGTCTCGCGCCAAGCGGATCGTCGCGACGCCGCCGCCGATCGCCGCGGCCGCGGCGGCGAGACCGGCGAGGCCGGTCCAGCCTCCGGCCAGCGCAACGAGTGCGACCAGGGCTGGCAGCGTGGTCGTTGCGCCGAGCACCAGGCTGCGTGAGGAGAGGGCGAATGGCATGCGCGCCTGCGGTGATAGGAGGTGCGGCGAGAGGCGTCGCGGCCACGGGCCACGCCTCGGCGCTAGCTTTGCCCTGCTTCGCGCTTGGCGTCTACCGCCATGCCTGCACCCTCGCGGCGCGAAATCTCATAGGATGAGCCGGTTACGGAACGAGGTGAGCCAGGCAATGTCGAGTCCGGTCGAATCCGAGGAAACCCCGATCACGGTGAATTTCCGCGGCGAGCCTTTGACCTTCCGCTATGCCGGGCACCTGACCCCCGCCGGCAACCGGCGCATGACCGACGCCGAATATCGGATGGCAAGCACCCTGGCGGACCTCATCGGCGGGCTGACGGCCGCGGCCGCTCCCGTCTCGACGCTCGCCCCCGACATTTCGGCCGGCGACAATGCGTGGTCCGGCAAGATGTCCGGGGGCTGGCATCGGCTCTTCGGCAAGGACCGGCGGCATTTCGAGCATCTTCGTCTGCTCTGCCAGCCGTTCACCGGCTTCGACCCGATCAGCAACACGCTGAATGGCGGGATCCCCGACGAGATCCCCGCCGACGTCGAGGAGCGACTGCAGAGCCACACCAATGTCAGCATCGCGATGATGGAGTTCCTGGCGGCCCAGCGGCGGCTGCCGGCCCATGCGCGGGTACGGTTGCCGGGCTTTCTCGGCGAGGCCGGACCCGTCTGCGACGGCGTGCTGGCGAGCTACGACGCCTGGAGCCTGCAGACGCAGATGAACGGGTTGCACGGGTCGGGCGTGCTCGATCGGCTGCGCGCCGAGGCCGGGCGCGGCCGGCCGGTGACGGTGGTCGATATCGGCTCGGGCTTCGGCGGTCTGGGGTATCAGCTCGCGCAAAGCCTGCAGCCGGGGCGCCTGCGCTTCGTCGCGATCGACCTGCCCGACTCGCTCCTGTTCGCTGCGATCTATCTCTCCCTGCTGTGGGCGGATCAGCCGACTTTCGTAGCCACCGCGGAGGGCTACGTGTCGACGAAGACGGGGCGGGTGTCGGCGAACCTGCCGGACTCCTTCGCGGGCGTCTTCGTCGTCACCCATCTGGCCGAGCGCGTGCTTCGCGAGCTTCGCCCCGTCGACCTCATCCTCAACTTCCGCTCGATGCAGGAGATGTCGGACGCCCAGGTCAGGCAGTATGGCGAGCTGGCCCGATCCGTCATCGGCGAGGAGGGCCTGCTCTATGAGCAGAACGACATGAAGCGTGCGGTCGACCGCGACGTGAAGGCGATCCTGGGTGGCGTCCTGCCGGTCGGCGGCGTGATCGAGGAGACCGACCCGGCGCATCGGGCCATGGGACTGGCGAGCGTGTGGTCGAACCGCCCGATCGGCCTCGTCCGTCCGGCGTCTCCCGCCTCCTGACTCCCGTTCAGCTAGAAGTCCCGGATGTAGTGGCAGCGGCGAGACGGCTGGCTCACCGTCCGCTCCGCCCCTACGCCCGCGCCGCCTTGGGCGCGTCGGACAGCGGCTGGTCGAGCCTGGCCAGCATCTCCTTCGGCACGATCTGCCAGAACTTCACCCGCTCCAGCCGCCAGTCGACCAGCAGCCGCTCGGCGAACTTCGACTGGGTCTCGCGCTGGTGCTCGGCGATCAGGCCCTTCAGCACGCCTTCCCAATGGGCAGACGCGAGGCGCTGGTAGACGAGCGTGTCGGGATTGACCGCATGGGCGAAGCTGTCGTCGGAGTCGTAGACGAAGGCCATGCCGCCGGTCATGCCGGCGCCGAAGTTGTCGCCGACAGGCCCGAGGATCGCCACCATGCCGCCGGTCATGTACTCGCAGGCGTTCGAGCCCGCGCCCTCGACCACGGTGACGGCGCCAGAGTTGCGGACGGCGAAGCGCTGGCCCGCCTGGCCCGAGGCGAAGAGGCGTCCGGCGGTCGCGCCGTAGAGGACGGTGTTGCCGATGATGGTGTTGTGGTTGGTGACCAACGGGCTTGCCGTCGTCGTGCGCACGACGATGGTGCCGCCGGAGAGTCCCTTGCCGACATAGTCGTTGGCGTCGCCGAAGACCTCGAGCTTGAGGCCCTGGACGGCGAAGGCGCCCAAGGACTGGCCGGCAGATCCGCGCAGCCTGACGGTGATCTGCCCCGGCTGCAGCCCGGTCATGCCGAAGCGGCGCACGATGCGGCTGGAGAACTTGGTGCCGATCGCGCGGTGGGTGTTCCGGATGCTGTAGGCCAGCTGCATCTTCTCGCCTTCCTCGAGCGCCGCCTTGGCGTCGCGGATCATCTGGGCGTCCAGGGTCTCCGGCACCTCGATGCGGCCTTCGACCGTGCAGTGGCGGGCCTGGCCGCCGGAATCGGCCTGGATCAGCAGCGAGTTGAGATCGAGATCGTCGAGGTCGCGGCCGCCGCGGTCGATCTGGGCCAGGAGATCGGTTCGGCCGATCACCTCGGTCAGCGAGCGGACGCCGAGCGAGGCCAGGATGTCGCGGGTCTCCTCGGCGACGAAGGTGAAGAGGTTGACCACCTTCTCGGGCGTGCCTTCGAACTTGGCGCGCAGCTTCTCGTCTTGGGTGCAGACACCGACCGGGCAGGTGTTGGAGTGGCACTGGCGGACCATGATGCAGCCCATGGCGACCAGCGACGCCGTGCCGATGCCGAACTCCTCGGCGCCGAGGATCGCGGCCATCACCACATCGCGGCCGGTCTTGATGCCACCGTCGACCCGAAGCCGGATGTTCTGGCGGAGCCGGTTCAGGGTCAGTACCTGGTGGACCTCGGAAAGGCCCATCTCCCAGGGGATGCCGGCATACTTGATCGAGCTCTGCGGCGAGGCGCCGGTGCCGCCGGAATGGCCGGAGATCAGGATGGTGTCGGCCTTGGCCTTGGCGACGCCGGCGGCGATGGTGCCGATGCCCGAGCGCGCCACCAGCTTCACGCAGACCCGCGCATCCGGGTTGATCTGCTTCAGGTCGTAGATGAGCTGGGCCAGGTCCTCGATCGAGTAGATGTCGTGATGCGGCGGCGGCGAGATCAGGCTGACGCCGGGCATGGCGTGGCGAAGGCGTGCGATCAGGCCCGACACCTTGATGCCGGGAAGCTGGCCTCCCTCGCCGGGCTTGGCGCCCTGGGCGACCTTGATCTCGATCTCGCGGCAGTTGTTGAGATACTCGGCGGTGACGCCGAAGCGGCCCGACGCGATCTGCTTGATCGCCGATGACGCGTTGTCGCCGTTGGCGCGCGGCGTGTAGCGCGCCGGGTCCTCGCCACCCTCGCCGGAGTCGGACTTGGCGCCGATCCGGTTCATGGCGATCGACAGCGTCTCGTGCGCCTCGGGGCTGAGCGCGCCGAGAGAGATCCCGGGCGCCACCAGGCGCTTCCGGATCTCGGTGATCGACTCGACCTCGTCGGCGGAGATCGCCTGGGTGGTGGCGGTGAAGTCGAGCAGGTCGCGAAGATGGATCGGCGGCAGCTTCCGCGTGGCTTCCGAGTACTTCTTGTAGGTGTGGTAGCTGTCGGTCGCGACCGCGGTCTGCAGCGTGTGGATCAGGTTGCCTTCGAAGGCATGCGCCTCGCCCGAGCGGCGGAGGCGGTAGAGGCCGCCGATCGGCAGCGCCACCGTGTCCTCGGCGAAGGCGCGGACATGGAGGTCGATGACCTTCCGCTGCACGCCGGAAAGGCCGATGCCGGAGATGCGGCTGGTCATGCCGGGGAAGAAGTCGGCGACCAGCGAGCGCGACAGCCCGACCGCTTCGAAGTTGTAGCCGCCGCGATAGGAGGAGATGACCGAGATCCCCATCTTGCTCATGATCTTGAGCAGCCCGTCGTCGATCGCCTTCTTGAAGCGGCGGATGCAGTCATCCAGCGAGATCTGGCCGAAGAGCCCGCGGGCGTGGCGCTCGGCGATCGCTTCCTGCGCCAGGTAGGCGTTGACCGTGGTCGCGCCGACGCCGACAAGAACGGCGGCGTAATGCACGTCCAGGCACTCGCCCGAGCGCACGTTGAGCGAGGTGAAGGTGCGGAGGTTCTGGCGCACCAGATGCGAGTGCACGCCGCCGGCGGCGAGGATCATCGGAATCGGCGCGCGGTCAGGCCCGATCGCCTTGTCCGAGAGGATCACGTGGGTACAGCCGGCGCGCACCCCATTCTCGGCCTCACGCTGGACCCGCTGGATCGCATCGCGGAGGCTGCCGTCACCGCCCTTCGGATCGAAGGTGCAGTCGACCTCGACCGCGGTGTCGCCCATGTAGTCGCGCATCGCCTCGAACTCGGCGTTCGACAGCACCGGCGACTCGAGCTGCAGCAGGTGGCACTGGCTCTCGTCCTCGTCGAGGATGTTGCCGAGGTTGCCGAGCCGCGTGCGCACGGTCATCACCCGCGCCTCGCGGAGCGAGTCGATCGGCGGGTTGGTGACCTGGCTGAAGTTCTGGCGGAAGAAGTGATGCAGGCCGCGGTACTGGCGCGACAGCACGGCGAGCGGCGTATCGTCGCCCATCGAGCCGACGGCTTCCTTGGCATCCTCGACCATCGGATGGAGGATCAGCTCGACGTCCTCGAGGCTCCAGCCGACGGCGATCATGCGCCGGCGCAGCTCGTCGCGGTCGAGCTCGCGGCGGTCGCGATGGTCGGCGCGCACGATGTGGTCGATGCGGGTGATGTGCTGGGTCCAGTCGCCGAAGGTGCGGGACGAGGCCAGCGCGTCCTTCAGCTCGCGGTCGCGGTAGAGCTTGCCGGCCGTGAGGTCGATGCCGATCATCTGGCCGGGATCGAGCCGGCCCTTCCGCACGATGTGGGTCTCGTCCAGCCGCACCATGCCGGTCTCGGAGCCGGCGATGACTAGGCCGTCGTCGGTCACGGTGTAGCGGAGCGGCCGGAGGCCGTTCCGGTCCATGCCGGCGATCACCCAGTCGCCGGCATATGCCGCGATCGCCGCCGGGCCGTCCCAGGGCTCCATCACCGAGTTGGCGTAGGAGTACATCTCCTTCACGCCCTTCGGCATCGGCGCATCCGGCGCCCAGGCCTCGGGGATCATCATCGTCTTCACCATCGGCAGCGTGCGGCCGCCCTGGCAGAGAAGCTCGAAGACATTGTCGAGCGCGGCCGAGTCAGAGCCGCCCGGCTGGATGATCGGCTTGAGATCATTGAGGGTGTCGCCGAACAGCGGCGAGGCGAGGCGCGCCTCGTGGCTCTTCATCCAGTTGACGTTGCCCTTCAGCGTGTTGATCTCGCCGTTATGGGCGAGCACGCGGAACGGCTGGGCCAGCCGCCATGTGGGGAACGTGTTGGTCGAGTAGCGCTGATGATAGATCGCGAACGAGGAGACGAAGCGCGGGTCCATCAGGTCCGGGTAGAACTCGGAGAGCTGCTCGGCCAGGAACATGCCCTTGTAGATCAGCGAGCGCGAGGACAAGGAACAGATGTAGAAGTCGTTGACGTTGGCGGCGGTCGCTGCCTTCTCGATCCGCCGGCGTACTACGTAGAGCTCGCGCTCGAACTGCTCGGTCGTGACCTTGCGCTCGTTGCCGATGATGATCTGCTCGATCTCGGGCCGGGTCGCGTTGGCCTTCTCGCCGATGATCGAGACGTTCACCGGCACCTGACGCCAGCCATAGATGGTGTAGCCGAGGCGGAGGATCTCCTCTTCGACGATGCAGCGGCAGCGCTCCTGGCCGTCGAGATCGGTGCGCGGCAGGAAGATCTGGCCGACCGCGAGCTCGCCGTCGTCGGGGTCGTATCCCAGATGCGCGACATGCGCCTTGAAGAACTCCTGCGGTACCTGCAGATGGATGCCGGCGCCGTCGCCGGTCTTGCCGTCGGCGTCGACGGCGCCGCGGTGCCAGACCGCCTTCAACGCGTTGATCGCGCCTTCGACCACAGAGCGGCGCGGCTTGCCGTCGATGGCGGCGACGAAGCCGACGCCGCAGGCGTCATGCTCGTCCTCAGGCCGGTAGAGGCCGCCGGCCTGAAGATGGGCGGCGTTCTTCTTGAAGGCGGCGACGAAGGCTTCGCCGGATTCGGGGATGATGTCGGTCATGTCGCTCTCCCGCTCAAGACGCGAGCTTGAGCCCGGCCGATTGCGGCTGGCTCAGGGTGCGGTGGATGGATTGAGCGGCGTCGCGGCCGTCGCGGATGGCCCAGACGACCAGCGAGGCGCCGCGGACGATGTCGCCGGCGGCATAGACGCCCGGAAGGTTGGTCTGCATCGTCCGCTGGTTGATCTTGATCGTGCCCCATTTGGTCACTTCGAGCTCGGGGGCGCCGAACAGCACCGGCAGGTCCTCGGGATCGAAGCCGAGTGCCTTCAGGACCAGGTCGGCCTCGACGGTGAAGTGCGAGTCGCCGATCACCTGCGGCATCTGGCGCCCCGTGGCGTCCGGCATGCCGAGATGGACACGCTGGGCGCGGACGCCGGAGACGCGGCCGTCGCCGAGGAAGGCTTCCGGCTGGGCGAGCCAGACGAACTCGACGCCTTCCTCCTCGGCGTGGAACACTTCGCGCTGCGAGCCCGGCATGTTGGCGCGGTCGCGGCGATAGAGGCATTTGACCGACTTGGCACCCTGGCGGACGGCGGTGCGGACGCAGTCCATTGCGGTGTCGCCGCCGCCGATGACGACGACGTGCTTGCCTGACGCATTCAGCGTGCCGTCGTCGTAGGCCGGCACGGTGTCGCCGAGCCCGGTGCGGTTGGACGCGATCAGATAGTCGAGGGCGGGAACGATGCCATCCTGGCCGACGCCCGGCGCCTGGATGTCGCGGGCGCGATAGACGCCGGTCGCGATCAGGACGGCGTCGTGGCGCTGGCGAAGCTCGGCCAGCGTGATCTCCTTGCCGATCTCGACGTTGAGCACGAACTTGATGCCGCCCTCGATCAGCCATTGCGTGCGGCGCTCGACCACCGGCTTCTCCAGCTTGAAGCTGGGAATGCCGTAGATCATCAGGCCACCGACGCGGTCGTGGCGGTCGTAGACGGTGACCTGGTAGCCCTTGCGCCGAAGCATCTCGGCGGCGGCGAGCCCACCCGGGCCGGCGCCGACGATGCCGACCGACTGGCCGAGCTCGCGCGGCGGGCGGATCGACTTGACCCAGCCGTTCTGGAAGGCCTGGTCGGTCACGTATTTCTCGACCGTACCGATGGTGACCGACTCGAAGCCCTTCTCGATGACGCAGTTTCCCTCGCAGAGGCGGTCCTGCGGGCAGATGCGCCCACAGATCTCGGGGAAGGTGTTGGTCGCCGCGGCGACCTCGTAGGCCTCCTCGAGCCGCCCCTGGGCGGTCAGCATTAGCCAGTCGGGGATGTTGTTGTGGAGCGGGCAATGGACCTGGCAGAAGGGCACGCCGCATTGCGAGCAGCGACTGGCCTGCTCGGCCGCCCGGGCGGCGTCGAACTGGGCGAAGATCTCCTGGAAGTCCGACGTGCGAGTCGCAGCCGCGCGTTTGTCGGGCATCTGCTTGTCCACGGAGACGAAGCTGAGCATGCGCTGGCTGGTCGCCATCGGTTCGGGTCCTTATGGGCAGGCGTAGGCGGGTGGCCGGGGAGGGGCCGGAAAGAAGGTCAGAATGACCGCCCTATTTCCCTGGCGCCACTGGAAAATGACATATAAGACAGTGATTATGTCTTATTTTCCCGGTGACCAAGCCCCAACGGGGGCTGGTGACGGAATTTCTCCAGTGTCCGAGAAAATTAGTCTCGATTCGAGACTATATAATCTAAATCCCTGAGGCAGCAGGCTTTTCGGGCGGCTTCGGGGCATTCGCGGCGATCGTCCGATGTGCCGCGGCGGCAATATCGCCGTCGCTGGCGTTCTCGGCGATCCGGACCGTCGGGAAGGCGAACTCGATGCCGTTGGCAGCGAAGGCGGCCTGCATGCGCTGGTAGGCTTCGCGCCTGACCAGGAACTGCTCGCCGGGCTTGGTCTTGAACTTGGCCCGGAAGATCATCGCCGTCTCGGTCAGGCGCATGACGCCCTGGCTCTTCAGCGGCTCCAGCATCACCGCGGCGATTTCCGGGTTCTCAGCCAGTTCCTGGCCGATCTTCTTCAGGATCTTCCGGACCTTCTCGATGTCGGTGCCGTAGGCGAGGCCGAATTCCAGCTTCTCGATCACCCAGTCGCGGTGGTGATTGCTGATCGCCTGGATCTGCCCATAGGGGATGGTGTGGAGCGCGCCGCGGTGGTGGCGAAGCTGCAGCGAGCGGATGGTGATCCCCTCGACGGTGCCCTTGACCCGCCCGACATCGACGTACTCGCCGATGCGAAAGGCGTCGTCGAGCAGGAAGAAGAATCCCGCGACGATGTCGCGGACGAGGGCCTGGGCGCCGAAGCCGATGGCGAGGCCGACGATGCCGGCACCGGCCAGCAGCGGGGCGATGTCGACGCCGAGCGATGACAGCACGATCAGGCCGATGACCACGGAGAGGGCGCCGAGCGCGAAGTGGCGCAGCACCGGCAGCAGCGTATGCGCGCGGGTCCCCGGCTGCAGCTCCTCGCCCGGCTGCGGCCGGCCGACATGGCGCTCGATCAGGATCTTGCTGCCCTCCCAGGCGCCGTAACCCAGGATCACGGCGACAGCGATGTTGAAGACGGCGCGGAGGATCGAACGACCCATGTCGTTCCGGAGGGTGGCGATGACCGGCCCGCCCCAGGCCTCGATCAGGAGGGCGATGGCGGCGACCGCGATCATCACCCGGAAGGCGCCGAGGATGACGCGGGACGCGCGGGCGAGCCGGAGCCCGGTTTCCGCCTCCTGTCCCGGCCAGGGCCGGAGCAGCCGGGCGAGCAGCCGCCGTACCAGACGGTCGGCAAGCGGAACCGCCAGCACGACCAGCGCGCTCAGCAGCACGGTCTTGGCGCCGTCCGGACGGTCCAGCAGGCGCTTGTAGGACCAGACCAGCCAGACGACGGCGACGTAGACCGTGGCCGCTGCGTGCCAGGACTGGGCGATACCCTCGCTCCCGAGGGCTTCGGCGACCGGCCGGCGGTTGATCCAGATCCAGGCCACCAGCAGAAGCGCCAGCAAGAGCGCGAAGACGATGTCCCAGAGCGTGCTCAGCTCCGATGGCACCGCGAGGATTCCTAGCAGCCCGCCGCCGAAATAGGCGAAGCCCGCGAGCGCGGCGAGGCCGACGGCCCAGCGCTGCAGGTCGCGGGCGGTGCGGTCGTCGAGGGCGACCAGGCGAAGCTGCGGGGCGGATGGCGACAGGATCGCGCGCGTGATGGCTCCCGCCAGCTGGGCCGCGGAGATCGCCAGCAGGATCGCGACCACCAGCTCGCGCCGCGGGTCGAAACGGTCGAGGAAGAGGAATGTGCCGCCGTTGGCAAAAGCCAGGAAGACGACGATGCCGACGGCGTCGAGGAACAGGTTGGCGAGCAGCGCGCCGGCGTGCATCAGCGTCCCCGACGCCGCCGCCATCCGCTCGCGGAGCCGCCGCATCGCCCGGCCGAACAGCCACTGCGCCGC
>CAXNIC010000139.1:0-11984 GCA_964201945.1 Alphaproteobacteria bacterium
GGCGCTCGTCGTCGATGCCGAAGACCGGCTGCTGGACGAGATCGCCGAGGCGCTGTCGCCGGACATCTTCCAGCTTCATGGGCACGAGACGCCCGAGCGCGTCGCCGGCATCAAGGCCCGCAACGGCCGGCAGGTGATGAAGGTGGTCTCGATCGCGACCGAGGCCGACGTGGCCGCGGCCCGCGCCTATGAGGGTGTCGCCGACCTGCTGATGTTCGACGCCAAGCCGCCACCGGGCGGACTTCCCGGCGGCAACGGGCTGGCCTTCGACTGGCGGCTGCTGAAGGACGCGCAATGGTCTCTTCCCTGGATGCTCGCCGGCGGCCTCACGCCGGAGACCGTCGCCGAGGCGATCCGGTCCACCGGGGCCACACGTGTCGATGTTGCCTCGGGAGTCGAGGATCGCCCGGGCGTGAAGTCGCCGGACAAGATCCGCCGTTTCCTCGCCGCGGCTAAGGGCGCCTGATCATGACGATCTGGAAGACACCGGTGACCACCGAGGTCCTCGCCGACATCCACAAGAAGACGCTGGTCAACCATGTCGGCATCGAGTTCCTGGAAGTCGGCGACGACTTCCTCCGGGCGCGCATGCCCGTCGACGAACGCACCCGCCAGCCGATGGGCCTGCTCCACGGCGGCGCTTCGGTGGTGCTGGCCGAGACGCTGGCCTCCTGTGCCGCCAACTTCGCCGTCGATCTCAAGAAATCCCGCTGCGTCGGCCTCGAGATCAACGCCAACCACATCCGCTCGGCGACCGACGGCTACGTCACCGGCGTCGCCCGCCCCATCCATCTCGGCCGCACCACCCAGATCTGGGAAGTCCGGATCACCGGCGCCGACGACAAGCTGGTCTGCGTCTCGCGGGTGACCATGGCCGTGCTCGATGCGCCGGGTCATCCCGCCGCCTGAGCTGGCTTGACGCCGCATTAGGTGTATCTACACTCAAGCCATGACAGTGGACCTGACGCTCTGCGTTGGCTGCCGCTGCCTCGCCGCGCGCCGAAGCGCCCGGGCGATCACCCGGCATTTCGAGGCGAAGCTGCGCCGCCACGGCCTCAAGGCGACGCAATTCTCGCTCCTGGCCTCGCTCGCCCTCACCGGGCCGAAGCCGATGCGGGACCTGGCCGAGCTGCTGGGTCTCGAGCGCACAACGCTGACCCGGAACGCAGCCCTGCTGGAACGCAACGGCTGGATCGGCGTCGACCCGCCGAAGGACCGCCGCGAGCGGCCGCTCCGGCTGACGGCGTCGGGCCGGAAAAAACTCGAGTCGGCCTATCCGGATTGGAAGGCGGCTCAGGACTCGCTTGCAGAAAGGATCTGATCGATGGCCACCAAGACATCCGCGAAGCCGGCGGCCCGCGCGAAGCGAGCCCCCTCGAAGCCGCGGTCGGTCGTGCTGGTCGCCACCCGCAAGGGTGCCTGGATCTACCACGGCGATGCGGCACGGAAGACCTGGCGCGCCGAGGGGCCGCATTTCCTCGGCCACATCATCAGCCACATGATGCTGGACCCGCGTGACGGCCGCACCCTGCTGGCGGCGGCGAAGACCGGCCATCTCGGCCCCACCGTCTTCCGCTCGACCGATCTCGGCCGCAGCTGGAAGGAAGCCAAGCGCCCGCCCGCCTTCGCCAAGGCGCCGGCCGGGCAGAAGGGCCGCTCCGTCGACCACACCTTCTGGCTGACGCCGGCACACGCCAACGAGCCGAACGTCTGGTACGCCGGCACCTCGCCCCAGGGCCTGTTCCGTTCCGAGGACGGCGGCGTCACCTGGGATCCCTTCTCCTCCATCAACGACGACCCGAAATTCCGCGAATGGATGGGCTCCGAGCAGGACGGCACGCCGGACGGGCCGAAGCTGCATTCGATCATCATCGACCCGCGCGACCCGGCCCATCTCTACTTCGCCATGTCGGGCGGCGGCGTGCACGAGTCGCTGGACAAGGGCCGCACCTGGACGCCGCTGGTCGACGGGCTCGAGGTCGTCGGTGGCTTCGATGCGACCGACATCGCCTTCCATGATCCGCACTGCATCCGCATGTCGCCTGCCGACCCGGACCGGCTCTACCAGCAGAACCATTGCGGCATCTACCGGCTCGACCGGCCGTCGAAGACCTGGGTCCGGGTCGGCAAGGCCATGCCGAAGAAGGTCGGCGACATCGGCCTGCCGATGGCGGTGCATCCGCGCGACGCCGACGCCGCCTGGGTGTTCCCGATGGACGGCACCGATGTCTGGCCCCGGACCAGCCCCGACGGCATTCCCGGCGCCTTCGTCACCCGCAACGGCGGCAAGACCTGGAAGCGCCAGGCCGCCGGCATGCCGGCGACCGACGCCTGGTGGACGGTGAAGCGCCAGGCACTGGCGACCGATACCGCCGATCCGGTCGGCGTCTATTTCGGCACCACGTCGGGCGAGCTCTGGGGGAGCCGCGACGAGGGCGAGAAATGGCGCCTGATCGCCCAGCATCTGCCGGAAATCTATGCCGTAGAGGCCGGAGAGCCTCGGTGAAGGTGCTGATCCCGACGCCGCTCCGCTCCTACACCAGGAAGAAGCGCGAGGTCGAAGCGGCCGGCGCCACCCTGTCGGCGCTGCTCGCCGACCTCGACCGGCAATATCCGGGCATCCGCTTCCGCATGGTCGACGAACAGGAGCAGGTCCGCCGCCACATGCGCGTCTTCCTCAACGGCGAGCAGGTGTTCGACCTCGCCCGGCCGCTGAAGCCGACCGACGAGATCGCCATCGTCCAGGCGCTGAGCGGGGGATGAGCCAGGCGGACGCCCCCCTCGCCGCTTGCACCTTGCCCCCCTCTTCCGCATAGTGCCGGCCGCTCCGGCGACCGGAGCCCCCCAGACGACAGCGATGGATTCGTGAGCACGGTCAACAGCTTCCGCACGGGCCCGGACGAGGGCGGGCATTTCGGCATCTATGGCGGCCGCTACGTCGCCGAGACGCTGATGCCGCTCATCCTGGAGCTCGAACGCGTCTACACCGAGTGCAAGGTCGACCCCGGCTTCCAGAAGGAGCTGGCGAGCTTCCACACCCATTATGTCGGCCGGCCGAGCCCGCTCTACTTCGCCGAGCGCATCACTCAGGATCTCGGCGGCGCCAAGGTCTATTTCAAGCGCGACGAGCTGAACCACACCGGCGCGCACAAGATCAACAACTGCCTGGGCCAGGCGCTGGTCGCCCGGCGCATGGGCAAGACCCACATCATCGCCGAGACCGGCGCCGGCCAGCACGGCGTCGCCACCGCCACCGTCTGTGCCCGCTTCGGCATGAGCTGCACCGTGTTCATGGGCGCCGAGGACATCGAGCGCCAGAAGCCGAACGTCGAGCGCATGCGGCTGCTCGGCGCCGAGGTGCGGCCGGTGACCTCCGGCTCGTCCACGCTGAAGGACGCGATGAACGAGGCGCTCCGCTACTGGGTCTCCAAGGCCGAGACGCATTTCTACATCATCGGCACGGTCGCAGGCCCGCACCCCTATCCGGCGATGGTGCGCGACTTCCAGTCGGTGATCGGCATCGAGACCAAGCAGCAGATGCAGGAAGCCGAGGGCCGGCTTCCCGACACCCTGGTCGCCTGCATCGGCGGCGGTTCCAACGCCATGGGCCTGTTCCATCCCTTCCTCGACGATCCGTCGGTCCGCATCGTCGGCGTCGAAGCCGGCGGCCACGGCGTCTCCACCGGCAAGCACGCCGCCTCGCTCACCGGCGGCCGGCCGGGCGTGCTGCACGGCAATCGCACCTACCTGCTGCAGGACGACGACGGCCAGATCATCGAGGCGCATTCGATCTCGGCCGGCCTCGACTACCCCGGCATCGGGCCGGAGCATTCCTGGCTGCACGACATGAAGCGGGTCGAATATGTCAGCGCCACCGACGAGGAGGCGCTGGAGGCGTTCCAGTACTGCTCGCGGCTGGAAGGCATCATCCCGGCCCTCGAGCCCAGCCACGCGCTCGCCTATGTGAGGAAGATTGCGCCGAAGCTGCCGAAGGACCACATCCTGGTCATGAACATGTGCGGACGCGGCGACAAGGACCTGGCGGCCGTGCTCGGCCATCTCGCCAAGCGGGGCCGGCCGGTATGACCCAGCGCATCGCCGAGCGCTTCGCCGAGCTCAAGAAGGCGAACCGGGCCGGGCTGGTGATCTTCGTCACCGCCGGCGATCCCGATCCCAAGACCTCGCTGGAGATCCTGAAGGGCCTGCCCAAGGCCGGCGCCGACCTGATCGAGGTCGGCATGCCGTTCACCGACCCGATGGCCGACGGCCCGGCGATCCAGGCCGCGAGCCAGCGCGCGCTGAAGGCGGGCATGACGCTGAAGAAGACCCTGGACCTGGTCCGTGGCTTCCGCGAGGGCGACAAGGCGACGCCGCTGGTGCTGATGGGCTACTACAACCCGGTCTACATCTACGGTGTCGAGCGCTTCATCGACGATGCGCTGAAGGCCGGCGTCGACGGTCTGATCATGGTCGACATGCCGCCGGAAGAGGATTCCGAGCTCTGCCTGCCGGCGATCAAGAAGGGCCTCGCCTTCATCCGCCTCGCGACGCCAACCACCGACGACGCACGCCTGCCCAAGGTGCTCTCCAACAGCACCGGCTTCGTCTACTACGTCTCCATCACCGGCATCACCGGCACCGCATCGGCCGATACCAAGAACATCGAGAAGGCCGTCACGCGGCTGAAGCGCGCGACCAAAATGCCGGTCGCCGTCGGCTTCGGCATCAACACGCCCGAGCAGGCCGCGACGGTCGCCCGCGTCGCCGATGCCGCCGTGGTCGGCACCGCGGTGGTGAAGATCATCGGCGATCACCAGAAGCACCCGACCGAGACGGTGGCGAAGACGCACCGCTTCATCGCCGACCTCGCCGCCGGCGTGCGAGGCGCACGGGTCACCGCATGAACTGGCTCACCAACTTCGTCCGCCCGAAGCTGCGGGCGCTGGTCAAGCGCGACACGCCCGACAACCTCTGGCACAAGTGCCCGGGCTGCGGGCAGATGATCTTCCATCGCGACCTGGAGGCGAACCTCCATGTCTGCGACAAGTGCGGCCATCATCTCCGCCTGCCCGTCCTCAAGCGTCTAGGCATGCTGTTCGACGACGGCGCCTTCACCCGCATCGAGCTGCCGAAGGTGCCGCTGGATCCGCTGCGTTTCCGCGATCGCCGCCGCTACACAGAGCGGCTGAAGGAAGCCCAGGCGGAGACCGGAGAGCAGGACGCGCTGGTCGTCGCTCATGGCACCATCGGCAGGCAGCCGGCCGTCGTCGCCGCCTTCAACTTCGACTTCATGGCCGGCTCCATGGCCACCGCCGTCGGCGAGGCCTTCCTTGCCGCCGCCCGCCTCGCCAAGCTGCAGCAGGCGGCCCTTGTCGCCATCCCGGCCTCCGGCGGAGCCCGCATGCACGAGGGCATCCTCTCGCTGATGCAGATGGCGCGCACGGTACTGGCGGTCGAAGAGGTCAAGTCGGCCGGGCTTCCCTACATCGTGATCCTCACCGACCCCACCACCGGCGGTGTCACCGCCTCCTTCGCCATGCTGGGCGACGTTCACCTGGCCGAGCCCGGCAGCCTGATCGGATTCGCCGGCCAGCGCGTCATCCAGGACACCATCCGCGAGAAGCTGCCCGAAGGCTTCCAGCGCGCCGAGTATCTCTACGAGCACGGCATGGTCGACATGGTGGTGCCGCGCCCGGAGCTGAAGGCGGCGCTCGCCCGCATCCTCAGCCTGCTGATGCAGCCGAGGCCGTCTGCCGAGGTGGTGGTGCTGCCGGCACCGGAGGTCGAGATTCCGCAGCAGCCGCGGACCTGACACCTTCCATGGCGACTCCGGACGAGCGCATCCACCGGATCCTCGATCCGCTGAAGACGCAACGAACCCACCCCGGCAAGTTCTCCCTCGACAAGATGCGGGCGCTGCTGGCCCGTCTCGGCAATCCGCAGGCCCGCATCCCGCCGGCGATCCATGTCGCCGGCACCAACGGCAAGGGCTCGCTGGTCGCCTTCCTCCGCGCCATGTGCGAGGCCGCCGGGCTTCGCGTCCACATGACGATCTCGCCCGATCTCGTGCGCGTGAACGAGCGCATCTATCTCGCCGGCTACGACATCGAGACGGCGCTGCTGGCCGATCTCCTCGAGGAGGTCGCCAAGGCCGGAGACGGCATCGCCCCGCAGCATTTCGAGCTGATCACCGCCGCCGCCTTCGTGGCCTTCGCCCGCGTGCCTGGCGACGTGGTGCTGCTGGAGACGGGCCTGGGCGGCCGGCTGGACGCGACCAACATGGTCGATGCGCCGGCAGCAGCGGCGATCACGCCGATCTCCCTCGACCACATGGAGTTCCTCGGCGACACGCTGGCGAAGATCGCCGCGGAGAAGGCCGAGATCATGAAGCCCGGCCGCCCGGCGGTGATCGGCCCGCAGGCGCCGGAAGCCGCGGCGGTCTTCGATGCGAAGGCGGCCGAGATCGGCGCGCCCCTGTTCCGTTACGGCCGCGAATGGCGGGCCTGGAAGGAGCCGGACGGACGCCTCGGCTACGAGAGCGCCCAAGGCAGGCGCCTGCTGCCGAAACCCGGCCTGCTCGGCGACTACCAGTATTCCAATGCCGGCACCGCGATTGCCTGCCTCGAGGCAAGTCCGGACATCAAGGTGCCGGAGAGCGCCATGGCCGCCGGTCTCGGCACCGTGCGCTGGCCGGCACGGCTGCAGCGCCTCACACGCGGCCCCCTGGCCGAGGCGCTGCCTGACGGCTGGGAACTCTGGCTCGACGGCACGCATAACGAGGGCGGTGCCGAGGTGGTGGCAGCGACGCTGAGGGGTTGGCCCAAGCGCCCGTTCCACCTGATCTTCGCCACTCAGAAGCAACGCCAGCCGCAGACGGTCTTCCGGCCCTTCCTCGGCCTCGTCGACAGCGTGCACGGAGTCGCCATTCCCGACCTGCCGTCCAGCCACGACCCCGAGGCGATCGCCGTCGCGGCCCGCGGCCTCGGCCTGCCGGCGAGCGCGTCGCCGAGCGTCGGGTCGGCCGTTGCCGACATCGTCGCCAAGGGCGGGCCGCCGTCGCGCATCCTCATCTGCGGCTCGCTGTATCTCGCGGGATCGGTATTGGCCGAGAACGGTTGAGTCTTCGGAAACCGACGGAGGCGAGCATGAAGCTCTACTGGGCACCGCGGACGCGGTCGTTGCGGGGGTTGTGGATTCTTGAAGAGGCAGGTCGGCCATACGAGAAGGAGCTGATCGACATCCGCTCCGGCAAGCAGTCGACACCCGAGTATCACCGGATCAACCCGATGGAGAAGGTGCCGGCGCTGAGTGACGGCGAGGCAATGGTCGCCGAATCCGCCGCCCTCTGCGCTTATGTAGCCGAGCGTGTGCCCGAGGCCGGCTTGGCGCCGCCGGTCGGCGATCCGCTGCGCGGCCGCTACCTGCAATGGCTGTTCTTCGCCGCCAACATCGAGGCAGCCTTCACCCAGAAATTCGCCAAGCTCGAGATCCCGTCGGGCCAGGCCGGCTGGGGCGATTTCGACCGGGTGTTCAACGTCATCGACGAGGCAGTGACCAAAGGTCCCTGGATCCTGGGCGATCGCTTCTCCGCCGCCGACGTGATGATCGGCGGCGATCTCTTCTTCGGCAGCACGCTGCTGAAGATCGTCCAGCCGAAGCCGGCCAGCGCCGCCTATATCGCGCGCTGCATCGAGCGGCCGGCGTTCAAGCGGGCCCAGGCTCTAAACGAAGCGGGCGCCTAAGAGGCGCCCGCCAATCTCGCCGGTGGGTGGCTCCCTCAGATGACGGAGTCGACCCACTCCTTGATCTTGTTCTTCGGCATGGCACCGATGCGGCTGGCGGCGACCTGGCCGCCCTTGAACACCATCAGCGCCGGGATCGAGCGCACGTTGTAGCGGCTGGCGACGCCCGGGCTCTCGTCGATGTTCACCTTCGCGATGGTGACCTTCTCGCCATACTCCTTCTGCAGCTCCTCGAGCGAAGGCCCGATCATCTTGCAGGGGCCGCACCACTCCGCCCAGAAGTCGACCAGGACCGGTCGGGACGAGCGCAGCACGTCGGCCTCGAACGTGGCCTCGCTGACTTTGGTGGTGACGTCGGACATGTCGGTTCCCCGGGGGTGAAGGCTTGAGACGCGAAAGGCGCCGTCGAGCGGCGCCCCCCGATGACTCCCAATCTAGGAACGAGGCCTCCGAGCGTCAAGGACGCCCCTGGCGGCGCCAGCAATTATCAATATTCTTCAGTTACTTACGTCTGATCGATCTTTTCGGCCCCACCGACAGCCGTCACGCGCCGAGAAAGACGAGGCGGTATCACCTTAACGCGCGGCACGGGCATACCTCAATTTTAACACGGCTCGAAAAAGCGGCTGATTACTGCGGAGAAATGGGCACGTGGTGGCCCGCGGGGCGCGGTAACTCGAAACTTATTTTCATAATGATTGTTGTTTGCATTCAGACACCCAGGCGGGATCGAAGCCGAAGATTCCAAACAATCGGCTCGCGATACTCGTAGCCGGACCGAATAGATCCGAGCGGGAAAGATTTGGAGGAGTTGAGCGGGCTTGCGTGACTTCCATTCATCATGGAAGGCAGCCGTGCCACGTTTTCTCCTGCGGGTTCTGGTTCTTTCTATCACTCTACTGGTCGTAGTTATAGCTTCGGCACGGGCTCCTTCTGAGGCCGGAGTCTCGCCGGCGCAGCGGGATCTTCTTACCGCGAAAGCCGCAGCCGAGGGCTCGGTCCGGGTCATCGTCCATCTGCAGGCTGCGGTGACGCTCGAGCACCTGCTCAGCCCCGTCGAGATTCTTCAACAGCGAGCGCGGATCGCCGCGCTCCTGAGCGCTCTCCGCCAGCGGCTGGACGGTCCCGGGCTTACGGTCTTCAATCCGATCGACAGCATGCCCGCGACGGTCGCCGAGGTGGATCCGGAAACCCTCACGCGCCTGCTCGCCGACCCCGGCATCATCAGCCTGAACGAAGACCGGCTGCACCGGCCGGACATGGCGCAGTCGGCGCCGCTGATCAAGGCGCCCCTCCTCTGGGCGAGCGGCTTCAATGGTTCAGGCCAGGCAGTGGCCGTCATCGACACCGGTGTCGACCGGAACCACTCGTTCTTCGGCGGGCGCGTGCAGGAGGAGATGTGCTTCTCCTCCAACACGCTGCTTTCCGGGACCACGCTCTTCGCCTCCAGCACGCTTTGCCCGAACGGCCAGGCGAGCCAGACTGGCACGGGCGCCGCGATCCATTGCAGCGCCTCGCTGGCCGGCTGCGACCACGGGACCCACGTCGCCGGCATCGCCGCCGGCTTCCAATCGTCGAGCTTCTCCGGCGTCGCCCCCGGCGTCCGGATCATCGCCGCCCAGGTCTTCTCGCGCTTCGTCAGGTCCCGTTGCGGCAGCGGCGCCACATCTGACTGCATCCTCAGCTACGACTCCGACCAGATCCGTGCGCTTCAGCGCGTCTATGCGCTGCGCGACGTCCAACGCATCGCCGCGGTCAACATCAGCATCGGCGGCGATCTCTACGCCGACCAGCAGGCCTGCGACGACGAGAACGTCACCTACAAATCGGCGATCGATGCGCTGCGCGCCGTCGGGATCGCGACCGTGATCGCCGCGGGCAACAACGGCTCGGCCAACGCGATCAGCACCCCCGGCTGCATCTCGTCTGCCATCGCCATCGGCAGCACCGAAAAGAACGATACGGTCTCGTCGTTCAGCAATTCCTCGTCCTTCGTCAGCCTGCTCGCGCCCGGCGGCTCCATCACCTCGTCGGTACCAGGCGGCGGCTTCGGCATCCTCAGCGGCACCTCCATGGCGACCCCGCACGCCGCCGGGGCCATCGCTCTGCTGCGGAGCGCCAGGCCGGCCGCTTCGGTCGACCAGATCGTCTCGGCGCTCGCGCAGTCCGGCCTGCGGATCAATTACGCGCGTGGTTCCTCCAGCTACTCGAAGACGCGGATCGACGTTGCCGCCGCGCTCGCGGCGATCGACGGCGTGGCGCCGACACCGGAGCCCGGCTGGTGGTGGAATCCGGCCGAGCCCGGCCGCGGCTTCGCCATCGAGGTGCGCAACGGCAACCTCTTCTTTGCCGCATATCTCTATGACGAGGCGGGACGCGCCAGCTGGACCCTCTCGACCGGCCCGATGTCGAGCGGGTCGACCTATTCCGGCGGCCTGCAGTCCTTCGGCGACGGCCAGGCGCTGTTCGGCGGCTACCGTCCACCGACCTTCCTTGGATCGCCCGGCGCGCTGTCACTTCAGTTCACCGGCGCGCGCACCGCGACGATGTTCTGGCCCGGAGGAGCCGTGCCGCTCCAGCGCTTCCCCTTCGGCAGCAACGGCGTGGACACGCCGAGGCAGCCCTTCCAGCTCGAGAGCGGCTGGTGGTGGAACCCCGCGGAGAGCGGCACCGGCTACACCATCGAGGTCCAGGGCAACCAGATGTTCATGGCCGCCTTCATGTATCGCAGCGACGGGACGGCGGTCTGGTACATGGCCAATGGCGCCATGCTCAACGACTACAACTTCCTCGGAACGATGACCGAATATGCAGGTGGGCAGACGCTGAACGGCGCCTATCGCCCGGCCAGCACGGACCAGACCACCGGCGTCATCTCGTTGCAGTTCTCCACAACCGAGGCGGCCCAGCTTCTGCTGCCGAGCGGCCGCATCGTCCCGCTGACGCGCTATCGATTCTGAGGGGGCCGCCCACTAGAACATCCCGTTCGCGTGGGCGGCCGTCTCCGGGACCGTCTGCAGCACGTCCCAATGCTCGACGATCTTGCCGTCCGGCGTCAGGCGGAAGATGTCGATGGCGGCGAAGTCGGGATAGCCCGGCCATTCCTGGCGATTGTGCAGGACGACGAGGGCACCCTCCGCGATCACCCGCACCGCATGCATGCGCTTTCCCGGATACTCGCGCGCCATCCGGTCGAAATACTCGATGAAGCCCGCCTTGCCGTCGGCGACTTCCGGATTGTGCTGGGTATAGGCATCGCCCGCATACCGCTCGATCGCGTCCCGCGGGCGGCCCTGGTTGAACATCAGGTCGTAGAAGGCGAGCACCGCCTGCTTATTGCGCTCCAGATCGTCCACCTGCATCCTCCGTCGGCGTGACCTTGCCCGTTTGACCTGGGGCGCCGGCCACCGTATGCTCTTTGTTCCGCGACGATTGCGGGATTAAAACAAGCTTTTCAGTACCTTAGGGTCGGAAACGGCCTCCGGCGGAGCCTTCAGCAATGAGTCAGGTCGCGGCGATCTCCCAGCAGATCTGGGACATGAAATACCGGTTCAAGGGTGCGGATGGCCAGCCGGTCGACAAGACACTGGCCGACACCTGGCGGCGCGTCGCGACGTCGGTGGCGGAAGCCGAGGCGCCGGAGCTTCGCGCCGAGTGGGCGGAGAAATTCGAGGCGGCGATGGCCGACCTCGAGTTCCTGCCGGCCGGACGCATCATCGCCGGCGCCGGGACCGAGCGGCAGGTGACGCTGTTCAACTGCTTCGTCATGGGCACGATCCCCGACGACATGGGCGGCATCTTCGCGCATCTGCGCGAGGCCGCGCTGACCATGCAGCAGGGCGGCGGCATCGGCTATGACTTCTCCACCCTTCGCCCGAAGGGCGCGCCGGTGAAGGGTGTCGGCGCCGACGCCTCCGGGCCGCTGTCGTTCATGGACGTGTGGGACGCCATGTGCCGCACCATCATGAGCGCCGGCAGCCGCCGCGGCGCGATGATGGCGACGCTGCGCTGCGACCATCCGGACATCGAGGCGTTCATCGACGCCAAGCAGGAGCCGGGCCGGCTCCGCATGTTCAACCTCTCAGTCCTGGTCACCGACGCCTTCATGCAGGCGGTGCGGGAAGACCAGTCGTGGGAGCTGCATTTCGGCGGCGTCACCTTCAAGACCGTCCATGCCCGCGCGCTCTGGGACAAGATCATGCGGGCGACATACGCCTATGCCGAGCCCGGCGTGATCTTCAT
>CAXNIC010000140.1:0-11956 GCA_964201945.1 Alphaproteobacteria bacterium
GTCGTATCTCGCCGATCTTGTCCACGCCGACCATCCCCCGACACCCTTCCCGGCAAAAGGAAGGGACGCTGACACACAGCGTTAGAGGGGGTCAGAATTGGACGCGAAAACCGCCCCTCAGGGGGTCACTATTGCGCGCGAATTTACAGCATGAGGTCGGAAACGCGGCCGTACCCAAACTTATCGGGCATATCATAGGGAGTTTTCAGACCAAAACTGTCAATGCGCGCCTGAATTCGGGGGTCCTCCTCCTTTTTCTTCTTCCCGGAGCAGGGAATGATAGTCAGATCTGACCCTCCTTCACAGATATCGCCAAATTCCACATGAACCGGTTTCATGTCACCCTCTGCGACGCTGTATTCGTCAAAACGTATATCTCCTGATCGCCACCTGGCTCCCGTTCGGCAGCGTCAGCGTTCCTGTCGTCGTCGACGAGAACTGGATCGTCACCGATCCATGCGACGCAGCCGCGTTCGCCGCCGTCCAGCTGCCGCTCAGCGTCTGCCCGCCGCCATACTGGAACACGGTTCCCTGGAACAGCGTGCTCGAGGTCATCGAGCCGGTTGTCAGGTACCAGATCGCCGAACCCGCGGTGTCGTACATGTAGTAGGCGAGGAAGGCCGACGAGCGCTGCGTCTCGAAGAAGAAGCCGCGGCCGGGCTCGCTCTCGGCCCACCACCAGCCGGTTTGCGGCATGCCGGACGATGGCGGGTTGACGACATAGGAGCTGTCGAAGCCGTAACGCCTGAGCGCCACCGAGCGTCCGCCGATGCCGAGCGTCGCCTGGCTGGTGGTCGTGAAGGAGAGCGTAAGGGAGCCGACGCTGCCGATGGCCCCGGCGGGGCGCCAGCTGCCGCTGAGGCTTTGCCCTCCGCCGAAGAGGTAGAGCGGCTGACTGTAGGCGCTCGAGGTCGTCATCGCGCCGCTGGAGAGATACCAGACCGGCGTGCCGCTGGAGCCATAGAGGAAGCCGGCGATGAAGAGATTGTTGCCGCTCTTCTCGATCGAATAGCCCGTGCCCGGCTCGCTCGAGTTCCACCACCAGCCGGTCGGGTTGGTCGAGATGTAGGCGGCGTGGGAGGTGATCGTCGAGGATATCCACGATGAGTATGACGCGACCCGCGTGTAGACGCCGGGATTGAGAGCGCGAGCGCAGCCGATCCCATAGCTGACGACGCCGACCTGGTAGTAGGTGCCACTGGCGAGCACGAAGATCGGTCCGCCGCTGTCGCCCTGGCAGGTGTCGACGCCTCCGGATGCGTAGCCGGCGCAGACCTGGGACGAATAGATCGTGTACGCGACGAAGGCTTGGCAGGTCGTGTTGGAGACGATGGGAACTGTGGCTTGCCTGAGCACGGACGACGAGGAGCCGTCTTCCGATGTCAGGCCCCAGCCGACGATTGTCGACGACGTGCCGGTGGCGGTGAGGATGCTGTCCACCGAGCTGGTCGAGAGCGTCGAGGTCGTAGTCAGGGCGAAGCGGTCGAGATAGATCAGGGCGATGTCGTTGCCGGTTGACGCGCCGACGTATGAGCCATGCGCGGCATAGGCGGTTCCTAGCGCATAGGACACGCTCGAGCTGCTGGCGACGTTGGTGTTGGAGCCGATACCCGCCGCCACGGCGCTCAAAGTGACGCCGCTCGTCGTGCTGATGACGCAATGCGCGGCTGTGAGGACGACCTGAGGCTGGATCAGCGTGCCGCCGCACTGGCTCGCGGCGTTGTTCGAGAACACCAGGTACAACGAGACCGTCTGCGGCCAGGCCCCGCTCGCCGCAGCCGAACCGCCGACGATCTTCGGCGCGGCGATCTCGGGGAGCGTCGGCCGGGCTGCGACGATGGAACCTGCGCGCTCGACGTCGAGCGGATGCCAGACGGCAGGAGTGTCGACCGGTTTGCCGCTGGCGCCGCCGGCTATGCTGATAGAGAACCCGGCCAGGAGGACAAAAATCGCGGCGAGGTGCGACTTGGTTAACGAAGGTCTCCGCGGCGCGACTGAAAGCATGCTGTATCTAAACGGCCGACTTCACGCCATGCAACCGATGATGTGCCCCGGCTGGCATGCCCGGCGCCAGGCTGATGACGATCGGCTACGGCTTCGCCGACCCGCACATCAACCAGGCGATCGTCGATGGATCGAAAGCCGGCGGCCTCAAGATGTTCGTGGTCGATCCGCGGGGGAGGGGAGCCCTCGACCGGAACCCGGGCGCGCAAATCCCCGTGCGCGAGCCGATCATGGACGTGCCGTCGATCGGGACGTCGACACGGACACTGGCTCAGACCTTCGCCGGCGACGGGCTATCGCTGGGGATGCTGGAGAGGTTCTTTGTGAAGTAGGTGACAGGGATGACGAGCCGAGAGGCTTCGATTGTCTGGTGTTGCGGGGACTGTTTTAGAGAGTGGAAGTGGCGTCCGTAAGCGTGCGGGCTAGTATCTGACGTGATCGCAATTCGCGTTTTGATATCTCGTCTGCGCCAGCGTCGCCTTGAGTTCGTCATCGTGGGTCCATTCGCTGGCGTGAACGGTCACGCCATTCTTGTCCTGCTTTACGATTCTGTCGAAGGCGTCGTTCGTTGCCGCCTCGAATATCCGTCCCACAATGAAATCGTCGCTGGGGCCTTCCAGGAGGAAGAGGACCGCCATCGGCGCATGCTTGTTCAAATCTTCTTGCGTGACCTTGTTGTCGCGGAATGCCTTTAAGAAATCCCGGCCGGCTCGTATCCCGTCCTCGTAGAGAGTCTTCATTCTTGGCTTGTCACCTTTCATCGACGCCCACATGCCGCAAGTGAAAGCAGCCGCCGTCAACCGCGCCAGGTGGACTTTCTCCACCTCCGCACCGGCATCGAATGAATTGAGCCCGAGGCATGAGGCCACCAAAGCTGCCGCTACGCGGGTACGTGGTGTCATCGCTAATCCCCAATTTGCCGCGTCAGGACGGTAACACAGCCTCCGCAGCGAAAGGCCGGCCGCGGCACAGCTGGGTCGACGCGGCAGCGTGAGCTCGACGACAGACGTGCTACTTCCAGAGCCTGACAGCGACGACGATCAGTGCGCCGGCGATCAGAAGGCCAGCCAGGCGGATCGGTTTGAGGATCCCTTCGATGCGCGTCAGGGCGGCCAGCATGCTCTCTACTGAGGTCGGGAGGGCGTTACGATCAGGCAAGACATCACCGACTTCGCGATCCTCTGGTGCAGTCAGAATGTCGAAGATGATGGTGGCGCCGGCGACTGGTACCGACTGGTTGGCCGCGTTCTTCCATCTCTTCATGTGGCCGAGAGGATCGCCGACATAGGTGAGGGCGCCTTCGGCTTCGGCGCTCTTCGCGTCGAGGTGGATGACAATCTCATTCGGAAGCACACCTGAATTGAGCTTGGTCCTGAGAGCACTAAAGGCGGACTTTTCCGCATTGACGTAGAAGCTCAGGCGAGCGGCCTTAGGGGTTGAGGCGTCATTTCCAGCCCACGCTGCCATGTAGTGCAGACCCGAGTCGTCGAGGGCCTGCTCGGCGCTGATCTCGACGATCTGGAGCTCGGCTTCGATGGCCTTGTCATCAGGAGCGAAACGGCTGAAGACCTCACCCGTCTCGAGCTCTATGCGTTCATGCCTCGATGCCCTCACCTGGAAGGTTATGAGGTCGCGGCGCTTGGGCGCCAGCTCCAGGTCACGACCGATCCGCACCAACTCGCGGATCGCGATCGGGGTGAGAGAAATTTGCATTGAAACGTCCTGGCGTTAACAATTGATCTGGAAGCCTAGCCGAGTCCGTCCGGTGCCGCGATGGATAGGAGATTTCTGAGGGTGATGCGTACGTGTTTCATCAGGCGCTGGGCAATTTCGCTGCTGCTTCTAGGAGCCGCGTGGGAGGCGGCCGCGCAAACCCCCGGGCAACGCCAGGTCACACAGTTTCGAGACGATCAGACTGGGATCTCCTTCGCTTATGACGTTCGGCGCTGGAAACGTGCGGAGCCGGCGGAGCAAGCAACGAAGCATGTCGTGAACTGGACCGCCCGTGAGGGAGGCGGGTTGATCGCTACCTGCTATCTCCAGACCTACACTGGAACGGAGGTGGGCCGACTTCAGCCAGATCAGATCCACAGGCGGATGGACGAGATTGGGGCGGCCGTGATGAGCAACCTGCGAAAGCGAGATCCCAATGGGCGCCTTGAGCGTAAAGAAGCGACGTTCGCAGACAACTATCCCGTAATCCGCTTGCAGCGTAGATCGACGGTGCAAAGCTTGGGCACGGTGTCTGCGATGACGGTGGACGGATTGTTCACGAGCTGGCGCCGAAGTGAGGTTACTTTGGAGTGCTCATACCCGGATGTAATCCGCACCGACCAAGCTGCACACAAGATCGTCGTCGATGAAATCGAGAGGGTCCTTCGCACGCTCCATTTCACTCGTTGATGCAGCCTGAGCGACAGTCGCAAACTCTACCTCACAAATTCACCGTCACCTCCGCCCGCGCCTCGTCGAGCTCGCCCGACAGCGGCGCCACCCCATTTCCCCCTTCCGCCTCGCCCCTGATCTTCGCCTCCCTCGTCCACCCCAACCGCCCATCGCTCGTCATCGCCACCGCCGGGTGCGCATTGAGATAGGCGTACGCCATCGCCGTCACCAGGCAGATGGTCTCGTCCCAGTCCGCGATGCCGCCCTCGCACGCCTCGCCATGCGCCCCAAAGACGCCGTGCTCCTCGAGCCAGGTGTCGACGACCGTGTCCGGCGCCGCTTCGCGCTGGGCATAGGCGACGTCCTCGAAGATGTCGGTGCGGACGTCCTCGCCCTTGCCGCCGGCGGCCTCGGCGATCGCCTGGCGGAGCCTCCCCGTGCAGGGATATACGAGCAGCGTCTTCGGATCCCGGTTGCTGCTTAGTCTCGTCACCGCGGCCGCTCGCGCCGCCTGGCGGTCGATGCCCCATCCCAGCACCTTCGGCGCCTGGAAGTCCTCCGGCAGGTCGCGCCTCTCGGCATTCCGCTTTGCGGAATGCCTGCCGGCCAACGGGTCGATCGCGACCCAGCCCTCCGGCCCCTCCTCGTACCTCGTGCGGAGCTCGGCCAGCCACCCGCGGGGCAGGATGCCGGACTCAGGCCGCATGCGGAGATGGAGGGGGAGGGGCGCCGGCTTCGCTTGCGGGGAAGCGGAGGAGATGGGCGCCTGGTCGCGGGGTGCTGAAGGGGCCATGGCCTGGACGGGATTCATGTGGGGTCTCCTCGCGTCGAGCGCTTGGGTTCCCGTATTGTTCTCATCCACGGCAAGAGGTCAAGCGTCATCGCCGCCCGAGTTTGGAAGCGCGCGAGGATCTGGCATCGAAGCCCTCACGCCACCCGCATCGGTCTCAGAAGCGATTGAGAGCAGATCGCTTTTCCGATTTCTCGATCCGACATCGGACCTGACATCTATCTAGGAGCGCCCTCGCTCCGCGGCGGCACCGGCACCAGGCCGACCGTCAGCCCGAAGACCTTCCCCAGGCGATCGAGTGTCCTCACCGTCGGGTTGGCCGATCCGTTCTCGATCGCCGACAGCTGAGGCACCGTCACCTTGAAGCGCGAGGCGAACTCGGACTGCGTCATGCCGAGGGCCTTCCGCATGCGCCTGATCGCGTCGGCCCATAGAAGCCTGCCGCCCTCCGCGGCGGCGCGGAGAGCATGGCGGGCCTCGATGGACTCCTCGCTGGTCGGCTTCCGTCGGCGTGGCATCGATCGCTCCTTCAAAACTTCATGGAAGGCGACGGCGTCGCGACAGGCGCCGGCGCCGCGGCCCGAAGCGCGTCAGCAACATCGCCCGCGTATCGAAGCCCACGCTCGATCACCTCCTCCTCGACGCCGTGGCGCCTGGCGATCTCCGGCAGCGTCCTGACCGTCTCCGCGCGTGCCCCCAGCTCGGCGCGCAGCCGGTCGGCGACCTGTTCGTCGCCGGCGATCTCGCCGACGGCCTCGGCGACGATCCGATAGTCGGCCCAGGCGCCGCCGCCGCGCAGGCACTCCCAGGTCGAGGACCGCGCCATGCCGTCGGGGGAGAGCGTCATCGGCGCGAAGTCGAAGAGCGGCGTCAGCGCGATGCGTCCGTCGAGGTGCTTTTGGAGGGCCGTGTTCCGGCCGTGATTGTCGGTGTCGCCCATGGCGCTCGCGAGCACCTCGCGGAGCACGTACTCGATGAGCTCCGGCACCGGGTCGGTGCAGACTTCCATGATCGTCCGAAGATAGTGCTCATGCGTGGTGACGAAGCCGAACTCAGCGACGCCAGCCGCGGACACCAGGCTCTCCTGGCCGAGGCGGACGACACCTTCGTTCCCGACCCTACGGTCGAAGCGCGGGATCATCAGCGTGTCGTTGCGATAGGCGAGGGGCTCTCCTACCCGAAGACCGAATTCGCGGGCGACCTCGAGATAGGGCGCCTCGGCCTTCAGGATCTGCCGGTCCTCGCTGAACTTGGCCCTCGACATCTTGACGATCGCATGGTCGCGCGCCCGCCCGTCCTCGATCACCGGGTCCGGATACCAGAGCCCGTCCTCGGCCTCGGTCATCAGGATCTTCGGCCACTCGCCCTGCGCGCCGGAAGATCCCGATGCGATCAGCGCGAAGGTCTCCGCGAGATGAGCGAAGGCGGGATCGCGCACGAAGACCTGCTCGGTCGTGACGCCCGTGACGCTCATGCCGTCGATCCGCTGCCGCTCCTCCTCCCAGGCTTCCTTCACGCGGATGTTGCCGATCGGCCCGCCGGCGCCGCGGAGCAGCAGGGGAAGCTCGAAAGTGGCGTCGTCAGGATTGAACCCGAGCTCGGTCGCGAGCCGCCTCCTTGCGTGGCCCTGCGGCAGGAGATCCAGCAGGAAGGGCGGCCAGGTCTCGAGGCGGACGCCGGCGAGGTCGAGGGGATGCCTGACGGACAGCGCCCTGGCGTCGGTCACCGGCCGGTCGTCGGCGAAATCCATGCTGCCATGCTCGACGAAATAGCCGGTCTCGTAGTCGAGGGCAGTGGGGGACCTGATGCCGAGCGCGTCGTTGGCGACGACCAGGGCGGCGGCGTCATGCCACGCGCCGCCGGCGAGATGGGTCTGGAGGGTAAGGCGACGCTCGGGCATGACAAACCATTATCGCGTTATGTTTTGGGCTAGTATCGAGAATAATATATCATTAAAATGGTTTATTACAAGAGGGCGGGCGTGATCTCAATCCCACAACTCGCGCTTGAAACCCGGCACATCTCATATTAGATTATCTCTATCAAATGAGAGAACACGCGATGAGCGCTCGCGCGAACCCCGCTGCCGCCGCCCCAAAACCACCCGATCTCGGGGATCCAGCATCCCGCGACCGCCTGTCCGGGCCTTCCTTTCGGGCTTTCCTGGCGACCGCCCAGTATCTTGACCTCCCCGTCGCCGATCGGTGTCGCCTCCTCGGCGACCTGGCACCCGCCACCTACCACCGCTGGGCGACCAATGGGGCACCGCATCTGTCGCGAGATCTGCTGGAGCGGATCTCTCTCGTGCTCGGCATCGTGAAGGCGCTGAGGCTCCTATTTGCGTCCGATGACGCCGGGAAGCGCTGGCTGAGGGCGCCCAACACCGACGCGCCGTTTGGCGGGCAGGGGCCGCTCGCCCACATGTTGCGGGGATCGATCGCCGACCTCTTCGCCGTCAGGCGCTACGTCGACTCCTGGAGAGGCGCATGGCCGTAGAGACTGGTCGTCTCGCCCGCTTCGATCGCCGTCCGACGCATCGCCTGATCGCAAGCCGCTATCCGACGATCGGGCCCTTCGACTATATGCCCGACGCCGAGGCCGCGGCCGCCGCGGCCGAGCTCGAGATGGCGACCAACGACAGGCTCGTCGACTTCGAGGGCCGTTTGTCGCTTTTGCCGGCCGAGGATATCGCCGTAGGCGTGCCGACGGCGCACCAGGCGATGGCTGCCTTCCTTCATCCGAGCGAGCGAGGCGGGCGATTCAACGGACCCGATCTCGGCGCATGGTACGCCTCGCTGGATATCGAAACGGCGTTCAGCGAGACGCTGCATCATCATGGATTTAGGCTCTCGCGATCGGAGGCCGGGTTCCCGAACACGATCGAGATGCGCGAACTCGTCTCGAGGCCGCATGCGGAGCTCGTCGACCTTCGGGGTCTCGACGATCCCGCTATCTACGATCCCGACGACTATTCTGCCGGTCAGGCATTGGGCCGCCGATGCCGCGAGGAACGCCGCGACGGGATCCTGTTCCGGAGCGTCAGGCGCGACGGTGGCGAGAACGTGGCGATCCTGAAGCCGAAGCTGGTGGTGCCCATCATCCAGGGAGCGCATTTCCGCTACGACTGGGATGCGAAGGGCGGGGCAAAGGTGACGCGGCTCGAAGGCGTGAGAGGTTAGAAACGAGCACGTCTGTGATGGGCTTGTCCTGACCAGGGGGCGGCTTCAACGAATAGGCAGCGCCCGACTGCACGGTTGGGGAAGGGCGTGTCGGTGCGCGGATCGACGTAGACGTAGACGTAGTGCTTGAGCGCGGCGGCGGTCTCGGGCGTGAGGCGAGGGCGGGCGCCTGTCACCAACAGATCGGGAGCGGCGGCTTCGGTTCGCTTCGGCATCGATGAGGTTTCCTTGGTTATGGCCTCTGATAGCCTGGCGCATCGTCGAAACGGGCCTACTCAGAACCCGAACCTCGTCAGCGCCACCTGCCGCCCGCTCGGCAGCGTCAGCGTACCCGTCCCGGTCCCCGTCGATCTCAGCGTCACCTGGCCGCGGTCGGCGGCGAGGTCGGCCTGGCGCCAGCTGCCGCCCATCGACTGGCCGCCCCAGAACTCCTGCAGCGATCCGGTGAACACGCCGCCGGCAAAGGCGCCGCTGGCGATGTACCAGGTCGCCCTTCCGGCATCGTTGTACATGTAGGCCGACAGGAAGGCCGAGCTCCCCTGCACCTCGACGAAGTAGCCGGTGCCGGGCTCCGCTGCGCTCCACCACCAGCCGGTGTCCGGCAGGGCCAGCCGGGCATGCGCCGCCGCCACGTCGATGCGGGGATACGCGCGCAGCGTCCAGGGGCTGGTGACCGAGGTGCCGGTCGCGGTGATCGCCGCGAGCAGCGTCGATACGCTCGAGCCGGGGAGCGCGCTCTTGAGCACGGCCCAGGCGCCGGCGACATGGGGCGTCGCCATCGACGTCCCGGGAAGCGCTGCGAAGCCGCCGCCGGGAACCGACGAGTTGACCGGGTTGCCCGGCGCCAGCAGCATCGGCAGCGACCACTCGTTGGAGAAGATCGCCATGGCGTCCGCGCTGGATACGGCTCCGACGCGCACCGCGCTCGAGACGCAGGCCGGGGTTCCGACCCCGGAGTTCTGGTACTCGTTGCCCGTGGCGATCACGGTCGCGACGCCGATCGCACGCAACTGGTCGATCACCGGCTTGTAGGGCTGGGTGTCGCAATATGTCGAGAACAAGCCACCGCCGAGGCTGAGGTTGGCGGCTGCGATGTTGTAGCGGGTGGCATTGTCGCGGACATAGGCGAGGCCCTGGATGATATCGGACGAGAGGGCGGTGATGCAGGGCTGGGGGTCTCCGCACACGGAGGCGGGTGCCTGCCGGAAGACCTGGATGCCGACGATGCCGGCGCTCGGAGCGACGCCGGCCATGCCGCTGCCGTTGCCGGCGACGATGCCGGCGACATGCGTGCCATGACGGCATGCGGGGAGCGCGCAGGGCGTGGCGGCGCCGGTCCCGATCATGCTGCTCGCACCGTTGGGGCAGACCCCTTGGACGCCGAGAGACGCGACGGAGGTGCTGAAGCAGGCTTCGGCGATGACCCGTCCACCGAGGAACGGGTGAGCGCTGTCGACGCCGGAGTCGAGCACGGCCACAGATTGGCCCTGGCCGCTATAGCCACGGCTCCAGACCTCGGGCGCCCGGATCTTGGCCGTCGATGCCGAGAGCGACGGCCGCAGCATCTCGTCCTCATGGACCGATGCTACCGCCGGATCGGCCAGGAGCGCGTCCAGCCCCGCCGGCGTCACCTCGGCCACGAACATCGGCAGGCGCGAGAAGGTCGCCGCCACCCTTCCGCTATGCGGCGCCAGCATGCCCTGGGCGATCGCGCGGTCGGCGGCGATCGCGGCCCGGGATGCCGAGAGGGTGACGATGACCCGGACCTCGCCTTGCTTGGCCGTCGTCTCGCGGAGCCCGCGGATCCTCTCGCCCTCGTCGTCGCTGGCGGCGAAAGGCTTCGACGGCAGGGGCCGAGCCGGCGGCGCCCCCGCAGCCATCGCCGTCATCATCGTCCGCGCCGCCGCCGGATCGCCGGCGAAGTTGAAGCGCTCGATCGTGGTCGACTGCCCGTTCGACCAGGTGATGGTTCCCCGGGTCGTGGTCGAGAAGCCGATGGTGAAGCTGCCCATGGCGCCGACCGGCGACGCCTGGCGCCAGGATCCGCCGACCGTCTGGCCGCCCTGGTACTCGTCGAAGCTGGTGGTCAGCGTTGTTCCGTCCCAATCGCCCTGGCTCAGGTACCAGGCGGATGAGCCGTCGGTGCGGTAGGCATAGCTCGCCATGAACAGCCGGCCGCCGGATGTCTCGATCGAGTAGCCGCGGCCCGGCTCGGACGTCGCCCACCACCAGCCGTTCGCGGGATGCACCGGCGTCGGAATGAAGCGGGCGGTGCAGGTCCTGGCCGCGGAGATGGTGACCGTGGTCGTCCTCGACGTGCCGCTGCAGTCGCCGCCCCAGCGCGAGAAGGAGTAGATGCCGTCCGGCGTGGCGGTGAGGGTGATTGTCGTCCCCTGGCCGTACTCGGCCGCGCAGGATCCGGTCCGGCAGATGATCCCGGACGGCGAGCTGGTGACGGTCCCGGCGCCCGTGCCGGTCACCTGCACGGTGAGCAGGTGGCGGATGCCGGGGCCGTTCGCCGGGATCTCGATCGAGCTCGGGGTCAGGGTCAGCCAGGAATGGCGAAGCGAGAAGGCCGCCTGGTCGTCGAAGTTGGTGTAGATCGTCCACTGATTGAGGGCGACGGTGACGGGGCTGTAATAGGTCTGGCAGATGTACGATCCGTTATTCGACGTGACCCACATCGGCGAGGTCCGGGTGACGCCGTTCTGGACCGCGTACCAGGAGGCGCTGCAGATAAAGGCGCCTGCGGTGCCGAACGGCGTCACCCGCATGAGGACTGCGGAGCGGGTGCCGTCGTTGACGCAGGGCTGGCGCCAGAGCACCGCATCAAAGGCGTAGCTAGGAAGGTCGCGGTTGCTGACCGTCCTCGTCTCGCCTGTGGGGGTCGAGGGAAGCGACGAGGCGAGGCAGCCTGAGGAGATCGCGGCCGGCGCGAGGGGATCCTGGTCGTCGCCGGCCATGGATGCCGCGCGGTCGGCCGCAGCCGATAACGCCGAATGCAGCGCCAGGTCCTCGGCGCGCCGGTCCGTGGCGGCGGCGGGAAATGCCAGGCCGAGGAGGCACAGCCCGAGCAGCCAAGGCGCAAGCGACCGCGCCCTGCCCCGGCGATCCTTCGACATCCCCCGTCCCCCGCATTCGCAATCTAGGGGGGATACGAAACAGAGGCTGCAATTGCTGTCAACCGGCTACGAGAGCGAGGCGGGCGCGTGGGCGAGCCCGGTCGCCCCACGGCGCACCTCCGGTCGGCGATCGTGGCGCCGCGGGGTCCTCGGGCGTCCTTAAAGTCTAGGGCTTGGCCCTGGGTTTTACTCGAAGCGGCGCGACACGAGTCTCGAGCTCCATGTTCCAGCTCTTTAGCCACGCCTCCAGCTGAGTAACTTGAGGGACCCAGGCATCTTTCGCTGAGGGACCAAGGACCAGCATCCGCTCTGAATTCTCCACCATGAATGTCAAATCGCTTTCAACCGTGACCCCCTTTTCGCGTCCAATTCCGACCCCTCTGGGCGGGGAGGAATGGGCTTATCCGCGTAGTGCATAGGGGGGACCCGCGCCCGTAGCGCAGCGCCCCCGGCGTTGCGCGTAGCGGAGGGCGTGG
>CAXNIC010000141.1:0-11902 GCA_964201945.1 Alphaproteobacteria bacterium
GTCGACGCCGGCGCCTACGAGGCGGCGGCGTCGCTTCACCCCGACGTCCTCCTGTTCGAGATAGAGGACTCGGTTCCCCCCGGCGACAAGGACCAGGCGCGAAAGCGCGTCGTCGACGTGCTGAACGCCGGCGGCTTCCGCCGCCAGGAACGTCTCTGCACTGTCAACGGCCTCGACACGCCCTGGGGCTATGCCGACCTGGCGGCGCTGGCGAAGGCGCCGCTGGATGGCATCGTGCTGGCGAAGACCGAGGGGCCGGAGATGCTGCGCGCGGTCGAGGCGGTGCTGGTCGCCAATGGCGCGCCGCCGACGCTCCGGCTGTGGGGCATGATCGAGACGCCGCGCGGCCTGGTGAATGTGCAGGAGATCGCGCGCGCGACGCCGCGCATGGTCGGCCTCACCGTTGGCCTCGGCGATCTCTCGCGCGGCCTGAATGCGTTTCGCCGCCCGGCACCCAATCGCTGGCCAGTGGTGCCGGCGCTGGCCTCCCTTGTGCTGGCCGCGCGCGCCAACGGGCTCGCGGTGATCGACAGCTCCTTCCGCGACGCCAAGGACAGCCCGGCCGGCTTCCGTGAGGCCTGCCTTGCCAGTCGGGAGATGGGATTCGACGGCAAGGTGTTCGAGGACCCGGCGCTGATCCCGGTCGCCAACGAGGCCTATGGGCCGACGCCGGAGGAGGTCGCCTGGGCAAAGAAGGTGATCATCGCCCGGCGCGGCGCGCCCGCGAACGGCGAGTACTATGTCGACGGCGCCCATATCGACCCGCAATACGAGGCTCTGGCCAAGCGCATCCTCTCCTTCCGGATGGCGATCGACCAGGTCGAGCGGGACCGGCTGTGAAGCCGGCGACTGTATACCGTTGGGAGCTCGCCGAGCCGGTTTCGGCCTGAAAGCCCGTTGACGACCGGCCGTTCTCCGTATTCCTGTATACAAAGGGAATACGGGGAGCGGGTAGCCAGCGGATGGTCGTCGCCGTCGAACTCGAAGCGGATCGGTCCGGCTCGCAGACCGTCCGGGCCCAGCTCGCGATCCGCGACCTCGTGCTCACGGGGACGCTGACGCCGGGCGAACGTATCTCCGAACTCTCGATGGTCGCGCGCATCGGCGTCTCCCGCACGCCGGTCCGGGCGGCGCTGCTTCGGCTCGCCGACGAGGGGTTGCTGGAGCCTTTGCGTTCGGGCGGCTTCGCCATCAAGGCGTTCACCGATCGCGAGGTCCTGGAGTCGATCGAGATCCGGGGCGTGCTCGAAGGCCTGGCGGCGCGGCTGGCGGCCGAGCGTGGCGTGGCGCTTACTGCGATCGCGCCGCTCCGGCGCTGCTTGGCCGAGCTCGACGAGGTGGTCGGTGAGACCGGCGCCTCTGTCGAGGTTTTCTCTGAGTACGTCGCCCTCAACGCCCGCTTCCACGCTCTCCTGGTCGAGCTCGCCGACAGCCGGCCGCTTGAGCGCCAGATCGAGCGCGCGATCACGCTCCCCTTCGCCTCGCCCAGCGCCTTCGTCATGGCGCAGTCGACGATGCCGGAGGCGCGCCGGATCCTCACCATCGCCCAGGATCATCACCGCTGCGTCCTCGACGCCATCGAGCAGCGCGAAGGCTCGCGGGCCGAGAGCCTGATGCGCGAGCACTCGCGGCTCGCCAGCCGCAACCTGGCGCTGGCCCTCAGGAGCCAATCGACCTTCGACCTGGTGCCGGGCTCGGCGCTGATCCGCACCGGTTCGATCGCCTAAGACCGCCGACCAACGAAGAAACAGGAGGAAACCATGCTGAGACGTCACCTGATCGCCGCCGCTGCCGCCGCGGCCCTCGTCGCCGGGGCCGGGGTCGGACCGGCGCTGGCGCAGGCGCCGGCCAAGATCGGCCTGATCCTGCCGATGACCGGACCCTTCGCCTCGACCGGCAAGCAGGTCGAGGCGGCGGTGAAGCTCTACATCGCCCAGAACGGCACCGAGGTCGCCGGCCGCAAGATCGAGCTCATCGTCCGCGACGACACCGGCGCGCCCGACGTGACCAAGCGCATCGCGCAGGAGATGGTGCTGAACGACCAGGTGCAGTTCCTGGCCGGATTCGGCCTGACGCCGCTGGCCTTCGCCGCAGCCCCGATCGCGACCGAGACCAAGACGCCGATGATCGTGATGGCGGCCGGGACCTCGGTGATCACAGACCAGTCGCCCTTCATCACCCGGACCAGCTTCACGCTGCCCCAGGTCACCATCGGCATCGCCGACTGGGCGGCGCAGACCGGCGGCAAGAAGGCCGTCTCTCTGGTCACCGACTTCGCCCCCGGCCTCGATGCCGAGAAGGCGTTCAAGGAGCGCTTCGTGAAGGCCGGCGGCACGGTCGCCGAGGAGCTGCGCGTGCCGATCCGCAATCCGGATTTCGCGCCGTTCCTGCAGCGCGTGATCGACGCCAAGCCCGATACCCTCTTCGTCTTCGTGCCGTCGGGCGTCGGCGCACAGTTCATGAAGCAGTTCGTCGAGCGCGGCCTCGACAAGTCCGGCATCCGCCTGGTCGCCACCGGCGACGTCACCGACGACGACATCCTGAACAGCATGGGCGATGCCGCGCTCGGCGTCGTCTCGACGCACCACTACTCGGCTGCCCACAACTCGCCCGAGAACAAGGCCTTCGTCGAGGGCATGAAGAAGTCCGCCAACATCCGTGCCAACTTCATGGGCGTCGGCGGCTGGGACGGCATGCACCTGATCTACGAGGCGCTGAGGAAGACCAACGGCTCGAAGGACGGCACCGCGCTGGTCGAGGCGATGAAGGGCATGAAATGGACGAGCCCCCGCGGCCCGGTCCAGATCGACGCCAAGACCCGGGACATCATCCAGAACGTCTATGTCCGCAAGGTCGAGAAGGTCGGCGGCGAGCTGTTCAACGTCGAGTTCTCCACCTTCGAGCAGGTGCCGGACCCGGTGAAGGCGGCGCGGTGAGAGCTGCAGATCGTATTCCCTCCCCCTTGATGGGGGAGGGATAGGGTGGGGGTGACTCTCTCGCCGATGGCTGACGAGTGCTGACCATCCTCTTCGACGGCGTCGCCTACGGCATGCTGTTGTTCGTGCTCGCCTGCGGCCTCGTCGTGACGCTGGGCTTGATGAACTTCGTCAACCTGGCGCATGGCGCCTTCGCCATGGCCGGCGGCTACGTCACCGTCGTCTTGATGACGCGCTATGGCGTGCCGTTCCTCGCCTGTCTGCCGATCGCCTTCGTCGCCACCGCGCTGATCGGTGCCGTGCTGGAGCGCACGCTCTACATGCGGATGTACGATCGCAGCCATCTCGACCAGGTGCTGTTCACCATCGGCCTCGTCTTCATCGCTGTCGCTATCGTGCATTTCCTCATGGGCTCGCAGACCCAGGTGATCCGATTGCCTTCCTATCTCCTCGGGCGCTTCGAGGTGTTCGGGGTCGGCATCGGCGTCTATCGCCTGTTCCTGATCGTGGTCTGCGGGGCGCTGGCCCTGGTCCTGCAGTGGATCCTGGCCTCGACCCGCTTCGGCAGCCAGCTTCGCGCCGCGGTCGACGATGCCCGCGTCGCCCGCGGGCTCGGCATCCGCGTCAGCCGGATCTTCGCGCTCACCTTCGCGGTGGGATCGGGTCTCGCCGGCCTCGGCGGCGCGCTCGGGGCAGAGATCGTCGGCCTCGATCCGACCTTCCCGCTCAAGTTCATGCTGTACTTCCTGGTGGTGGTCACCGTCGGCGGCACCAGCAGCATGACCGGGCCGCTGCTCGCCGCCCTCCTCCTCGGCATCACCGACGTGATGGGCAAGTACCTGTTCCCGGCCTTCGGCGCCTTCATCATCTACACGGTGATGATCGCCGTCCTGATGATCCGGCCGAGCGGCCTCTTCGCCCGGGTCGGCACCCGGTGACCCCGGCTGGATTCCTGCTCGGCAAGTCGCGCTGGACCTTGCCCGAGCTGATCTTCTGGGCGGTCGCCATCGGTGCCTACTTCGCCTTCCCGCGCCGGCACCTGCTGCTGAACGAGATCGCCGTCCTCGGCCTCTTCGCGCTCTCGCTCGACCTGATCCTAGGCTATGCCGGCATCGTCTCGCTGGGCCACGCCGCCTTCTTCGGCGCCGGGGCCTACACCGCCGGTCTCTTCGCCAAGCATGTGATGGGCGAGCCGGTCACTGGTCTTATCGTCTCCGCCGGTGTCTCGGCGATCCTGGGCTTCGCTGCCAGCTTCATGGTGCTGCGCGGCACCGATCTCACGCGCCTGATGGTGACCTTGGGCGTGGCGCTGGTTCTCTATGAGCTCGCCAATCATCTGGATTGGATCACCGGCGGTGCCGACGGGATGCTGGGCGTGGTGATGAAGCCGATCCTCGGCCTCTTCGCCTTCAACTTCCGTGGCTCGACTGCCTATCTCTACAGCCTCACCGTCCTCTTCCTGGCGTTCCTGCTGGCACGTCGGGTCGTGCATTCGCCCTTCGGCCTGTCGCTCCGGGCGGTGAAGGAGAACCAGCTCCGCGCGAGCTCGGTCGGCATCGCGCCGGCGCGCCGCATCGTCGCCATCTACACGCTCGCCGCCGCCTATGCCGGGACCGCCGGTGCGCTCCTGACCCAGACCACGCAGTTCGTCTCGCTCGAGGTGCTGGACTTCACCCGCTCTGCCGACGCGTTGCTGGTGCTGGTGATCGGCGGTGCCGGCTATCTCTACGGCGGGCTGATCGGCGCTATCGTCTTCAAGCTCCTGAAGGACGCGCTCTCGATCGCCTCGCCGGCCTATTGGCTGTTCTGGATGGGGATCTTCCTCGTCATCCTGGTGCTCGTCGGCCGCGACAGGCTGATGGGCTGGCCGCGCGCGGCAGCCGAGCGGATCGCCGCGTATCTGCCGGGACGCAAGCGATGACCGCGGCGCTGGAAACCTTCGGCCTCTCCAAGGCCTTCGGCGGCTTCCAGGCCGTCAGCGACGTCTCGCTCACGGTCGAGCAGGGTAGCCGGCATGCGCTGATCGGCCCGAACGGTGCCGGCAAGACCACGCTGATCAATCTTCTCACCGGCGTGCTCAAGCCGACGTCCGGCACGATCCTGCTGGAAGGGCAGCCGATCACCACGCTGCCGGCGCATGAGCGCGTCCGCCGCGGCGTCGCCCGCACCTTCCAGGTCAACCAGCTCTTCCCCGACCTGACGCCGCTCGAGACCGTCGGCCTCGCCGTTTCCGAACGCCATGGCGGCGGGTCGAGCTGGTGGCGCCGGCTCGGGTCCGATTCAGGCGTGCTCGACGAGGCGGCGGATGTCCTCACTCGCATGCGCCTTTCCGACGTGATGACGGTGCCGACCTCGTCACTCCCCTACGGCAAGCAGCGCCTGCTGGAGATCGCGGTCGCGCTCGCCTGCCGGCCGCGGCTGCTGCTTCTGGACGAGCCGGCGGCGGGCGTGCCCGAGGGGGAGCGCCACGAGATCCTCGACATCGTCGCTGGGCTACCGGCCGAGGTCACCGTGCTGCTGATCGAGCACGACATGGATCTGGTCTTCAGCTTCGCCAACCGCATCTCGGTTTTGGTCCAGGGCCGCCTCTTCGCCGACGGCACGCCGGGCGTGGTCGGCAACGACCCGCGTGTCCGCACCGTCTATCTCGGGGAAGAGGCCGATGGCTGACATCCTCGTCCTCGACGGGCTGGTCGCAGGATATGGCGAGGCGGTGGTGCTGCACGGCATGAGCTTCACCTTAAGCGAAGGCCGCTCACTTGCCGTGCTCGGCCGCAACGGCACCGGCAAGACCACGCTGATCGACAGCATCATCGGGCAGACGCGGCATCTGGCCGGCACCATCTCCTTCCGTGGCCGCGACATCACCGCCGACGGCCCGGAGTCACGCGCGGCGGCCGGCATCGGCTGGGTTCCGCAGGAGCGCAACATCTTCCGCTCGCTCACGGTGGAGGAGAACCTTACGGCCGTCGAGCGGCCCGGCCCCTGGACGCTGGATCGTGTCTACACGCTGTTCCCCGGCCTCCTGATCCGCCGAATGAATCTCGGTGGCCAGCTCTCCGGCGGCGAGCAGCAGATGCTGGCGGTCGCCCGCGCGCTGATGCTGAACCCGTCGCTCCTGCTTCTGGACGAGCCGCTGGAAGGCCTGGCACCGATCATCGTGGACGAGCTGCTCAAGACCATTCGCACCCTGGTCCGCGACGAGGGCCTGTCGACCATCCTGGTCGAGCAGAAGGCCCGGAAGGTGCTAGCGATGACCGACGATGCAGTGATCCTCGATCGCGGCGCCATCGTGCATGCCGCACCGTCCCGCACCTTGCTCGATGACGACGCCATGCTGGCACAGCACCTCGGCGTCGCCGAGCGTCGCCACCCCCGCCGTTCCGACTTGCCTCGAGGAGACGCCGATGCATAGAGACACGCCGCCGTTCCGCGCCGACATGGTCGGAAGCCTGCTACGCACCGCCCCGCTGAAGGAAGCACGCGACAAGCGCGGCCGCGGCGAGATCACCGCCGCCGAGCTGAAGGCGGTCGAGGACCAGGAGATCCGGAAGATCATCAAGCGCCAGGAGGACATCGGCCTCGAAGGCATCACCGACGGCGAATTCCGCCGCGCCTTCTGGCACTACGATTTCTTAGGAGAGCTCGACGGCGTCAACATGGTCGAGCTCGACCAGGGCATCGCGTTCAAGGGCGTCCAGCTCAAGCCCAAAGGCCCCAAGGTCGAAGGCAAGCTGGGTTTCTCGCGCCATCCGATGCTGGAGCATTTCCGCTTTCTTAAGGAGAACACGAAGCGGACGCCGAAGATGACGATCCCGTCGCCCTCGATGCTGCATTACCGCGCCGGCCGCACGATGATCGACAAGGGCGTCTACCCGGACATGGCCGGCTTCTACCAGGATCTTGGCCAGGCCTATGGCAAGGGCATCACCGCCTTCGCCGACGCCGGCTGCCGCTATCTCCAGCTCGACGACGTCAGCTTCGCCTATCTCTGCGATCCCGAGCAGCGCCAGATGCTGAAGACCCGCGGCGACGACCCGGAGATGCAGCCGCAGATCTATGCCGACATGATCAATACGGCGGTCAGGGGGCGGCCGAAGGACATGCGCGTCACCATGCACATGTGCCGGGGAAATTTCCGCTCGACCTTCATCGCCTCGGGCGGCTACGAGCCGGTCGC
The DNA here is from genome assembly GCA_964201945.1 of Alphaproteobacteria bacterium. Taxonomy (GTDB): domain Bacteria; phylum Pseudomonadota; class Alphaproteobacteria; order SHVZ01; family SHVZ01; genus SHVZ01. The sequence continues at coordinate 7,117 of CAXNIC010000141.1, forward strand.
CGACCTCCTGTTCAACGGCGTCGACATCGACGGCTATTTCATGGAGTGGGACACCGACCGCGCCGGCGGCTTCGAGCCGCTGCGCTTCCTGCCCAAGGGCAAGACGGTGGTGCTGGGCCTCGTCACCTCGAAGACGGGAACGCTGGAGCAGAAGGAGTTCGTCAAGCGCCGGATCGACGAGGCGGCGAAGTTCGCGCCGCTGGAGCAGCTTTGTCTCAGCCCGCAATGCGGCTTCGCCTCGACCGAGGAAGGCAACACACTGGCCGAGGATGAGCAGTGGCGGAAGCTGGAGATGATCGTCGAGGTCGCGCGCGAGACTTGGGGTTGAGCCATCCCCTGGCGCGATAGCGGGTGGCGCGGAAAGGCGTTTTTCCTCTCGCCGATCGGGCCTAGGCTTCGGGGTGTTGCCCGAGGAGGATCTGCATGCCGTTTCGCACCTCGCTGACCGAGCGTCTCGGCCTCGCCAATCCGATCATCCAGGCACCGATGGCGGGGGGAGGAGATACGCCGGCGCTGGCCGCCGCCGTCTCGGAGGCGGGTGGTCTCGGCTCCATCGGCGGTGCCTACATGGCGCCGACGCAGCTGGCGGAGACGCTCAAGGCCGTCCGCGAGAAGACCAGGCGGCCGTTCGCCGCCAACCTGTTCGCGCCGCTTCCGGCGCCGGCGATGCCGAAAGACTACGCGGCCGACATCGCGCGGCTCGCTCCTTATTACGCCGAGCTCGGGCTGCCGCCGCCTTCACCTCCCGTCGCGCCCAATTACGGCTTCGCCGATCAGCTGGGTGCCGTGCTCGACTCCGGCGCTGCCGTATTCAGCTTCGCCTTCGCGCCAGTGCCGCGGGACGCCATCGACGCCGCCAAGGCGCGCGGCATGGTCGTCCTCGGCACCGCCACCACGGTCGCGGAGGCAGCGGTGCTGGTCGACCTCGGCGTCGATGTCGTGGTCGCCCAGGGCAGCGAGGCCGGCGGCCATCGCGGCAGCTTCGCCCAGCCCTTCGAGGCGGCGATGATCGGCACCATGGCGCTGGTCCCGCAGGTGGTCGACGCGGTTCGCGTTCCCGTCATCGCGTCGGGCGGCATCATGGATGGGCGCGGCATCGCCGCCGCGCTGGCGCTGGGGGCGAGCGCGGTGCAGATGGGCACCGCTTTCCTCACCTGCGAGGAAGCCGGCATCTCCGACGCCTACAAGCAGGCGATCCTCGACACCGCTGCGCACGAGACCTGCATCACTCGCGCCTTCTCCGGCCGCCCGGCCCGCGGCATCGTCAATCGCGTGATGAAGGAGATCGGCGATCAGGATGTGCCGGGCTTCCCGTTGCAGAACGCGCTCACCCGGCCGCTCCGGACCGAGGCGGGGAAGCGGGGCCGGACCGAGTTCCTGTCGCTCTGGGCGGGCCAGGGGCTCGGTCTCGCCCGCCGGCAATCGGCGGCGGCGCTGATGAAGCGGCTGGTCGAGGAGACCGAGGCGACGGTCAGGCGGCTCGCGGCCCCTTAGGCGTTCGCCGGGCGCCGGAAGATCGCCTCGGCGGCGCCGATGGTCGAGACGATGGTATGGTCGACCGCGCCGCCGTCGTCGAAGATGCGATGCGCGATCGCCGACTTCAGCGCCACGACATGGGTCGAGAGGAAGCGGATCAGCCGATCGGAGACGTCGTAGGTGCCCGACGTGTAGTGGTGCAGCGATGTTGCGATCGCCGCCATCAGCGTGAAGCCGGCGGTGGTCGTGTCGACCGAGATGGTATGGGCCGAGCGGTGCATGCGCTTCAGCGTGCTGCCGTTGGCGCCGTTGGCGAGCGCGTCGTTGTCCGCCTGCAGGATGGTGTGCTGCTGCGTCACCTTGCTCAGCAGGCGATCCTGCAGCACAGGGATATTGTGCATGGCGCGGGCGAGGTGCGAGCGCAGGATGAAGTCCCGGAACATGTCGTTGCCGGCGCCCGAGAGGCGAAGCTTGAGGTAGTCGAAGATGACGACGATGGTCTCCGATCCCAGCACGTAGTTGCCGGGCTCGTCGACGATCTGGACCGCGACCGACTTCGCCACCCGTCGGTCGGCCTTGACCGGCCGCTTCGAGACGCGGCGGTCAGGCCCGACATAGGATGGGCTGACGATGAAATTCGGATAGGCGGTGGTCGCCTCCTGGATCATCAGCGTGAGGCGGCCCGAGTTGAACGGCTTCGGCAGCAGGAAGCGGGCGCCGGCATGCATCGCCGCCTTGGTGCTCTCCGGCGTAAAGCCGCCGGACATCAGGATGATCGGCAGGTTGGGGCGGGGGCTTTTCTCGTCGGTGCGGATCCAGCGGGCCAGCTTGAGGCCGGACTCGTCGGGCAGGTCCGCCTCGAGGAACGCCAGATCGAAGATCCCGGCATCGCCCGAGATCGCGGTGCGGGCCTCATCGGCCGTGGCGACCTGGATGACTTCGGCGGCGCGTCGCGCCGTCACCGTCTGCTTGATCAGCTGGCTTGCGACCTGATCGGGGTCGGTTACCAGAACACGGAGCGCCGTGGTCATGCGAAGGGCCTGCGAGTTCTTGCGGGCGATATTGGATTTATTCTAAATCCAGTCACGAGGATCCCCGACATCATGAACCGATAGTCAGAGAAGAGGGAAACTGATTCGACCGGCACTGGCTCGGCGGCTCGCTTTATTTCGCAGGTTTTTGCGTTACTGATTTGATTTAGCGTTAGAAAATCACTCGCGAAAATACCGTCGATCGGGAAATCCTGTCAATCGAAAGCACATTCGCGGATTGCCTCATTTTTCACCTTCGATACCCCACCCGTGGCATTAAGCGGACCTCACCCTCGCCTGGAGCCGATGATGGACCGCATCGATCTTCGTTCAGACACCGTGACCCTGCCGTCGCCAGCGATGCGGCGCGCCATGGCGGAGGCGCCGGTCGGCGACGACCAGTACGGCGAGGATCCGTCGATCAACCGGCTGCAGGAGCGCGTGGCCGCCCTGCTCGGCAAGGAAGACGCCCTCTTCGTCCCCAGCGGCACCATGGCGAACCAGGTGGCGCTGCAGGTGCTGACGCGGCCCGGCGAAGAGGTCGTGGTGGGCTGGGAAAGCCACATCGTCTGGCACGAGGCCGGCGCGTCCGGCGCCAATGCCGGGGTCCAGTTCGCCGTCGTCGGCCAGGGCGGATTGTTCACCGTCGCCGAGTTCGAGGCGGCGACGAAGCCGAAGGGACATCACGTCTTCCCGTCGACCTCGGCCGTCGTCATCGAGAACACCCATAATCGCGGCGGCGGCGTGATCTTCCCGCAGACCGACGTCGTCGCCATCTGCGAGGCGGCGCGAAAGCGCGGCATTTCGAGTTATCTCGACGGCGCCCGCGTCTTCAACGTGGCTGCGGCGACCAACGCCTCGCTGGCGGAGCTCTGCCAGCCCTTCGATCTGGTGGGCGTGGCGCTCTCCAAAGGCCTCGGCTGCCCCGTCGGCAGCATGCTAGCCGGCCGCAAGGCCGACATCGTGCGGGCCAACCGCCACCGGCGCATGTTCGGTGGCGGTATGCGCCAGGCCGGCATCTTGGCCGCGGCCGGCCTCTACGCCCTCGACCACAATCTCTCGCGGATGCCCGAGGACCACGCCAATGCCCGCGCCCTGGCGGAGAAGGTCGCAGGCGCCAAGGGCGTGATCATCGACATGAAGACGGTGCAGACCAACATCGTGATCTTCCGCACCGGACCGGGCGCGCCCGACGCCGCGACCGTGGTGGCCAAGGCCCGTGAGCAGGGCGTCATGGTCAATGCCTTCGCCGAGCGCACGGTCAGGGCGACGGCCCATCTCGACGTCACCCGCGAGCAATGCGTGAAGGCTGGCGAGGTGCTGGCGCGGATCGTCGCCGGCGGCTGACGATGGAGCGGGCGCTTCTGCTGTCGCTGCTGCTGGCTTTCGCGCCGCTGCTGGCCACACGGGCGGTCGGCGACGAACGCGCCGACCAGGCGTTGATCGTCGCGGCGGGTAAGGGCGATCTCGCGGAAGTCGAGCGCCTGCTCAAGTCGGGCGCCGATGTGGCAGCGCGCGACGGCCGCCGCCGGACGGCGCTGCTGGCCGCGACCCACGGCAATCACGTCGGTGCGGCGAGGGCCCTGATCGGGGCCGGCGCCGATGTGAACGCCAAGGACGACATCCAGGACAGCCCCTATCTCTATGCCGGCGCCAGCGGTCACCTCGAGATCCTGAAGCTGACCCTGGCGAACGGCGCCGATCTTGAGAGCACCAACCGCTATGGCGGCACCGCGCTCATTCCCGCCTGCGAGCGCGGCCATGTCGAGACCGTGAAGACGCTGATCGAGGCCGGTGTCGACGTCGACCACGTCAACCGCCTGGGCTGGACCGGCCTGCTCGAGGCGATCATCCTCTCCGACGGCGGGCCTCGGCACGTCGAGATCGTCCGACTGCTGATCGCCGCCAAGGCCGACGTGAACCTCGCCGACAAGGACGGGGTCAGGCCGCTGGCCCATGCCCGTCAGCGCGGGCATCGCGAGACAGAGCGCCTGCTGGTGGCTGCGGGCGCGCGTTAGCCCTCTTGCCATGTCGTACGATGATACGACAAAGTGCTTCCAAAGGTAGAAGTCCGCCGGAAAGGCGGCCCCGCACCCTAGGGAGGCCAAGATGAAGAGACGCTATGTGCTGGCGGCGATCGCCGTCGCGACCTTCGCATTCGCAGGTCCGGCCGCGGCCCAGACCAAGCTCAAATTCGCGCATGTCTACGAGACCAACGAGCCCTACCACACCGAGGCGGTGTGGGCGGCCGGCGAGATCGCCAAGCGCACCAACAACAA
>CAXNIC010000142.1:0-11866 GCA_964201945.1 Alphaproteobacteria bacterium
AGGTCTTTCAGCAACCGCCATTCCGCTTCGCTCAGATCGCCTCGGCTCACGAATCCCTCCTCCAAGAGGAATCCTTGAATCAAGGTTCGAGTCACACGTCAATCACTTTGTAAACACCGCCTAGGATAGCCGCCCCCTTGCCAGCCTGAATTAGGGCTGTCCACAATACCCCAACGGCCGGCTTCCGACCGGCCGGACAAGGCATGGGAGGCGAAGATGGCGAACACCAAGAGTTCCAGATGCGCCGTGCTGGTCGGGCCCTATCTCTCGGGCAAGACCACACTTCTCGAAGCGCTGCTGCACGCCTCCGGCACGATCTCCAAGCGCGGCTCGGTCAAGGACGGGACCAGCGTCGGCGATGCCTCTCCCGACGCGCGCCAGCGCCACATGAGCATCGAGATGTCGGCGGCGTCGGCAACATACCTCGACGATCCCTGGACCTTCATCGACACGCCCGGCTCGATCGAGCTGACCCAGGAGGCGCGGAACGCGCTGCTGGCGGCCGACGTCGCCATCGTCGTCATCGAGCCGGTTGCCGAGCGCGTGCAGACCGCGGCCCCGATCTTCCGCTTCATCGACGAACACGAGATCCCACACATGGTGTTCGTCAACAAGATGGACGGCACCACCCAGTCACCACGAGCGCTCCTTCAAGCGCTGCAGGAGATCTCCGAACGCCCCCTGGTGCTGCGCCAGGTTCCCATCCAGGAAAACGACTCGATCACCGGCTACATCGACCTGGTGAGCGAGCGTGCCTATCGCTACAAGCCCGGCCAGGCCTCCGACCTGATCCAGATCCCGGACGCGCTGGCGCCGGAAGAGAAGGCGGCGCGCACCGAGCTTCTGGAGGCGCTGGCCGACTTCGACGACAAGCTGCTGGAGAAGCTGCTCGAGGACGTGATCCCCTCGCCCAAGGAGATCTACCAGGAGCTCTCGAAGGACCTTCGCGACGACCGGGTCGTGCCGATCTTCCTCGGTGCCGCCGAGAAGGACCACGGCGTCCGCCGCCTCCTGAAGGCGCTTCGCCACGAGACACCGACCCATCAGGTCGCCGCCGCCCGCCGCGGCCTGCCCTCCGACGGCGAGGCCGTCGCCGAAGTGTTCAAGACGGTCTACGCCGCCGGCACCGGCAAGCTCAGCTATGTCCGGGTCTGGCGCGGATCGATCAAGGATGGGCAGACCCTCGGCGGCTCGCGCGTCTCCGGCATCCTGAAGCCACTGGGCGCACAGCTCACCAAGCTCACCGAGGCCAAGGCCGGCGACGTCGTCGCCTTTGGCCGCATGGACCCGGTCAAGACCGGCGACGCGTTGACGCCGTCGGGCCAGCGCCCGGCCAGCCTGAGGGCCTTCCCGCCGCCACTCGCCCCCGTCTTCGCGCTCTCCATCCACGCCGACAACCGCAACGACGAGGTCAAGCTCTCGGGTGCCATCCAGCGCATGCTGGAGGAAGATCCCTCACTCACCCTCGACCATGACGGCGATCTCAGCCAGCTCGTGCTCTCCGGCCAGGGCGACATCCATCTGCAGATCGCACTCGATCGGCTGCGCCAGCGCAACAGCCTGAAGATCAGCACGACGCGACCCAAGATTCCCTATCGCGAGACCATCAAGAAGTCGGCGAAGCAGCATGGCCGGCACAAGCGCCAGACCGGCGGACATGGCCAGTTCGGCGATGTCCATATCGAGATTCATCCGCAGCCGCGAGGCGGGGGCTTCGCCTTCATCGACAAGATCGTCGGCGGCGCCATCCCGCGCCAATGGGTCCCCTCGGTCGAGGAGGGCGTGCGCGATTTCCTGAACAAGGGCGTGCTGGGATTCAAGGTCGTCGACGTCGCCGTCACGCTGACCGACGGCCAGTACCATGCGGTCGACTCCTCCGACATGGCCTTCAAGACCGCCGGCCGCATCGCTATCAGCGAAGGCCTGCCGAAATGCGATCCGGTGCTGCTGGAGCCGATCGGGCTCGTGACCATCTCGGTGCCGAACGAGCACACCGCCAAGGTGCAGCGGGTGATCACCGGGCGACGCGGGCAGATCCTTGGCTACGACGCCAAGCCCGGCTGGAAGGGCTGGGACGAGGTCACCGCGAACATGCCGCAGTCCGAGATCCACGACCTGATCATCGAGCTGCGCTCGCTCACGCTCGGCGTCGCCACCTATAGCTGGAAGTTCGACCATCTGGCCGAGTTGACCGGCCGGCTCGCCGACAAGGTGATCGAGGACCACGGCGGCCGCCACCACGCGGCGGCAGCCGCAAGCTAACGTTTGAGGTAGCGCGCGAAGAACGCCGACACCTGGGTCTTCGCATCGGCCCAGGCTGCGGCGTCACCACCCGTCGTTGCACCCTTGCCGGTCGGCGAGTTGGCGTTGCTGCGGGCCTCGACGAAGCGAACCGGAGCGGCGCTGTCGAAGGAGTGGTGTGCGCCGGGATAGATCTTGATCTCGACCGGATGCGCTTCGCCACGCGACGACTCCGCCAGGCGCCGGCAGGTTTCGGCTGGGGTCCAGTCGTCCTTCTCTCCGGTCAGGATGAGCAGCGGCGCGATCGACTGATAGGCGCCGGAATAGCCGGTGACGGGGCCGCGGTTGCCCTCGGCCCGCTGGGTCGACCAGCGGCCATAGGGTCCGCTGCAGGAGGGATAGAGCGCGATCGCAGCGGCGAAGCCATCCTGCTTGGCGGCACGCAGGCGGTTCTTCGGGTCGATCGGCTGATACATGCTGGCCAGCGTCGTGAAGCCGCCATTCGATCCGCCCATGAGGCCGATCCGTCTGGGATCGACGGCGGGCAGAGTGCGGAGATAGTCGAGCGCACCATAGGCATCGCCGGCCCGGGCGAAGCCGCTGGCGCCCCGTATCCGTTCGAGCGATTCCGTGCAGATGCCGTTCGGCAGGCTCCGGGGCGTGAAGCTGTCCGGCATGAGGACGACATAGCCTTCGGCGACCAGCAGGTTCGCCCAGCGACGCGGCGAGCCGCTCGATCGTGGGCCGAGGCCACTGCAGTCATGCATGACGACGACGGCCGGAAACGGGCCGGCGCCGTCCGGTACGATCTGCGTCGCCGGAATCTGGAGAGGGGCGCCGACCGAGGCGAGCGTCACCGCCGTCTCGGCTGCGAGGCCGGAGCCGGCACCCGCGAGCCAGGTGCCGAGCGCCAGCGACAGCATGCCTCGTCTCATCATGATCCTTCCTCAGTAGCGCCTGTCTGCAACGGCGCCGACGCCCGGATCCCTGCGCTTACAGGCGAACGGTATCGATCACCCGTCCATCCAGCACGAGATCGTCATGGGTCTCGAGCAGCGCCAACTCCTCGAATGTCGTCTCCGCGATCCGGGTTCCTGCACCCGCCTCGATCACCCGACCGAGGGCGGTAGTCTCCGCCTCGTCGAGATCGTCCGCGAGGTTGAAGAGGCCGATCGAATAGAACCGGGTCTCGCGCCCGCCGAGGCGGCGCTGAAGCAGCCCGAATGCGTCGTCGTCGCCCCGGCGCTCGGGATAAAGCGGCAGATAGAGTCGGCCGCGATTGAAAGCCGTCCCGGCCCAGAGCCCGCCGATGGCGACGCCGACCGACCCGAAGCCCGCCGCCGACAAGAGCCGGCACTTCGCCTCGGAGAGCCCGTCCCGCTCCAGGCCTGAGCGCAGTGTCGCGTGCAGGACATCGCGCCGGCGCTCGGCCATGGCCCAGTCGACCTTGGCGCCGACCGGCGAGGTGCGGAGCCGGGTCACCAGATCGCGGTAGGCGGGACTTGCCTCCAGCACCGCGGAAGGCAGTTGGACCACGGCGGAGATCCGGCTCGCCTCGTAGCGCCCCATGACGGCGTCCGAGCCCGGCCGCCGGGCGATGACCCCGGGATGGTCGGGGCGAAGGAGCGGAAGCTGGTTGGCGCGATAGGCCTCGTCCATGAGGAGTCGCGCGCCCGGCTCGAAGCGAAAGCGCTGCTCCCGATAACCGAGTGAGCCATCGCCGACAAAGCGAGCCGACGACGAAACGTCGCCGGTCAGGTCACGATGTTGAGGTAGCTGCCGCGAGGCGCGGCCAGGTTGATCAGCCCGCGGGCGATCATCTTGAACATGCGCATGATCTGGCCGTCGATCTCGTCGTCGGTGACGGCGGTCTTGATGCGCTGGGCCAGGCCCGGCTTCTGCTGGGCAGCCCCTTCCGGGCGCTCGGCCCGGCCGGCTTCGGCGCGGCCGACCGGAGGCGGCAGCATCTTCCGCTGCGGCGACGAGCCGATGCGGGGGTCGCGAGGAGGGGTCGGGTTGACGGCCATGGCGAGCGGATTATGCCACGGCGTCCTTGGCCGGAACAACCGGCGCGGGTTTCGGCGGGATCGATGCCGGTGCCTTGGCCTCGCGGCCGACAGCCGTGGCCAGCACCGCCATCAACGTCTTCGGGTCCAGGCTGCGCCAGAGGAACAAGGGCCGGCTCCGCTCACGAGCAAGTGAGAGTCACTCGCAATTTCCGCTTGAGAATGAGCCGGCCGCCGCCTAATGTCAATGCGACTGAGTTGCAGGAGCCACCGCTTGTATCTTTGTCTCTGCCGGGCGATTTCCGACCGCGACGTCGCCGCTTTCGCCCGCGCCGGCGCCTGCACGGTCGCCCAGGTGTTCAAGGCCAAGGGCACCGCCCCCAACTGCGGGTCCTGCATCGGCCATATCCGGAGCAGCCTGGACGAGGCTCGCACGGCCGCCGTCCCCGCCGAGATGAGCGCCGCCGCCGACTGAGGGCGACGGCTCTACCTCAGGATCCGCCGCTCGGATCCATCTGGCTCTGCAGGTAATTCTGCAGGCCGACCTTCTCGATCAGACCGATCTCGGTTTCCAGGAAGTCGATGTGCTCCTCGGCATCCTTGAGGATGTCGGCGGCGAGCGCGCGGCTGACATAGTCGCGCTGGGTCTCGAACAGGCCGATGGCCTTGACCACGTCCGTGCGCGCCGCGGATTCGAGCTTCAGGTCGGATGCCAGGCACTCCGGCACCGTCTCGCCGATCAGGAGCTTCCCCAGGTCCTGGACGTTGGGCAGCCCTTCCAGGAAGAGGATGCGCTCGATCAGCTTGTCGGCATGCTTCATCTCGCCGATCGATTCCTCGTAGATACGCTTGCCGATGCGCACGAACCCCCAGTTCTTCATCATCCGGGCATGGAGGAAGTACTGGTTGATCGCGGTCAGCTCGTTCTTCAGGAGCCCGTTCAGGCAGGCGATGACTTCGGCGTTCTGTTTCATGTCCGTCTCCCGGGACCGTTGCGTCACCCAGCATAACAGCCGGGACTGCCCGCATGTTGCTCTTGCCACTCCCGCGCGCTTGCCTCTAGGACCAGCGGATGGACACGGTCACCCTCGCGCTCTGGGCTTCCAATCTCAGCCGGCCCCTCGCCTCGCTCGGCGAGTGGGTGGACGTCGCCGCAGCGAAGATCGCCGAAGCTGAGGCCGGCGGGGCCGACCTGCTGCTGCTGCCGGAATGGATCTCCTCGCACTGGCTCACCTTCGCTCCGGCCGACCTCGCCCGCGGCCGCGAGGTCGCCTGGATGGCGGCGCTGACCGAGGCGGCGCTGGCCGGTCTCGCGCGCGCGCTTGCCGGACGGAAGCTCGCGCTCGCTGCCGGCACCATGCCGGTCGCCGAGGCCGGCGGCTTCATCAACCGCGGCCATCTGCTGCTGCCCGACGGGGCTCGCGGGTATCAGGACAAGCTCTGCCTGACGCCGTTCGAGAAGCGCGTCGGCGGCTGGCAGGTGAATCCGGGCCGGACCCTGACGGTGTTCGAATGGCGCGGCCTTCGCCTCTCCATGCCGGTCTGCCTCGACATCGAGCAGCCGGCGCTGGCGGCACGGATGCAGGCGCTCGACCTCGACCTGGTGCTGGTGCCGTCGATGACCGACCTCGAATCCGGCTACCGCCGGGTCTTCGGCTGCGCCAAGGCACGCGCGATCGAGTTCGTCTGTCCGGTCGCCGCGGTCGGCGTTATCGGCAGCCAGGTGCTCCATGGCGAGCCCGAGCCGGCGACCTCCGGTGCGGCGGTCTATCTCCCCTGCGAGCCCAGCCTCGGCGCCAACGGGGTCCATGCGGAGATCCCGATGCTGGCCGAGTCCGATGGCGACGGTCCCTTGCTGATCGCCCGCGACGTGCCGGTCGGCGCCTGCCGGGCGCTCCGCCGGGACGGCGCCGAGGCCTGGCCCGGCCCCTGGGATGCGGGCCACGTCCGGCTGGACGAGGCAAGGCTCGGCGGCTAGGGTCCGGCCCCATGCGTATCCTGGTGGTCCAGCACGACAGGGATGATCCGGCCGGCGTGGTCGGCGAGCGGCTCGCCGCCCGTGGCGCGACGCTGGTTCCGACCCTGCCGTTCCAGGGCGACGCCTTCCCGGACGGTCCCGAGGCGCATGACGGCCTCGTCCTGATGGGGGGCGCGATGAGCGCCGCCGACGACGCGGGCTTTCCCTACTATTCGCGGCTCCACCGGATGGTCCGGCGCTTCCATGATGCCGGCCGCCCGATCCTCGGCATCTGCCTAGGCTCCCAGATCATCGCGCGCAGCTTCGGCAAGCCGGTCTACCGCAACAAGGTGACTGAGATCGGCTTCTGCCCGGTGCGCCTGACCGAGGCCGGCCAGGCCGACCCGATCTTCACCGGTCTCGGCGCCGCGATCCGCCCGATGCAGTGGCACGAAGACACCTTCGACCTGCCGGACGAGGCGACGCGCCTTGCCGAGAATGACGATTGCCTCAACCAGGCCTACCGCATCGGCCGCTCGACCTATGCCGTGCAGTTCCACCCCGAGGTGGATCGCGGCATGGTCCGCACCTGGGCCAAGACCGCCGGCGCGGACGAGAAGATCACGACACGGCTGGAAGCGGAGATGGAGACCCATCTCGCCGCCGCCGAGCATCTGGGCCGCACCATCGGCGACCGCTGGTTCGACCTGATCGAGCGACACGGACAGCGGTCGGCCGCCTGACGTAAGGGCCGCCCTCCGCCGTCGTCGCCGCCAAGCCCTTTATCTTTTTCTGAGAGACAATCCGTGTCCAAACCACAGCCTGCCCGCGGCATGCGGGACATCCTGCCGACCGAAGCGGCCATCCGCGACTGGATGCAGACCCGCATCCTCGAGACCTATCGCCGCTTCGGCTACACCCGCATCGAGACTCCGGCGCTGGAAAACATCCAGCTCTTGACCGGCGACGACGGCGGCGAGAACGCCAAGCTCGTCTTCAAGGTGATGAAGCGGGGCGAGAAGCTCGACCTTTCCAAGCCCGGCATGACCGAGGACGACCTCGTCGATCTCGGCCTCCGCTTCGACCTGACGGTGCCGCTGGTCCGCTTCTTCACCTCCAACCGCGCCAGCCTTCCCCGCGCCTTCAAGGCCATCCAGATCGGCCCGGTGTTCCGCGCCGAGCGGCCGCAGAAGGGCCGCTACCGCCAGTTCACCCAATGCGACATCGACATCATCGGGCTCGAGGAAGGCCTGGCCGAGGCCGAGCTGCTGGTGGCCTCCGCCGAGGCGCTGATCGCCGTCGGCTTCGAGGGCTTCACCATCCGCTTGAACGACCGCCGCATCCTGACCGCGATCGCGGCCGCCTCCGGCGTCGAGGAGGCCCGCTACGGCTCGGTCTTCATCACCCTCGACAAGCTCGACAAGATCGGGGTCGACGGCGTGAAGAAGGAACTGGCACAGCAGGGGTTCACCGAGGCGCAGATCGACCGCCTCGCCTCGATGCTGGACGGTGTCGAGGGGATCTCGGTCGAGGACTTCGCCAAGCGCCTCGGCGACAGCCTGCCGGCCAAGGTGCCGGGACTGGTGCGCGAGATCCTGGACGCGGTCGGTGCCGATGCCGGCAACCGCTACAAGGTCGTCTTCGATCCGACCCTGGTGCGCGGCATGGGCTACTACACCGGCCCAGTGTTCGAGATCGCCCAGCCCGGCTACGACTTCTCCATCGCCGGCGGCGGCCGCTACGACCGTATGGTTGGAAAGCTCTCGGGCGAGGAGGCGCCGGCCTGCGGCTTCTCCATCGGCTTCGAGCGCGTCGTCACCATCCTGATGGACAAGGCCTTCACCCCGCCAAACGAGGCCAAGCTGACGGCGCTGCTGGTGCCGGAGGGGACCGACCTTCGTCGCGCGCTCTCCACATCCCGGACGCTCCGGGGCGAGGGGCTGGCGCCGTCGCTGTTCCCGCTGGAGAAGAAGCTCGGCCGCCAGCTCGAGGGGCTGCAGGCGTCGGGCTTCACCCACTACGCGGTTCTGGAGGGCGAGGGCCGGCCGACGGTCAAGGAGATGAAATCCCCCTCACGGTGAGCCTGGACGAATTATTCATTCAAAGATAGTATTAGGTCACGCGAAGGCGAGGCCGTATGGATAGGCTGGAGCGGGCGCCCCCTCCTCTGACGTTGCCAGCTCCGGCCCGAGCCCTATCCGCCGCTTAAGGGACCGCCTGCCCGAAACGGCGCGGCCTCTGCCTTCGCGGCCTTCACCACCACCCGGCCGGGTGAAGCCGTACCGCCGCCGGCCGGCGCCTGAACGGGCGCCGAGCCAGCCGCACGAGGCCGGCAGTCAAATAACCGAGCAAACGGCGCAGTTCAGCGCTTCTCAGCGCATGGGCACGGGCGGCGTAACGGGGAACCGAGTCCCAATCGAGCCGGGGAAGCCTGTCGGGGTGCATGGGATTTCTCCAAGGAAGATCCCTAATCTAATATGTTCTCATAAAACAATAATGCGCTCTGAAATCATATGATTTATGATTTCAATGCATGAATAACAGCTTCGGCGATCTGCAGACCTTCGCCCGAGCCGCCGAGCTGGGCAGCCTGACCCGGGCTGCCCAGGCTCTCGGCCTGACTCCGTCGGCGGTGAGCCGCAGCCTGCAGCGGCTGGAAGAGCGCCTGCACACCCGCCTCCTCTACCGCACCACCCGCAGCGTGGCGCTGACCGAGGAAGGGGTGCGCTTCCACCAGCGCGTGCTCCAGCTCTTCAGCGACCTTGAGGAAGCGGAGGCGGAGGCCCGCGGCCGGCCCGGCTACATCTCCGGCGTGCTCCGCATCAGCACCTTCACCGCCTTCGGCCCGCACCAGATCCTGCGCCTTCTGCCGGAATTCACCCGCCGGCATCCGGCGCTCAAGATCGACCTAGACTTCTCCGACCGCCGCGTCGACCTCGTCGCCGAGGGCATCGACGTCGCGATCCGCCTCGGCACGCTCGCCGACTCCTCGCTGGTCGCGCGCAAGATTGCCTGGGCCACCCGCGTCGTCTGCGCGGCGCCGGCCTATATCGAAAGACGGGGCGCACCGAAGACGCCGCAAGAGCTCGCCGACCATGACGGCCTCGGCTTCCGCGATCCCGGCCTCATCCATCTCAACGACTGGCCCTTCGACACGCCCGCGGGGCGGATCAGCGTTCCCATCTCAGGCCCGATCGTCGCCGGCGACGGCGACACCGTGTTCCGGCTGGCCGAGTCCGGGCTCGGCATCGCCCGGCTCTCGCGCTTCATCGCCGCCTCCAGCCTCCGCGACGGACGACTGGTGCCGCTGCTTCAGGACTACGAGGTGCCGGACCAGACGCCGTTGCATGTCGTCTATCCGCACAAGCATCATCTTCCGCCGAAGGTCGCGGCCTTCGTCGACTTCCTCGCCGAGAAATTCGGGCCGGTGCCGCCCTGGGAACGGAGAGACTGATGGCCGTCTTCCTCTCATTCCTGCCGATCATCGTGCTGATGGTGGCATCGCGCTTTCTTCCCCGGCGGACGGCGCTCCTGGTCAGCCTGATCTCGGCGGCCGCGACCCTCGCGCCCTGGGCTCTCGGCGGCCAGGCGAAGCAGTTCAGCTTCGTGCTCGCCGCTCTGATCGCCGCCAGCTTCGTCTGGGATCGCCAGGACCCGGCATCGGCTGAGCGCTGGTCGGGACTGCTGCTGACCGGCGGCCTCGCCCTCTATGCCTTCGCCTCGATCGCGCTCGGCCATCCCTTCGCCGAGCAATGGGCGCATGAGCGCGTGCCGCAGGATCAATGGACGCATCCGCTGACGATCCACATCGTCACCGCCATCACCGCCGTCTGGGGCGCGATCTACCCGGTGCTGGCAGCGAACGCGTTCCCGCGCGAGCGCCGGCAGCTGCCGGCCGAGACCCGCGCAACCATGTCCATCGTCCTGGTCGTCGCCGGGATCGTCTTCACGAGCTGGTATCCGGGCTACGCCGTCGCCCACCCTTAAGCCGAGGCTACTTGCCCTCGCGCCGCCAAGCGATCATCGCCATGCCGAGCGCCATCGCCAGCACCAGCAGCGCCGGCATGAGGGCGACCTCATCCAGGCCGACGGTGGCGAAGTCGCCGTTGCTGCGGAAGCCGATCCAGTCGCGGCCGAAGGCCGGCCGGCCGGGGCGCACCTTGCGCGGCTCCGGCGTCGCGTCCTGCAGCCAGTGGACCGAGCCACCGGAAGCCTGGGTGAAGGGCGAGAGCTTCGCGTCCGTGGCACGGACATCCGCCCATTCGAGCGGGTTGAGAGGCCCGACCGCGGTGATCGCGGTGCGCTGGCCGTCGGCGAGGCGGTAGAGCCCGGGCTGGTCGACCGCGAGCGTGCCGCTGGCCTTGCCCGAAGCATCCTCAGTCATGGCGACGCTGGCGGTCTCGCCGTTGGGCAGCGTCACCGTCACCGGGCGGTCGTCGGCCTTCACCGTCCGCCGCGTCACTTCCAGCCGGTCGCCGCGAAGCTGGGCGGAGAGCACGTTCTCCTCGAGCTCCGGCTCCTTCATCAGCCAATGCGCCAGGCGGCGCAGCAGCTCGGCCTGCGGGCCGCCGCCTTCGAAACCGCGGGTCCAGAGCCAGATGTGGTCGCTCATCAGCTGGGCGACCCGGCCCTTGCCGACACGGTCGAGCACCAGCAGCGGCCGCGCGTTCGGCCCCTGCATGACGACCTCGCCC
Source organism: Alphaproteobacteria bacterium (assembly GCA_964201945.1). Lineage (GTDB taxonomy): Bacteria > Pseudomonadota > Alphaproteobacteria > SHVZ01 > SHVZ01 > SHVZ01. Next base: position 10,899 of record CAXNIC010000142.1, read on the forward strand.
CGCTGCGCTTCGGCGTCGATGTAGCGGAACCAGCGGCCCCAGGTGGGATCGTCGCCGGCACTGCCGGGCAGATCGGCGGTGACCGGGTGGCGATGGCCGGCCTGGCTCAGCACCGGCTTGAAGCCCTGCTCGACCACCTGTCCGGTCGGCTCGGCCGGCATCACGCGCCCGAGCGGGCTGCGGTAGAGGCTGAGCGATCCGGTGAAGGGCGGGCCGGTCGCATCCAGCAGCGCGCCGCCCTTCTCGATGTAGTCGGCGATGTTAGCGATGTAGGCGCGCGGCAGGATGCCCTGGCGGCGGAAACGATCGAAGATGATGAGGTTGAACTCGTCGAGCTTGATCTCGAACAGCTCGCGGATCGGGAACGCGATCAGCGACAGCTCGCGGATCGGCGTGCCGTCCTGCTTCTCCGGCGGCCGCAGGATGGTGAAGTGCACGAGGTCGACCGAGGGGTCGGCCTTCAGGAGGCTGCGCCACGTCCGCTCGCCGGCGTGAGGCTCGCCCGAGACCAGCAGCACGCGGAGCCGGTCGCGAACGCCGTTCAGCGCGGCGACCGCCCGGTTGTTGTCGAGGGTCAGCTCCTTCGGCCCGGCTTCGACCGAGAGCTCGACCACGGTCTGGCCGCCATGATCGAGGGTGAGCGGAACCTCGACCGTGCGCCCGACCGGAACCGTCAGCCGCTGCTCGGCGGCGCCGTCCCGACGGATGGTGACCTGCACCGGCGTTCCCGGCGCGACCGCCGCATCCTCGACCCGGATCGACATGGAGATCGGCTTGCCGACGAGGCCGTAGGTCGGGGCCTTCTCGATCACCAGGCGGCGATCGGCCTCTCCCTTCTGCCCGGTCAGCATCACATGCAGCGGGGCACCGAGGAGATCCTTGGCGTCGGCGGGAAGGTCATGGACCTGGCCGTCGGTGACCACGGCGACACCGGCGAGCCGGTGCCGGGGCACGTCGGCCAGCGCCTT